>JAPLUF010000381.1 GCA_026397755.1 Verrucomicrobiota bacterium
AAGCTTCTCCCCACCCACCGTCCGCGAAATGCAGTGGTAAACAGCACTCCTCCCCTCCTGCCCCTTGATCCGCGCCAACCTCATCCCCCAAAACTAAACAAATCCTCCTCCACGTCAATAACTTTGAACCTGTCACTTTATACTTTATTTAGATTTTTGGTTCTTTGTTTTGCTCAGTTGGGGGTTGCCGGGGACGAGGCTGCGGGGTAAGTGATACGTCTACGTATGAAAAATGGATCAGATGGTGCGGGTGGCTGGAATCTTACAACGATTCTGGTGCTAGTGGTCGCGGCTATCGGATTTTTGTTCGATACTTATGAGCTGCTGCTTTTGCCGCTGATCGCTGCTCCGGCCATCTCGGAAATCCTTCAACTTCCAACCAATCACCCCGATGTGACTACCTGGGTAGGACGTTTGCTCTGGATTGCAGCTTTATGCGGTGGAGTATTCGGTTTGATTGGCGGATGGCTGACCGACCGTTGGGGGCGCAAGACGGTTCTCGCCTTGAGTATAGCTGTGTATTCCCTGTCCCCCGTTGCGGCTGCCTTCAGCACGACGCTGGGATGGTTCATTTTCTTTCGGTGCGCGACTTTCGTGGGTGTCTGCGTGGAGTTTGTGGCGGCCATCACTTGGTTGGCTGAACTCTTTCCAGATAAAGGACGCAAGGAGAAGGTGCTGGGGTGGACACAAGCGTTTGCTTCAGTGGGTGGTCTGTTTGTGACTTTGGTGAATGGCTGGATTCTAAAAAATGCGTCGTCGTTTCCTGCGCTGCCGGTGGCGGAGCCATTTAATTCCCACGCGGATTGGCGTTATACGCTGATCACGGGGCTGATGCCGGCCATCCCCATCGCGCTGCTCCTCCCTTTTGTTCCGGAGTCAAAGGTTTGGCGCGAGCGTAAGGCTGCGGGAACTTTGAAACGTGCCAGCTTTTCAGAACTCTTCTCGCCTTCTCTGCGCCGAGTTACCTTGGTCACTGCCGCGCTTTCAGCCTGTGCCTATGGTGTGGCCTTCGGAGCGCTGCAACTGACTCCGACCCGTATCGTGCCCGGGCTTCCCAGCTTGGCTCCCCAACAACAAGTTTTACGTCCGCTTCAGACGGAGGCTTCAGAGCTGAATCTACAACTCGACGCGGTCCGCCCAGCGTTTGAGCAGGCCGCTACCAATGTGCCTGGTTTGCGCGAATTGGCGGGGCAGCGGGCGAAACTTCGAGTGGCCATGCGCGCCGCGGCTAAGCCCCTCAGCGATACTAATACGGCTCCAACCACTCGGACGGTGATTGTCGCCAAGTTGTCGGCGTTGACCAATCAGTTCGCGGAACTGGACGCAAAATTGGCAGCCCTAACTAGCGACATGCCCACTGCAAAGAAGGCGGTGATCGATCGGGAGAAGGTTCTAGCACAACTCGGTGCCAATCGATCGAAACAGGAGGTCGCTGATACCGTGGTGAAGACTCGTGGTAAGGATATCCAGTTCTGGCAGGAACTCGGTGGGCTGGGAGGCCGTATCGCTTTGGCGCTGATGTTGGCCGTCGCCATTAGCCGAGGGGCGCTCCTCCGGCTTTTCCAAATGCCCGGACTTATCGTTCTGCCGCTGACTTACCTGTGGCTCTTCGACCAAAAGCCTGAGCTCTTTCAATGGGGCATCTTCTTAGCGGGCTTTTTGACGGTAGCACAGTTTAGCTACATGGGCGAATACCTGCCGAAGGTGTTCCCGGTTCACCTGCGCGCCACGGGCGGGAGCTTCGCGACAAATGTAGGCGGTCGGATGGTCGGTACCTCCATGGCTTTCCTAACAACCAATCTGCTGGCCCCAGCTCTCGGTGGAACCGGCCCCATGTTCATTGCCAAGGCCGCGGCCATCGTGGGCTGTGCCATGTTCGCCCTCGGACTCGGATTGAGCTTCCTGCTGCCGGAACCTCCCGCAGAGGAGATCCAACAGTAGCCAAACGAATTAACCAGTTGATCGTCTTCCTCGACTCTTATTTCCTCAATTTCATGCGTTTCCCTATCTTCCCGGCAGCCCTAGCGGCTTTCCTGACCGCACTCCACGTTTACGCATCGCCCGAAACGGAGATGACGGATGCGGCGAAAAACTTCCTCGCTGCTCTCAGTGATGAGCAGAAAACCATTGCGACCTTCGAGTTCAAATCAGACGAGCGGGAAAATTGGCACTTCATCCCCAAGGATCGCAAGGGCATCACCCTCGGAACACTCAAGCCTGCTCAACGACATTTGGCCTTCGCTCTGCTCCAAAGCGGACTGAGCAATCGGGGCCTCTCCAAGGCCGTCACCATCATGAGCCTTGAGCAAATTCTCCAGGAACTTGAAGGGCCTAGCCGACGCTTCCCTCGCGATCCCGAACTTTACCACGTGAGCATCTTCGGAACGCCCGACGCCCAAGGGACCTGGGGCTGGCGCTTCGAGGGACATCATCTTTCCCTCAACTTCACTCTCACAAAGGGCAAGTTTGCCAGCGGAACACCTTCGTTCATGGGCACCAACCCTGCTGAAGTCCGCAAGGGGCCGCGGGCCGGACTCCGAGTATTGGCGGCCGAGGAAGACCTGGCTCGCGAACTGATGACCTCCCTGAACGCCGGACAGCAAAAGCATGCGCTCATTCAAACCAATGCTCCCGATGACATCCTGACCGTGGCCAATCGAACGGCAGATGTGGGCAAGGCCCAAGGTCTGGCTTTCACCGAGATGAACGCCGCTCAAAAGAAACTTCTGGGTCGCATTATCGAAGAATACGTGGGCCGCCTTCGCGGTGACCTCGCAGTCGCCGACCTCTCCAAGATAGACGCCGCGGGTCGCAGCAAGATCCGCTTTGCTTGGGCGGGCTCCACTCAACGCGGTCAACGCCATTACTACAGGGTTCATGGACCGACGTTCTTGCTCGAGTATGACAACACGCAGAACGATGCAAACCATGTCCACGCCGTCTGGCGAGACTTCGACAATGACTTTGGACGTGACCTGCTGAAGGAGCATCTGGAGCACTCCCACAAGTCCAAGTGATCGTTCACCACAGCTAGATCATCGCATGACTCCGTTCGTTTCACCCGCCGCGGCCGCACTTTGGGAGCGGATTCCTGCGGATTCGAACTGGGTCTTTGGCCCGTTGGCGCTATGCAAGCATCCCGCCGGCATCGATCTCCGTCACAGGGACGATGCTGGCTTGGATGCTTCAGGCCTGCGAAGCATCGCATTGACCGATTTGCATGCCCTGAGTCAGGTCGATGCTTTGGGACGATTCCGGCCCAACAAGGCTTCACCCAATTTGGTTCGCAGTTGGTTTCACGTCACACCAGACGCCCCGGCCCTGGAGGCTGCACTCGATGCGCTGCTTCCTGGCGGCTTGGCCGATTGGTACGCGGTCCATTCCGCTTCAACCGCACCCATCTCGTGGCAGCACTATGCCGACCGACAAACCGGGATGTACCGGAATGTCGCCGCGCTCAATGAACCCGAAGCTGAGGATATCGCACGAGCCGGATGCCATCCCCACTGCTGTACCCGGCAACGTCTCTGGACGGTGGGTGAGCGTCCTCCGGAAACCTCAATTGAAAAGTCTGTGGTTCCATGTCTGGAGCCCTGCGCCCTGCTGCTCGAATTGGCTCGGCGTGAACAGAAAACCCAAGCAACTGAGGATCGGAGCACTCTCATCCTGACCCAGAGCGAACTGTCCATTCTGGACAACCTTTTCAAGTGCGCTCTCGAACATCCCGATGCGTCCTTGCGTGAAGGAGATCTCTCCTCCCCAGGCAACCCACGCCGCATCCTGCTCTTGCGCGAGAAACTGCTCCCCTGGCTTCCAGCCAAGGCCTTGGGCCGTGCCCACTGAGGGTCTCCGCCTGCGGCCCTTCCCCAGGTAGACAGTTTTCGCGTGGCCACTGGCACACTCCCGCGCTTCAATAAGCCCGTGAGTTCGCCGATCATCGTAGCCCTCGACCTGCCTTCAGCAGCAGCCGCCCTAGACCTCGCTCGCCGCGTCGCCCCCTACGTCGGTGCCTTCAAGGTCGGTAAAGAACTCTTCGTGTCTGAAGGACCGGATCTGGTTCGGCAACTTCGTCAGACCGGTGCCTCCGTATTCTTGGACCTGAAATTTCACGACATCCCCAACACCGTAGCCAAAGCCGTCGCTGCCGCGGTTCGTTTGGATGTCCAGATGCTGACGGTGCATTGCTCCGGCGGATCGGCCATGATGAAGGCTGCCGAGACCGCAGCCCAAGAAACCGCCGCCAGCCTCGGACGCACCGCGCCGCTGGTGCTCGGTGTCACCGTTTTAACGAGCATGGACACCGCGGCATTGACAGAACTCGGGGGCGAAACCGACATCACCCGCCAGGTCGAACGATTGGCCCGACTCGCGGCCGCTAGCGGCTTGAGAGGCTTAGTTTGCTCTCCCCTAGAACTCACCCCGCTCCGAGCAATTCTCCCTGCTTCCATGCAATTGGTGACACCAGGAATCCGCACTGGCGCTGAAAAATCGGATGATCAGAAGCGCACTCTTGGTCCGGCTGAGGCCATTTTTGCAGGTGCGAACTGGTTGGTCGTGGGTCGCCCGATTTATGCGGCCGCCGATCCGGTGGAGGCCGCTCGCAAGATCCACGAAACCACCCGCACCCACCTTTAAGAGTAGCCCCTCGCAAGCCTACCCAGGATCGGAAATCGGATGTCAGTGCCGTTTCCTGTGTCAGAGGAGCCTTCTCGAGATCCTTCGGCAAAACCCAAACTTTTCTTTCGCGTAGGCGTGCAAGGGCCTACCCTCTTTTCCTTTCGTATGTTTGAGCTCACCAATGAGGAGATTCGCCGATACTCCCGCCATTTGATTCTTCCGGAAGTCGGCCTGGCCGGTCAGCGCAAGATTCGCAACACCTCCGTGCTGTGCATCGGTGCGGGCGGTCTGGGTTCGCCTATCGCCATGTATCTGGCCGCCGCAGGCATCGGCCGACTTGGCATCGTGGACTTCGACACGGTGGATTACTCGAACCTCCAGCGCCAAATCCTCCACACCGACGCCGATGTGGGCCGCTCCAAAGCCGAGTCAGCGAAGGAAACCCTCGCTGGCATTAAC
>JAPLUF010000167.1 GCA_026397755.1 Verrucomicrobiota bacterium
GAACCTGCCAGCCCGCCTTAGCGCAAACCTCGCCCAGCGTCTCAACGAAGCGCTGGCGATCCGCATCGTCCATGAAAGTCAGTTCGCGCCGGTCACCGCGATTCATGACGTGATAAATCGCGCCAGCATACTCGACAACTGCGGGCCAGGCCGGGGGAGTAGCTTTGATATGTCAATATCAAGAACCGACCCTTTTGTCTCTTTTTGTTGTGTCAATATCAAGAACTGACCCCTTTACACTGACCCCTTTACCTCTTTACATGACCCCTTTACAGCAGGTTGGACAGCGTTGGAAATTTGGGGGAAGCGTCAACGAATCTTCATTTTACTGAGCAAAACGTGGTGCCGCGGGCGGGACTCGAACCTGCACGGCCTTTCGGCCTGGGGATTTTAAGTCCCCTGTGTCTGCCATTTCACCACCGCGGCAACTACGTTTTTGCTGGGGGGTTGAGGGTTCCCCAAAGATTTCGGCGGGCTTGGATACACTTTTGGCTACACCCATCAACTCGTGCAACCCACCGAAACTAAAGCAATTAGGGGGAGATGATACACGAGTGCCTCGGAGGGTCGCAACACGCCGATTGGGTCTTTGTCCGTATTGAAGGCTTTCAATCTTAGGCCAGAATCGCCCGCACCACCCGACCGTGGACATCGGTCAGCCGAAAATCACGGCCACCAAAACGATAGGTGAGCTTTTCGTGATCCATTCCCAAAAGATGGAGGACCGTCGCCCACAAATCATAAACCGTGGAGACATCTTGCACCGCGTGGTAGCCAAGTTCATCGGTGGCACCGTAAACCGTGCCGCCTCGGATCCCTCCACCCGCCAGCCAGACGCTGAAACCGAAAGGATTGTGATCGCGCCCGTCGTTGGATTGAGCAAACGGCGTGCGACCAAATTCTCCGGCCCAGACGATGAGCGTTTCGTCGAAGAGGCCACGCGCCTTGAGGTCGTGGATGAGGCCAGCGATCGGCTGATCTACCTGGAAGGCCATTTCAGAGTGACCCGCCTTCAATACGCCGTGTTGATCCCATGGGTTGCCTATTTGCCCGGGATCACTGGATCGCGGCAGACACGTCAGCTCGATGAAACGCACGCCGCGCTCAACCAACCGACGAGCGAGCAAGCACTGCCGGGCGTATTCCGCCTTCTCCCGTACCGGAGAATCCAAACCGTAAAGTCGTTTGGTTGCCGCGCTCTCGCCGCGAAGATCGACCAGATCCGGCACGGCTGACTGCATCCGGTAGGCGATCTCGTAATTATGAATGGCGGACTCGACTTGTTCATCGCCCTGCAAGCGGGCGAGGTGCCGGTGATCGAGCCCTTCGACGAACCGCAATCGCTTGCGTTGCAGTTTGTCGGCTTCGTGAGGCGTGATGTTGGCGAGCGGCTCCTTCTGGGTCGGGTCGATGAACGATGCTTGGTGCACGGCAGGGAGAAAGCCGTTGCCGAAGATACCCATGCCGCCCAACGGAGGCCCACCGCTGGCCAACACCACGAATCCTGGCAGGTTCTGATTCTCGCTGCCCAGGCCGTAGGTCATCCAGGCTCCCGCACTGGGATACCCGGCCAGTGAGAAGCCGGTGTGAATGAAATAATTTCCCTGCGCGTGCTCATTGGCCACGCTGGTCATCGATCGAATAACAGCCAGGTCATCGGCACAGGCGCCGATGTGGGGAAATAATTCGCTGACCGGGAGTCCCGACTGACCGTGGTTCCGGAACTCCCACGGGCTGGCCATAATGTTGCCATTCTGGTTAAACATCGTCGGCCGCACGGGCACGGGCATGGGTTTGCCGTGATCCTTCTTCAAGCGGGGCTTCGGATCAAAGGTGTCAACATGGGACACTCCGCCGGACATGAAGCAGAAGATGACGCTCTTCACCTTCGGCGGCAGATGCGGCACCCGTGGAGCAAAGGGATTGGACTGAGCCGCTGCGAGGGCCTTGCCGCCACTCATGAGGCCGGACAACGCCACCAGGCCAAAGCCCGTCGAGCATTTGGACAGCATGTCTCGCCGGGAAATCCCCGATGCCTGGCGCAGTTCGAATTGGCGGCGATCAATCGACATAAATGAACTCCTTCAAACAAAACAGGGACTGTGCAAAATCTTGCCAAACGCGTTGGCTCGACGGGAGGTCTTGCGGTGGGATCGAGTGTTCGGCCGCTAGCTCCAGCAGAAACTCCCGGCTGCCTGCCAAATCCTCGGCCGAGGCGGGGCGTCCCAACGCCTGAAGGATCATCGCCTTCACCCGTTCGTCAGGGTTGCGGCCGTCTTTCATCAAGGCTTTGGCCCACTTGGCCGACTGGTCGATCACGAACGGATCATTCAGCAGGGTGAGGGATTGCGCAGGCACGTTGGTGGCATCGCGTCGGCCGCGGGTGCTCACCGGTTTTGGGGCATCGAATGCCTCTAGGAACGGGTTGGCGGCATTCCGACGAATTCGCTGATACACACTGCGGCGGCGTTCGCCATCTAGCGGTCCCTTGGGCCCACCTCCTTCGGTCTTGGCGGTGTAATACACGTTCACCCCCGGGCCATACATCTTCAGGTCCACCTCTCCGGATACGGTGAGCATCGCGTCGCGAATGGCCTCGGCCTCCAAGCGGCGCACGGGTGCGTGAGAATGCAGAAGGTTGGCCGGGTCGATTCGACGCGCATCGCTGGAAGGCATTGCTTCTTGGCGAAAGGCCCGGGAGGTAACCAAGAACCGAATGGTTTCCTTCATCGACCAACCGTGCTCCACGAAACGGGTCGCGAGATAATCCAAAAGCTCCGGATGCGTGGGCTTGTCACCGAGCCGACCGAAGTTGTCGACCGTGCCGACCAGACCGCGGCCAAAGAGATGATGCCAGAGGCGGTTGACGATCACCCGAGTCGTCAAAGGATTGGTCGCGCTGGCGACTTTGTTGGCCAGTTCCAGTCTCCCGCTCGAGGATGTTTGGAACGGCCGATCGTCGAACATCTCCAAAAACCGGCGCGGCACCGGTTCACCCGGCTGTGTCATTTGGCCCCGCACAAACAAGGGTTGGTTGAATGCGACGGC
Source organism: Verrucomicrobiota bacterium (assembly GCA_026397755.1). GTDB lineage: Bacteria > Verrucomicrobiota > Verrucomicrobiia > Limisphaerales > UBA9464 > SXXZ01. The sequence goes on from JAPLUF010000167.1 coordinate 3,049, forward strand.
TTCATGAACGCCCGGTGCGCGGCGTGGGACGGGAATCTCGGCTTCTAACCGACGATACGACGCCACCGAATCGCTCAATCGAGGTAACTGTTTCAGCGAGGTCGGCAGCAAATCCTGACGAACAAAATAATCGAGAAATCCTTGTTCCTCTTCACTCAGAGAACCGTCCCGCCAGTGCTGGACGGCGGCGGCGAGGCGACGGCGGTAGAGCTCAGCCAACTCGGCCAGAGAGACCGGCGGTTGGCTGGCACCCAAGAAGAACGCCGCGGGCTCGATCAGCTCTTTGGGCGGCAACGGACCCGAATGAAACACCACCTCGGCCGCTCCGAAATGAGCGCGCCCGCCCTCTGAGGAGCCCGAGTTCGGAGAATCATCCGCGCTCACAAATTCAAGGTAAGCGTTTGAACCCTTGCGGTAGGCGGTATCCAGTCGGCGCCACCGCATTTGATCGGCATTCAGGTTAGCAGCGGGATAAAGCCCACCACCGCCAATGGCATAGTTTTCAACCACCAACCGAACCATGCTGCGCTCACCGAGGCCACGCACGCTGAGGCTGTCGGTCTCCACTCTGAATCGAGATGAGGTGAAGACTCCGCTGTGTTTTCGAGTGAGCGCATGGCTAAAAACACCCGCCGGGTAAAGCCCGCGCAACACCCGGTCGCCCTGGAACTCCACGGAAAACCCGCCCACCGGCTCGGGGTCGCTCTTTTCAACTCCCGCACCCGGCCTCGCGTCACCTCCGTCCATGAACCACGTCCGTGATTCCTGGGTGCGTAGATCCCATCCTGAGGTGAAATTCGTTCGATTAAATTCGCGGCGGCCGGCGAGCTCGCCCTTCCAAAACAGTGCGAGTTCGGACCAACCCGCTTGAAACTCCGGACCGGTCAGGCCCGCCAATTTGGCCCAGGGATGAAGGGGATTGGTATTGTTTTTGGCGGCATCGGCCCAGGCGCTTTTCCACGCCTCTGTCAGGTGAGGCGACGCCAAGATCCGCGCCTGAGTTGCACGAAGCTCATCCAACTCCCCATTCAGGTTCGTGCGTTTTGCGAGCTCCGCGGGGGTGAGTGCTTTGGCAAGGGTTTCGGCCGCCATGCTGACTGCCCCCGCCCGAAATGAGGCCGCTACTTCATCAGTGGTGAGGGCACGGTTATAAAGTCGGGCTTCTTCAATTTCTCCGGCCAATGCGGTGATACCCGCAGCCAGATGACGTTTACCAAAAACGACCCGGGCATGGCCCGCGGAGAACGGCTGCAACGTGCCGCGCTGATAGCCTTTGCCGTAGGGTACTCCGTTGCGATAAAGCGCGATGGAATGGTCGGATCCATAGACCGCCACCAGGTGGACCAGTTCGCCCGGCTTGGCGGTCTCGGGCGGACCATCGACATCTTGGGTGCGGCGAAAAAAATCGCTGCCAGCAATCCAACGGGCCGCTTCCCGTTCGCCAAAAACGATCGAGTCGAAGTTCTCGCTGTCTGGCGTCTGGACGGTCAACGCTCCCCCGCCCTTTTGATCCAGACCGGCGAGCGCCACCCAGACTTCGAGGGATTTCTCGCGAACATCGACCGGGAGGGTTTCGGTGGCGACCCATGCGTTCACTCCATCCAGAATGAGTCGCCCGCCACGGACCACCGCTCCGCCTTCGGCATGACCGTGCATGGCACCCACGGCATCGCGCAAATCCCCATCAAATCGCCATTGAGCCAGAGGTACGGGCAGTCGATTGGAGAAAGCCGTTCCGCGCTGCAGGGCCCACTCCGAACGTGCTCGAAATTCGACTTGGGCGATTTCATCGGACAAACGGCGAATTTCAGCCGCCAGATGTTCCTGATGTGCCGTGCGCGACGCCTGCTCCAGTAACCCGTTTTTTAGCCCATCCGCCGCGGCACTCCACGCCTCGCCCAGTCCGGCGCGGATCTCCTTCTTAAGGTCCACGAGACTGTCCCGGTTGATTTGCAGCAGTGACGAAGCATCCACAACCACTTGGCCGGGGCGACTGCTGGCGAACACTCCATACAGCGCGTAGAAATCCTTCTGGCTGATCGGGTCAAACTTGTGGTCGTGACATCGGGCGCAGGAAACGGTCAGCCCCAGAAAGGTCTTCGAGAAAACATCGATCTGATTGTCGACGACCTTCACTTGGTCATCCAAGGCGTCCACCGGAACGTAGCCGTACTCCACCATGCGCAAGTGTGCCGGTCCGAGCCTGGATTCGTTCAAGCCTTCGGCACGGTTGAGGCGCGGGTTTTCCAAGAGATCCCCGGCGATGTGTTCGCGGACAAACTGGTCGTAGGGCACGTCACCGTTAAAAGCCCGGATGAGATAATCCCGGTAGCGCCAGGCCATGGGCAGTTCCGGATCACCCTGGCTTCCGTGTGATTCGCAGTAGCGAACCAGGTCCATCCAGTGCCTCGCCCAACGTTCGCCAAAACGGGCCGAGGCCAGCAGTCGGTCCACCCGCTTCTCGTAGGCATTGGGTGAGGGATCGCGCAGGAAGTCTTCCAGTTCACCCACCGTCGGCGGCAGCCCGGTCAACGCGAAGGTCACACGGCGCAGCAATGATTCACGGCCCGCCTCGGGGGCTGGGTGCAGCCCGCGTTCCTCCATTTTTGCCAAGAGAAAGCGATCGACCGGATGGCCAGACCACTCGGCATTTGTGACGCTGGGGATGCTAGGCCTTCGGACCGGTTGGAAACTCCACCAATCCTTGCGTGCCGTCATCGTAGCGGCCCAACTGACAGTGTCGGCCCTCGGGGCTGTCGATACCGTCTGAGGTCGGTCGCGGGGATCCACGGCACCCTGGTCTACCCACTTGGCGAAATCGGCGATGACAGACTCTGGGAGCTGAGGCCGATCCTTGGGCATCCCGGAATCTGGGTTCGCGTGTCGAATCTTCTGGAGGAGGAGGCTCCTCTTCGCGTCACCCGGATTGAGGGCAGGACCGGATTCTCCACCGCTGAGAAGCCCGCCCCTAAAATCCACCCGCAGACCGCCCTTCTGCTTCTTGGCCCCGTGGCATTCGTAGCATTCGTTGGCGAGGATGGGACGGATGCGTTGCTCAAAATGCTCCAGCAAGTCGGGAGAGGCTGCCTGTGCTGTTTGAACTGAAAGAATCAGCACTCCCAAGGCTCTGGAGATCATCTCGGCCTGCCGACGACTCAACCAACCGATCCCGAGAATAATGAAAGGGAGGCTGTGAGTCATGACTTGGTGGCAACGGGGGGGATACAAGCAATCTGGGTGATGCCCCGGCTTGGAGGTCAATAGCGATTGTGTCGAAGTCGGAGACCGGGACATGGCACGGACGAAGTCTCCCGCTATTCGAGCGCACACTGGATCGCCCAAAGATGTCGATCGCGATTCTGCCGGTTGTTGGTTTTGATCAATAGTTGATTGTCTCCCTTGTTGATCGTGATGGGGATTTTCACCGATTTAAACTCATCGGCATGATCGAGCGCGGCCACCTTACGGCCGTTCAGGTAGACGATGGCCCAGTTATCTAAGCCGAGGCTCAACTTGGCATGCCTTTTAGAATGGCTGACCAGTGTGGCGCGGACGTAGAAGGACTGTTCGGTGCGCGGATACGGGTAGCGCGTCTGATACACGCCTTCGAGACGAGTCCAGCCGTATTTGGGAGTGAGAGAGTGGCTCGTGAATTTCTTTTCGCCCCACGAAAACGTTTCCGGCCAAACCCCTCCTTGCGACAACTGCCGTACGAGATCGTCCTCGGGCTTTTGGAACGCCTCGAGGGTGTTGCCGTCGGGGAATGGGCCGACCACCTGCCATCCTTGCGGGGTCACGATCGCCGGAGCCTTCGATCCCAAGACCTTGTAGAAGTATGAAACCGCCTCGTAGTCGTCCGGACGCGCGGCGGAGGTGAAAATTAGCGAGGACCGGAACAAGATCGGGTCGGGGCCAAAGAAGCGGTAGAAAACGCCACTTTGATGGGTGCGCCCACGGTTGTCTCGATAAGGGCATCCCGCCCAACGGGTCTGATACTGGTTAAAGCCCCAGGAAAACCCGAAGTCGTCTTCAACATTGTGGCCGCAGATCACATGGGGATCGGTCTGCCCATCCATGAGCAACCGCGTTCCGCTATTGTGGAAGACCATGTCGCTGTGATCTCGCTGACGCCATCCCATGACATAACCGGCGAGGAATCCGGTGCCCTCGGTCTCAGCAATCGGGAAAGGCTCGGTCGGCTTACCGGGTTGCGCGATGTTGCGCTGCGCATGGAAGCGCAGCGGCGTCAGCGTCACCCCGTTCGAATACTGCTGCCAGTCGATCATGCCACCACCCGATTTAGGGGAATCTGCACGCAGCACGATGCGACAGCCTTTAGAGAACGGGATAGGTAGGTAAAGATTCCATCCAGGGGTCGCCTTGGTGGGTATGTGGACGTCGTTGGTGATGGTGAAGTTCGGGAAGTTCACCAACCCAGCACTGTCCATGTGGTAATCCTCGAAACCCAACAGAGCGCCGAAGAAAGAACGGAATGGCATCCGAGTCTGGGGTTCAGCGGCGCCATCGACGGTGATCTCAATCGACAGGTCGTCGATCGCTTTGTCGCCAAACACGAACCACATATGGCGCACACAGCCCGCTCCTGCGGCATTGAAGATCTCTACAGGCTGCCCCGCTGTCAGGTTGAGGTTGGCCGAAGTGCGCCGGGCACGGAAGTCGGTGGGCAGTTGCAGCAATGGCACCGCCGGATCGGCGTAGGTCGGCGGAAAGGGGGCAGACTCTCGCACCCGGGCGCCGAAGGCCGGAAGAGCGGCAATCACAAGGATCCAGGTCCCGAGGACCACTCCTAAATGGGGGAATCGATTCAATGGGTGGGCTCGCATACTGGTGATCAGACAGGTAGTCATTGTGCTCGCAAGGACGTCAACTGCGAACCTGAAACAGAAGCGGAAGGTGACGGAGACGCCTGAAAGGGATTTCTAAAAAGTGCTCAACAGAGAATCCGCGCACGCTCGGGATCTACTGGTGCGCGCAAGGTCATCCGGGCTGGACGCTTCACGCCGTCCTGAAGGATTTCGTACCGACCCGCCTCGAGCCACGCGGTATCCACGCCGAGCGCAGCCTCTTCGGGCGGACGCTTGATGTAAGCCATCGCCACCGGAGCCGAGAGCGTCGGCGAGTAGGCGGCACTGGAGGTGTATCCCGCCAAACGCCCATCCCGGAACACGGGCTCGTTGCCCCATAAGGTCACGGTCGGGTCGTCGCAGCCCATAACCAGAGAGACCAAGCGTTTGCGCAGCGGGCCCCCTTTCACGCTGAGCAAAGCGGGTTTGGCCAGGAAGTCCCGGTTCCAATCCACCGCAAAGGACAAGCCCGCCTCGAACGGGTTTTCGTCGACCGAAAGCTCGTGGCCCCAGGCGCGATAAGCCTTCTCAATACGAAGCGTGTTGATGGCGTAAGTCCCGGCCGGGCCGATGCCCTCCCCTTTTCCGGCCTCCGCCAGCGCTGTCCAGACAGCGGCCATCGACGATGCAGGCCCGTGCAGTTCCCATCCAAGCTCGCCGACATACGTCACCCGGAGAGCCCTCACGGGTGACGGCACGCCGGTGATGCGAATCTCCGCACTGTGGCCGAAGGGAAATGCTGTGGCAGACAGGTCTGTCTCCGTCACCCGCTGCAAGACTGCCCTCGACTGCGGCCCCATGATGGACACCACACCGAACGCGTCGGTCACGTCGGTGAGTCGGAGCTGAGCTCCCTGGGGAATAGTGCGGAGGATCCAATCGGCGTCGTGACGCACCTGCTGGGTTGGAGCGATGAAGTAGAAACAGTCGTCGGCCAGACGCACGATTGTCACATCGCTCTCGTAGGAGCCGCGGGCATTCAGCAAGCCGGTGTACACGATGCGACCCACCGGGACATCGAGTCGATTGCCGCAAAGCCGGTCGAGGCTGGCCAATGCGTCGGGCCCCTGAATCTCATACTTGGCAAATGTGGATTGGTCGAACAGCGCAACCTGCTCGCGACACCGGCGAACTTCGGCCGCCACATGCGGTGCCCAGTTCTGTTTGCTGAAGGAGTAACGAAGCTCTGGCACGGTGCCCGCGGGCGCATACCACAACGGGCGTTCCCAGCCTGCGGTTTGCCCAAAGCAGGCGCCAGCGGCGCGGGTCAGCGCGTGCAACGGCGTGGCGCGAACATTCCGCGATGTCTCCATTTCGCGATTGGGCCAAGCCATCTGGTAGTGCAACCCCAACACCTCGGCGGCGCGGGCCTGGAGGTAATCCCGCCCATTTTGCGCGGGCACGAAACGACGGACATCCACACTCCAGAGGTCCATTGGCATCTCCCCGGATTCCAACCACGGCACGGCGAATTTCCCGACACCGCCAGCACTAGCGATGCCGACCGAATTGAACCCAGCGAGCACGAACAGCCCCTCGGTGCCAGCCGGTGTACCCATCAGGAAATTGTTGTCGGGCGTGAAGCTCTCCGGACCGTTGACGAACTTCGGAAACTTCGCCGTGCGCAGCGCCGGGATGCGGTGTTTCCCGGCCGCCCAGGGCTCGGAAAACTTATCCCAGTCATCCGGCAGCAAGCCAAAGGCAAAGTCACCCGGGACGGTGTCTCCAATTTGCCAGGGCTTTGAACGCCACTGGAAGGCCCCGAGCTTAATCGATCCGTCGTCCAGTGTGCGGAAGTAAATCGCCGCATCCGGATCGCGGGCGCAGGGCAACGTCGGCAAAGCCCCCTCGATGGGTTCGCTCAAGACGTAATGGTGTTCCACCGGGTAGAGCGGAAGGTC
>JAPLUF010000070.1 GCA_026397755.1 Verrucomicrobiota bacterium
CGCCACCCTGGGGGACATCGACATCACCGGTAAACTAGCGCTACTGGCGGTCACCCCAGAAGGCCGACTTAGGGCTTTCACCAATTACGGAACGGCCATCTTCCGCGAACGCAAAGCAGGTCCGGGCGATGGATTTGATATTACCGGTGTTACTTCGGTGACCATCGAAGATTGGAACAACGACGACCTCCCAGATGTGCTGCTCACGCGCAAGGGAGAGCCGCCCTGGATCCTGTCCAATCAACGTCGGGAGGGCTTGTCGGCCATGGCTCAGCCCACGGACTGGCCAGTGGCTCGATGCCTGGCCGTCGGTGATTTCAACAACGACCTTCGGGCCGACGTGGTCCTGGTGACCGAGACCGCGGTGGCCCTGTATTTCGGTGGACTCCGTGAACCCTTGCGCCTCCCGGCCAAGAAAAACGGGATCCAAAAGATTCGCGCCCTGGACTACGACAACGATGGCTGGCTAGACCTAATTACTTGGGGCACCGATGGACTCCGAGTCTGGCGCAACCGCGGCCGCCGGGGTTTCCACGAAATGACCGAGTTGCTGGGACTCAAGAGCCTGGCGAGCTCCAACGTACGCCATGCCGCCTTCGCGGACTTTGATCAAGACGGCGACATTGACTGCCTCCTCGAGATCCAAGGACTCGGAGTCCAATTCTTCCGAAACGACGGGGCCAACGCCAATGGCCTGGTCAAGTTTCGCCCCATCGGAAACCGATCGAATTTCAGCGGCATCGGCCTGCACATCGAGCTCAACGCCGGCAATTGGCGAGCCCTGCGCAGCGTCCAGCGCAAGCCCGTGGAGATCGGCGTGGGACGCCACAAAGACATCGAAACGGTCCTCGCCCGCTGGGCCGATACCCAACCCTTGTTTGGGGTGAGCGCCCACCCGAAGCAGGTGATTGATCTCATCGAACCCAAAAACCCGACCGGCTCGTGCCCTTACCTCTACGCCTGGGACGGCACCCGGTTCCGCTTCCTAACCGACATCCTCAGCTCCGCGCCCGTGGGACTGCCCTCCCGGCCCGGCCACAACATCGTAGCGGACCCTCGGGAATGGGTAGCGCTCGGCGGCTCAGCCGATTTCGTCCCCAAAGAGGGCCGCTACACCGTGCAACTCACCGAGGAGTTGCGTGAAATACTCTACCTCGACGAAGCCAAGCTCGGCTGGGTGGATATTCCGGCGAATGCCGAGGCACATTCCACGAGCAAACTGGTGCCCGGACCGCCCTTCCCTCGCCACGAACTGCGAATTCTCTCGGGTCGTGTTCCGCTCCGAGAGGCCCAGGCAGGCGATGGTTCGTCTCTGACCGCCACCTTAGATCAAGAGGACGGACAACGGTTTTCACCGCGCCTACGGGCTCCCCAACTGCGAGGATTGTCAGAACCCACTTCGATCGTTCTGGATTTCGGGCCCTTGACCAACCACCCGGGACTCACCCTGGCTCTCAGCGGTTGGCTGCGCTTCGGCGGCGGCATGGCCAACATTGCCGGCAGCCATGATCCGGAGTTGCCTTTCCCCTTCCCCCAGCTCGAAGCAGAGACGGCTCCGAACCAATGGCAACCGCTCCGAGAAGTGAGCGTTGGCGCACCCGCCGGTCGCACCAAGACTATCCTGGTGCCCTTGGGAGGCCAACTGCCGGCGGGCACTCGACGACTGCGGTTGACCTACGCGTTTGAGCTGCACTGGGACCGCATCGCCCTGTTCCAAAACAACCAACCCGCCGAGGTTAGTACTCGGCGCCCCACCTCGACCGATCTCCATTGGCATGGCTACGGAGAGTTTGCCGCCACGGGCCCCTCAGACCCGCTCACCCCCCTGCATGAGAGTGTCCGTCAGCGCCCTTCGTGGCGAATCACCCCCAGCGGTTGGGCCACCCGATATGGCTCGGTCGATGAGCTCGTTGCAGCCGAGGACAACGGGGTAGTGACGGTGGCCGCGGGCGATGAATTGACTCTGTCATTTGCCTCGGAGGGCCTACCGCAAATTCCCTCCGGACACGCGCGGCGATTCTTCCTCTGGACCGTCGGATGGAACAAGGATGCCGATTACCATGTCGCCGCCGGAGACCGCATTGAGCCCGTGCCCTGGCATGGCATGGACGACGCGCGTCATGGCCGGGAGGCCCGCCCGCCCTTCCCCAGCGATGCCCTGCACCAGCGGTTCAACACCCGTTGGGTGGGCCCGTTGAACTACGACCGCGTGGAAGCCAAGCGGGTGGAAAATAAAACAGGCCGATGACCCTTGTTAGGGCTCGGCCTGTTGAAAACTAATCAGCGTCGAAACTCAGGGACTCACGGTCCTGAGAGCAATGGCGTTGATCGTGTGTTAATCGTGTTGTTGATCGTTTCGCCGAGCAATTTCAGGATTCGACCGCGCTCAGCTCTACCGGTTCGACGCGCACACCCTGCTTCTTGAGCCATTGCACCCCGGCGGTGATCTCCGAGGCAGCCCCTTCGATTTCCAAGCAAACAATACCGACCACATCGGTCACGCTCGCCTGGCGAATGCTCGTCACCAGCTTGAACTGATGCCCCAATTTCCAAATCACCGGCGCCTTGATGCGCTGAGGCGGGTAGGTCAGCCAGAAACGAGAGGAGGTCTTGTCAGAGTCCAAACTCTTTCGCAACGGCTTGACCGCCTTGGAAGCTTTGGGAGCTTTGAGAGCACCCTTGGGAGGCGTTATGGCCTTAGAAGGCTTGGATATTTTGGTGGGCATGGTGCCGTTGGAGAGGTTGGGACAGCCAAAAAGGATCAACCCCCGGCTATGGCCGGAATGATGCTGATCTCGTCGCCGTCCTTGATGACGGTGGCCTGATTGTCGAGGAAGCGGATGTCTTCCTCGTTCAGATATATGTTCACAAAGCGTCGAACCTCACCCTTTTCGTCCATGAGGCGCTCGGCGATGCCGGGAAATTGGTTCTGCAACTCAGCGATCGCTCCAGCGATGGTGCCGGAGGTCACCTGAACAACTTCAACGTCGTGGGTGAGTTTACGCAGCGGCGTGGGAATGCGGACTTGTACGGCCATAAGATCAGTTCCTAAAGTCCCAGAGAATCCGGAAATCTAGCCCGAAGGCAAGAGCGCTATCATCGACCCAGGGCTGCCCTCGGCCGACGTCGAGGACCAATCGGTGGGTTTGTCAGGCAGCGATTGCGGCCGCAAGCCTCGGAGCACCGTAGGGCAACTCGTCAGGAATCGAAGTGAAGCGGGAAAACACCTCGAACATCCGGGTGAAGTCCTTGTTCACATCCCCCGACAGGCAATCGGTGAGGTCATTGGCCAAATCCGGAAATTGGTCGGTGATGGTCTTAAAGCTGACGTTCGGGTCGTAGAAGGCATACACCAACTTGCGCATGTTCTCGATACTCTGCCGAGTGATCTGACCATATTCGGCAAATCGCTCCGGAGAAACGTCGCCGGCCTGCAACGCTGCATGAATGGCGTCTGCGGCGGCCACCCCGGTCTTTAATGCAATCATCATGCCACTGGAGAACACCGGATCTAAGAAACCCACGGCATCACCCACCAGCACCAATCCGCGGTCGGCACAGTATTCGGAGCGGAAGGTGTACTCGGCCGTGAGCCAGTACTGATCGCACACTCGACCCGTGGACAAATGGTCCTGGATCCATTTGTTTTGACCGATTTCTCGCTGAAAAATGGCCTCAGGGTCTTTGAGTCCTTCACGGGTCAGATACTTACCGTCGGCCACCACGCCCACGCTCACCCGGTTGTTGTGCTGAGGGATGTACCAGAACCAACCCTTGTCTGGGATGAAAGCCACAGTGGTGCCTCCCTCGTCGATGCCGGTGTCCCGCTTGGCACCCTCGTAATAAGTCCACACAGCGACCTTGTTCAGCTTGGGATCACCGCGCCTCCAAGCGTTGCGGGTGGCAGCGATGGCCTCGCGCCCCGTTGCGTCCACAGTGACCGGGGCGTGAACCTCCACCTCACCATGCTCGCGGGACTTCACCCGGACACCCGAGTAGGTGCCCACGCCGTCTTGCAGCAGTTCGGTGACCTCCGACTCTTCCCAAACCGTGACGCCGTGCTCTCGTGCATTATCGAGCATCATTTGGTCGAACTCGCTGCGCAGGACCTGCCACGACTGCGCCACCGTTTCGCGATCGTACCGGTTGAAGAAATAGAACGGTTGCGAAGCACGGCCCGAAGGGGAAACAAACTGCACGGAATACTTCTTCATGAAGCTCGACTGGCGAAGCTTGGGGATCATCCCAATCCGCTCCAACGGTGGATAGGTGAAGGGGATCATCGACTCGCCAATGTGATACCGGGGAAACTTCTCCCGTTCGACCAGCAAGACTCTCCGACCGTGCATGGCCAGTGCAGTCGCCGTGGCGCAACCGGCGGGACCCGCCCCAATGATCACCGAATCGTAGTTTTCGACCGTTTTCATACGCAGACGTACTATTTTCTGAAACAACTGGTACCCCACTCCTTGGGACATGCAAGCGGCGGATTGCCGAAAATCGACCCTCCGAGAGCGGGGTTGTCCTGCAAATGGCTGCGCCGCCGTGAAACACGGCGGCGCAGCGCTCGAAAAGACTCTAAAAGCCCGTTATTTCTTAGGAGCGTCGGCCTTCTTCTTTTGCTCGGCGGCTTCCTTCTGGAGACGCTCGGCATCGGTCGACTTAATCACCTCGATCTGGGCGCCCTTTTTCAACTCATCGGCGCTCGGAACCTTGATGATGTCGCTGGTGACGCTGCTGGGCAGCGGCGGCGCGACTTGCGGCTTCACAGTCAACAAGTCCACCTCAAAGATCAGCGCCGAATGGGGCGGAATTTTCGGCGGAGAACCGTTCTGTCCGTAAGCCAGTTCCGAAGGAATCACGAACTGGTACTTCGAGCCCACCGTCATGAGTTGCAACCCTTCGGTCCATCCCTTGATCACCCGGCTCAGACCAAAGCTGGCAGGCTGTCCGCGAGTGTAGGAACTATCGAACTCGGTCCCATCGACCAGCGTTCCGCGGTAATGCACCTCGACGACATCGTCGCCCTTGGCCTTGGCGCCCTCGGCCGCCTTGAGAACCTTGTACTGTAGACCACTGGCCGTAACCTTGACGCCTTCCTTAGACTTGTTGGCCGCGAGAAACGCCTCACCCACCACCTTGGCCTTCTCACCGTCTTCCTTGCGCTTTTCCTCAGATTTTTTGCGAATCTCGGTGCTGTAGTTCCGCAAAATAATATTAGCCTCACCGTCGGTGATCACCGTCGGCTTGCCGCGGAGCGCCTCCGAGAACGCCTTGATGACGATCTCGGCATCGTGCTCGTAGCTGCCACGCGACAACTGGCGTTTGATGTCTCCGGCCAACAGCTGTGCTTCTCCAGATCGGTCTTGAACTTACCAGCACCAGGGTCGGCAGCCGGTGCATTGGTTGAAGCGCCCGAAGCGGGGGCTGGAGACACCTTGACGGCGTTGTTCTGCCCCAGCACTGAACCGGCCAGAACGCCGGACAATAGTAAGATCGGAAGTGTTTTCATTGTCAGCCTGCATACTCCACCCCGTGCTCAACGGCACATCTCGGGGCGGTTGTTAACGAGGATTTACCAACCCCTTCTCGCAAAGTCGAGCCTAGGCCGCAGCAGTGGGTTCTCATGGGGAAATAACCGAGCGAATGAAAAGCGGGGCGAGAGGCTTGATACTTGCAAGCACTTTTCACAATCCCCTCCGCCGTAGGAATTCATCCACACCAAACAGCACCACACACAGAGGCAGCAGCGGGACCGCGCCGGAACGAGCATTGAAGGCAAACACCAAAATCGCCTCGCGCGCAGCGCGAAAACTCCATCCTTCCGCGCCTTCCTGCGAGCTCCAGACGCCGGGTCAGGAGACCCCGCCTACAGGGGCCTCACCGGTGAAGCGGTGCCTTGCAGGCAAGGCGCGGTCCCGCGGAGCCAAAACCCAACCGGTAGCCCACCCGAGCGTCCCCAACGCAAACCCCACCCGAACACAAAACCCTCAACGAATAATAAACCAAAGATTCCCCCATCCATCCTCGACCACCCCGCACATAGCCAGCGGCAGCGGCAGCGGGACCGCGCCGGAGCGAGCATTGAAGGCAAACACCAAAATCCCCTCGCGCGCAGCGCGAAAATCCCCTCCTCCCTTGCCGCCTTCCTGCGAGCTCCAGACGCCGGGTCAGGAGACCCGGCCTACAGGGGGGCTCACCGGTGAAGCGGTGCCTTGCAGGCAAGGCGCGGTCCCGCGGAGCCAGCCCCGGGAATGCAGCCCAAACA
>JAPLUF010000289.1 GCA_026397755.1 Verrucomicrobiota bacterium
CGAACTTAACCCGGTCGAGGGCCTCTGGGACCAGCTCAAGGACAGCCTCTGCAACCGCGTGTTCCCGAGCCTATCCAACCAGCGGGACATCATCGTGTCCTGGTTGCAGTCCTGGTGGGCAGATCCCCGCCGCGTCCGTTACCTCATCCCAGACTGGCTCCTGCTTCAAGCAAACGCTTCCTCCGGAAACATTATACCGGTCAATTAGGTTAGTTGGTATCAGCCAAGCGAGTGAGTGTCCGGCGACGCGAAGGACGTGTAGAGCCCGACTGGGCGGCGGCGATTTCGGGATCGGAAGGTCAGAGCGGGATCGGAAGGTCAAAGGAAACGAGCAAGTTCGGCCCGGCTCGTGTATCCGGACCGCCGGGCCCGGATGAGCGCTGCTCCAAAAGCAACCCCCAGGGTAGTGGCCAGGCAGAGCCCGGCTAGGATCACAGTCTGTCGCCAGTCACCGCCCCAGTGACGCAGTCCCCAGAGGGACAGGGTGGCCGCCAATCCCGCCGAAAGTGCGGCGCGGGACCATGAGGCTCGCAGCATCGTCCAGAGAGGCCGGCCGCTGGCCTTGGCAAATGCGGCGTGCAGCGGCAGCAGCGTGCTGCCGGATGAGCCCGCGATGAAGGCGAGGAGGATGCCTGTCGGCCCCAGCCACAATCCCAGAGGCACGCTGAAGGTCAGGCAGCACACCAATTCACGTCGCATGAGTCGGGCCAGTAGATCCATGTGGCCGTGGCCGAACATCCAATAGCCCGGTTGCGAGGCGATGCCTGTGATCAGGTAGCGCAGGGCGAAGAGCGAGGTGAGCAAGGTGCCACCGGAGAAATCCTCAGACTTGTAGTGGGCAATGAAGGCCGGAATGCAAACGGCCGAAACAGCCATGGCCCCGCCCCAAAGCCAGCCGTTGAAGCGCAGGACCCCCTCGGCAATCACCTCGGCCTTGTTGGTCTTGGCCGCGAGGATGGGCCAGACAGCCTCGTCCGCCGATTGCAGGAGGAGTCGCAATTTACTGAAGAGGTTGGCCACCAGCAAGTACTGGCCGACGAGCTTTCCCTGACACAGCCAGGCCACCAGCATCGCATCGAAGGTGTAGACCAGCAGGGTCCAGAACTGGAAGCGCATCAGGCCTGAAGAATCGGGCCAGAGTTCCTTGAGTCGGGCCGAATCCTCCGCGCTCCAAGAGAAGTCCAGCAGGCGGAGTCCCGGAGCTTCGGCGCGGATGACGGGAGCGGCCAAGGCGATGGCTGCAAGGCTCGGCAGGCTCTGGGAGAGCACGAAGGACCAGACACCCAGGCCGACCCGGAAACCCATCCACAAGAGGCCAATCGACGCCCAGGCCATGAAGAGTTGCAGCATGAACATCCGGCGCTGCTGGCCCAGGCCAGTGAGCAATTGCAGGAAGGCCGACCCCAGAGCTACCACGCCGCTGACCGCGCCCAGCAGGGGATAGAAGCCCCAAGGGAGGTGGAGCGATCGGGCGTTGGGCGTGAGCGAATAAGCACTGAGGATGACCGTTCCTAGTACCAGAATAGCGGCGCAGAACCACGAGTAGAGGCGTTGGCCGAACTGCAGCATTCGCAGGGTTTCCTCATCGCGTGCGCGGCCTAGGATCCGGCGGTTGAGGGTGTTGCGAAATCCGCCGTCGAGGGCGGGGAGGCTTCCCAGCACCAATAAGGCCGCGCTGATCAGCCCAAAAAGCTCCACCGAATCGAACATCCGGATCGTCAGGAGCGACACCAGAGCCCAGGAAAGGTAGGCCACCGCGCGCCAGAAAACGGTTTGGACAAAGAGGGAACCCAGCACTTCGACGGATCCTATCAGTGGCGATTCCCGGCAGCCATTATTGTCTTCCATGGTGGTGGGAGTGTGACGGAGTTCCGTGGGTTCAATTTCTGTCTTGGGCCAGGCCTGTGGATGGGCATGGAGAACTCGGACGCACCGTGTAAGGCCCTGTCGGCGAGGGGAGTGGGTCCGGTTGGACCGGTATTGGGCTCGTGTTGGGCTCGTGTTGGGCTTGCCTCGCCGAAGACACTCCGGTAGTGCCGTTGGCTCATGACTGTCGATGCCTCGACCCCGGTTTCTTCTCAGCGCGGGCGCATCCTGGTCATTCGCGGTGGGGCCGTGGGCGACTTCATCGTCACACTGCCAGTGTTGGCTGCACTGCGGAACCAGTTCCCTCAGACCCGACTGGAGGTGTTGGCCTACCCGCAGGTGGCCACACTGGCCGTGCGGGCCGGTTTGGCCGACGCGGCGCACGCCATCGAATCGCGGCCACTGGCTGGATTCTTTGCCCGCAATGGAGTGCTCGACCCGATCGAGTCGGAACGGTTTGCCCGTTGCGATGTGATCTTCAGTTATCTTTACGATCCGGATGAACTCTTTCGTGGCAACCTCGCCCGCGTGACTTCCGCCCAGGTCATCCAAGGTCCGCACCGTCCGGTGGAATCCACCGGGGTCCCCGCCGCGGTTCAATTGCTCGCGCCCTTGGAACGTCTGGCGATCTTCGAGGCCGACCCGGTGCCACGCCTTCGTTGGGCTGGGATGGGTCCTCGCGCAGAAGGGTGGATCGCTCTTCACCCCGGCAGCGGCAGCGCCAGCAAGAACTGGCCCTTGGAGCGCTGGAAGGAACTGGTGAGCCGTTGCGTGGCCCAGACGGATTTGAGTTTGGTCCTCATCGGCGGCGAATCCGAGTCCGAGGCCCTTGATTGCCTCGAGCGCTTAATTCCGGCGAGGCGACGCCAAGTGCTGCGCGGGCGACCTTTGGAATCGGTGGCCGAACAGCTTTCCCGCTGCCAAGGGTTCCTGGGGCATGATTCGGGGATTACCCACCTTGCAGCAGCCGTGGGGATTCCGTGTCTGGTCTTGTGGGGAGCTTCCAATGAGTTGGTTTGGAGGCCTGGCGGTCCAGCGGTTCAGACCGTGTCGCATCCTGGTGGATTGGCCGATCTCGGACTCGAGGCCGTTTGGAATTCCTTTACGGCTCAGTTTTACCCCGCCGTGGCTGCGTCAGGACGCGATCCCCAGTAGGGAGATCGTCCCTGACTTTCGTCGACGGCGGATTCGCTTGAGTTCAAGTTTCCCACCAAAGAGTTGGCCCATGAAAAGGGCTGCCGCGACCTCCTTGCCTGTCTCGGGTCTGAACGCGCCGTGGTAAAAATTAGAAAAACCCGTTGCAGATCCGCCTCAAAACAGGCTTTGTTCACGGCTCCGGTCTCCTGGCCTAAGCCTCGACCGGTGGCTCGAGGTGCCTAGGTGCCTCGGCTGTGAGCCTGAATGCGGACGACTCTGGAAAAGAGTTTCCGCCAGGTCCGGGAAGGAGCTGAATTGTGAAGTGAGCGAAGTTAAACTGAAGAAAGGCGAGCCCGTGGATCGCGCGCTGCGCCGCCTGAAGAAGAAGGTGGACCGCGAGAACACTCTCCGTGACGTGCGCATGAAGCGTCATTATGAAAAGCCCAGCGAAACCAAGCGTCGTAAGATGAAGGTTTCCAAGTTCTCTGCGATGCTATCCGCCCGGTATGCCGACCAGTGATGGTCGGTAGCGAGGCGCAACCGCTGTAAGGCGGTTTGCTTTCAACAGGGCCGGATGCTCTCCTTCGGGAACGCATTCGGCCTTTTTGTTTCCCAAACAGGAGTCTAGAACCCTGAGTCTGGAACCCTGAGTAGAGAGCCGAAGGACCTTACATCATGTATTCCCTATCCACCTGTTGGAACTCGAGCCGCCACCAAGACGGAGGCGACATGCTGCGCGAGATCCGGGACCTGGGCTTCGAATATGCCGAGTTGAGTCACGGAATCCGTGTCAGTCTGGTGCCCGGCATCATCGACGCCGTGGAAGCCGGGGTGATTAAGATTAGTACCCTGCACAATTTCTGCCCGCTGCCGATGGGCGTGAGCCACGCTGCTCCAAATCTCTTCAAGTTCTCAGCCTCGGAGAAGCGGGAGCGCGATCTAGCCTGGAAGCACTCGATCAAGACCATCGAGACGGCCGAGCGCCTGAAAGCTCAGTTGATCGTGCTGCACTCCGGGGCCGTCGATCTCTCTGGCTTCTTTGGAGATGCCCATTATCAGGACAAGCTCGAAGCCCTCGCCGCCGCTGGAAAGCGGGACTCGCCGAAGTACACCAAACTTATGGCTGAGGTGGAGCAACGCCGCGAGGCCCGCAAGGAGCAACCCATGGAGTTGGCCATCGACATGATTCGTCGATTGGCGGAGGTGGCCGGCGAGAAAAACCTCCTCTTGGGTATCGAGAATCGGGAATCCGTCGAAGAAATCCCCTTCGACCACGACATGCTCTTCTTCCTCGATCAGTTGCCAGACAACGTCCGCTACTGGCATGACTGCGGCCACGCCCAGATCAAGCACCAGATGGGATTCATCGATCACCGCATGCACTTGGAGAGCTTGTCTGAGCGCTTGGGTGGGCTGCATATCCATGACGTGGTGCTCACGCCCGATGGAGCCCACGATCACGCGCCGCCCGGAGCTGGCGTGATCGATTATGTCGCCCTCAAGCCGTTCGTGGGTCCGCAGCACATCAAGGTCATTGAATTGAATCCTGGGGTGGCGCCGGAAGATGTGACCAAGGGATATGCCCATATCCGATCCGTCTGGGGGCCGGAGTAGTCCGAATGGCTTCTCGGCCGTGAACACTTCCCGAAGAACCCTGGGGCAATTGATTCGCCTGGCAGTCTGTGGACTGCTGTTGGCGGTCATCTTCCACGCGATCTTCTGCAACGAGGCTCAGATCGACCTTTTGGCACAGGGGAAGCCCGAGGCCTGGAATGCCATGGGGCGTTGGGAGCAGCGTCAATACGCTTGGACCCATAGCCCTGCGAAGCTTCTAGAGATGGTCCGTCGGTTGGATTCCGGGAGTCTTGGGCTGGCTTTTGGCCTCTGCGGTGCCCTGATTTTTCTGGGAGGACTTCGTTGGCGGGAAGCTCTTCGGGTCCAGGGCCTAGAGTTGCCCTTGGGCGAGGTAACCCGTCTTTCGTTCGTGGCGCACTTCTTCAATGCCTTCCTGTTGGGATCCACCGGAGGCGATGTCTGGAAGGCCTATGCGGCCGCTCGGAGTACCCACCACAAGAAGGCGGAAGCGGCGCTCACGGTGTTCGTGGACCGCTTGATCGGCATCCTATCGCTGCTGGTGTTTGCGGTGATCTTTGCTGTTCCCAACTGGCCGCTCTTCGTGCGGTTTCGTCGCTACGACGGGGTGGGTTTGGCGATCTTTGGCATGATGGTCGTGGCGATGGTTTGCGCTGGTGCCGGTTTCTTCACAGACATCCTTTCTGAGGATGGGCGCCTGAGCCGGTGGATGGGGCGTTTCCCGCAAATGAAGGCTCCCTTGAGGGCACTGGCTTCATGCCGGCTGTTTGGGCGCAATCCGGGATTCCTCTGGCGGAGCGCGTTGCTGTCGATCGCCATCAACCTGGCCATCGTGGGCACGTTTGCGGCGCTGGCTTCCGGGTTGGGATTACAAATCCCCCGATGGAACTTGTGGTTTGTGGTGCCGGCGGTGGTGTGCTTGGCCGCGTTGCCGATCACCCCCAGTGGCCTCGGCGTTCGTGAGAACCTCTTCGTCGTGCTGCTTGCCGTGGACTTCCCGGGTTTTGGGGTCAAGCCGGCCGAGGCGCTGTCGCTCTCGTTGTTGGGCTACACGTTGAACCTGGCCTGGAGCGCCATCGGCGGCCTCGTGTACCTGACGGTCCGCAAATACATTCCACCAGAGTCCTAGCCGGATTCGGAGTCGTGGCTTGCCGGATTGGCGTGTGCGTCCAGACTGTCGGCATGCGTTTCACAGTGGTGACGGTGGTTTCGGCGTTGGCCTGGATGGCTGCGGGCTGCGGCAAGGATGAGGTCCGGGTCTATCAGGCCCCTCAAGATGCCTTGCCGGTGGCTGCGGCCAATCCCCAGGGTGGAGCCACCCAAAATCCGCCAGTTTCTGAGATTCCAAGATCCGCGGCCTCTGGATCTTCCTCCTCAGTTGGCTCGGAAAGCAGTGCCTCCGAACGGCCCGCGGTTCCCTGGACTGTACCGGCCGGTTGGGAAGAGAAGCCCGCCTCGGGCATGCGCGTGGCCAGTTATGGCGTGAAACGCCCCGACGGCCGTTCGGTGGATATTTCGGTGGTGGCCATGGGCGGCGGTGCCGGAGGCGAGTTGGAAAACGTCAACCGCTGGCGCGACCAGATCGGGCTGGAGCCGGCGACCGAGGCGGACTTGGCGGGTCTTCGCTCCATTATTCCAGCGGGCAATCGCCAGGTGGTGATGTATGAACTGGACGGCAAGAAGGCGGTTCTGGATGGCAAGTACCCAGCCCGGACGCTGGCAGCCATCATGCCGGCCGGCGAGATGACCGTGTTCTTCAAGATCACGGGTGAGAGTGCGCTGGTGGCCGAGCAGAAGCCCCAGTTCTTGGCTTGGTTGAAGTCTGTAGATACCGGGGGCGGTGGGGGTGAGTCGGCTCCGGAGGCCTCGGCCTCTTCGTCGGCTTCGGCCCCCGCATCGGCCCCGGTCGTGTCCGGCGGTTCCGAGCGGGCGAGCGGTGTTGGTGGTGGCGGTGGCGCCGACGGACTCCCGAATTGGCAGGTGCCCTCCGGCTGGAAAGCCGCTGGGCCGAAGCCGATGCGATTGGCGTCCTTCGACATCCCGGATGCCGCCGGCAATGGCGATGTGTCCATTAGTAAGCTGTCCGGGAATGGCGGCGGGCTCTTGGCCAATGTGAACCGCTGGCGCGGCCAAGTGGGCTTGGCTCCGTTGGAAGCTGGGGCATTGGCGGCGAACTCTAAGACAGTGGCTACGGCCGGGGGCGACAGCGGCACCTGGGTGGAGTTGGTGGGGACCGAGAAGACGATCTTGGGGGCCATCGTGGCTCGCGGTGAGGTTTCGTGGTTTTTCAAGCTGACAGCTCCGGCGCCCGTCGCCGCCCAAAACCGAGACGCGTTTGAGCAATTTGTCCGTTCGATCCGCTTCTGAATGAGGTGCCGCGACTGGAGTTGAAAAATCCCGAGCGCTTTCCGTCAAGTTGATGCAATTTATTGCGACCGGCCGTCGTCCGATTTTCGCCCATGATTTCCAAGTTGTTCCAGTTCCTGTCGTCCCTGCGCCTCACGGTGGTGCTGCTGGGATTGGGTGTGGTCGTAGTGTTCTTCGGGACGTTGGGTCAGACCAGTGATGGTCTCTACGTCGCCCAAGAGCGGTACTTCCGCAGTTGGTTCTCCTACTGGACCCCGCATGGTGCGGCCTTTCCGGTGGTGCCGCTGCCCGGTGGATACCTTTTGGGAACGATGCTGGTGATCAACCTGCTCGTGGCCCATTTCACCCGCTTTAAATGGACGTGGTCCAAGAGCGGTATCTTCCTGACGCACATCGGCATCATCCTGCTGCTCCTAGGGCAATTGGCCACCGACATGCTGGCCCGCGAGAGCATCATGAGCTTCCGCGAGGGGGATACCCGCAACTACTCCGAGTCGTCGATGGACTTCGAACTGGCCTTCCTGCGCAGTGCCGGCAGCAACACTCTCGACCAAGTGGTGTCCATCCCGGCCTCTCGTTTGAAGCCGGGGGCCGAGTTGCGCCAGGAGTTGCTGCCTTTCGCCATCCGGGTGAAAGAGGCCTATGAAAACGCCCGGATCCGCCTGCGTGCTCCGGTCATGGATTCCAACCGCCCGCCCGCGGCGACCCAGGGAGTCGGGGCCCGGATCGTCATCGATGAGCAACCACCGACGCGCACCATGGATGCCCGCAATGTCCCGGCCGCGGTGGTGGAGCTTTTGGGAGCATCGAGTCTCGGGACCTGGGCCCTCTCCGGTGAATTGAAGTCCCAGACCGTGACCGTGGAGGGAACGGAGTGGCGCCTCGAGTACCGCCCGGTGCGCGATTACAAGCCCTTCGCCCTGACCTTGCTCAAGACCACCCACGAGACCTACCCGGGCACAGACATCCCTAAGAATTTCCAGAGCCGGGTACGATTGCGAAACACCGAGTCGCACGAAGACCGCGAGGTGGACATCTACATGAATTCGCCGTTGCGGTACGGCGGCTACACCTTCTTTCAGTATCAAATGGGTAAGGAGCAATTGGCCGACGGAGGCCGCGGTACCAGTGCGTTGCAAGTGGTCCGCAACCCGTCCTGGGTCACGCCTTATCTCGGGTGCATTCTCGTCGGAGTGGGCCTGTTGGTTCAGTTCCTCATGCACCTCACGAAGTTTATTGCCCGCCGCAAGCCCCGGGCCGTCTGAAGCTCCACCTGCTGGAATTTGCCTCGTCCCAACGCGCTCCGCCTGAAACATGAAACAACGCCTTCCACTAATCATCACGGCGCTCTTCGCATTCTGGATTCTGGGTGCGCTCAGGCCACGGCGTGACCCCGAGTACGCTTTCGGTGCCTTCGGCCGCCTGCCCGTGGTCTTCAATGGCCGCCTGCAGCCCATCGATTCGTTGGCGCGCAATTCGCTGACGCGCATCCGCGAAAAGGACACCGCCAATCTCGAGCCGGTCAAGTCGTGGTACGAGCGACCGAAGATCATTTCGGCGACCGAGTGGTTGCTAACGCTCATGACCCGGCCTGAGGTCGCCGACGGCTGGAAGGTCTTCCGCGTGGATCACCCGGAGTTGAAGGCGATGTTGAAGCTGCCGGAGCCCAACCCAGCGGCCGGTGAAGACGGCAAGCACTACTCGTGGAACCAGTTCGGCGAGACGGGTCTCAAGCAAATCGAAGAGAGCGCCCGGAACATCCAGGAGAACAAGAAGGATTCGTCGCTCCGCAACGCCTTCGACAACGCCACCCTCGGGTTGTACGAGGCCATGACCCTCTACCTACGCCTGAAGAATACGGTCCACCCGCAGGACACGGTGGGCTTCGCGGCGGAGATTGCTGACTACCAGAAGACCATCCCGGCCGGCGTAAAGGCCTTCCAGCAGCGCATGACCGGTTCTGGCACGTTCGATACCAATGCACTGACCGAGGTGTTTGGACATACCGAGCGGTATTTCGTGACGTTGCGCGGCGAGCCGCCATTGCTTATTCCCCCCGCGGCCGGTGGAGACGCCACTTTCGCATGGCAGCGCATGGGCGAGGCCTTGCTAGATCCGAGCTTCGGGGCACCGCTGCTCAAGCACTTGATGCGCGTGCCCAAGGCCGAACTTTCGCCCGAAGCCGCGGCCGAAGGCATCCGCTTGGTGGGCACCCGGCCGCTGTCGCCGGCGGTGGGGCATTGGGCGGCGATGGCTGACGCCTTTCGTGAGAGCCAGGTTGCGGGCTTCAATACCGCGGTGGCCGGGTACCAGACCTACTTGGAGTCGTTGCGCCTAGGCAAGGCCTTGAACAAGACGGCTCGCGAACAGCTCTACAATAGCTTCGCGCCGTTCTCGAAAACCGCCGCGTTATACATCGTGGCCTTCCTCTTTAGCTGTGGGTTTTGGTTCAACTTCGCTGAATGGAGCCGTAAGACCTCGCTGCATCTGGTGCAGTTGGCCTTTGTGGTCCACACCTTGGGGCTCATCGCTCGGATGTGGCTTGAGGGCCGTCCGCCGGTGACCAATCTCTACAGCTCGGCCATTTTTATCGGATGGGGCGCGGTCGGCCTCGGGCTGATCCTTGAATCGTTCTGGAAAAACGCCATCGGGTTGGCCGTGGCGACGGTCATTGGTTTTTCCACCCAAGTCGTGGCTCACAACCTGGCCCTCGGCGGTGACACCATGGTGATGCTCCAGGCGGTGCTCGATACCAACTTCTGGCTCGCCACTCACGTGGTCATCGTGACCTTGGGTTATGCCGCCACCTATGTTGCGGGCTTCCTGGCCATCTTGTACGTGGTGCTCGGATTCTTCACGAAGGTGATGACGGCCGACATGGGCAAAAGTCTCTCGCGCATGGTCTACGGCATCTTGTGCTTCGCGACGCTGTTCAGCTTTGTGGGCACCGTGCTGGGCGGTATCTGGGCCGACCAATCGTGGGGACGGTTCTGGGGTTGGGATCCCAAGGAGAACGGCGCCCTGATCATCGTGCTGTGGAATGCGCTCATCCTGCACGCCCGTTGGGGCGGCATTGTCCGGGAGCGCGGCATCATGAATCTGGCGATCTTCGGGAACATCGTCACCAGTTGGTCGTGGTTCGGTACCAACTTGCTGGGCGTGGGGCTCCACAGCTACGGCTTCATGAGTGGGGCCTTTACGGCGCTGATGATTTTTGTGGGCAGCCAATGCGTGCTCATCGCGCTGGGGCTTATTCCGCAGGCGAAGTGGCGGAGTTTCTCGGCGGCCACGAGCGGCGCAGCCCGACCGGGTTCGGTCACAGTTTGAGCGGCGATCGCTCCTCGAACCGGATCTCAGCGACATGAACATCACCGAGAATCTCGAGCGGTTGGGAATCGTGGTACCGCCGGCCCCGGGGGCCGTCGCCGCCTATGAGCCGTGGGTGCGCACGGGTGATCTGGTATTCACTTCGGGGCAGTTGCCCTGGCGCGACGGCGTGATGGCCTACGCCGGCCGGTTGGGAGCCGAGTTGACGGTCGAGCAAGGATACCAAGCAGCCCGACAGTGCGCGCTCAACGCCTTGGCGCAGCTTCAGGCGGCGGCCGGCGGGGATGTGAATCGAGTGCGTCGTCTGGTGCGCGTGGAAGGCTATGTCCATTGCGCCGCCGGATTCCGCGGCCATCCGCAAGTGCTCAATGGGGCCTCCGACCTCTTCAATGCGGTCTTCGGTCCGCGCGGAGCCCATGCCCGGTTGGCCATCGGAGTCTCCGACATGCCGTTGGATGCCGCCGTTCAGATCACCGTCACGGCCGAGGTCGACGAGCCCTCCCGGTAGGAACGCCTTCGGCAGGCACCGTTCGACTGCGGGTCGTTAGGATTCTCTGCTATTTCCATCATCGGGCCCGTGAGGGATCAATGCACTCAGGGCTGCAAGCGAGCCTGCTTCAATTCCACCAAACCGTCCTCTATCCCGGCGCAACGCACCTCGAAGGTCACCGTCTGCCCGGCTTCGAGGAGTTGCCACTTCGAGCGGTTGTTCTCGGCGATCAACGTCCGACCGTCGCGGCGGGTGTGGAAGGCGGGAATCTTGTCGTCGATGCGCCATTCGCACACCGGTCGCACAGCGGGGTCCGGCGTTTCTAGGAAGACCCGGACATTGCGGCTGACGATGCCTCGCTCCAGGCGTTCTACCACGCCTGTGATGCGGAATGAGCGTTTTTGATAGCGCGCATTGGCCGCCGGGAGATCGGAGCGGAAGTGGTTCACCAGTTCCCAGACACTGATTTCTTGAGTGGCGATCACCGGAGGTAGTTGGGCGGCCGGAGCCGGGGGCACGAGTCCGGCCCACCGCGCGGTCTGAAGTGTTTCAACCACGGGCTTGGCCGCGGCCAAGAGCATGGGAACCGTCATCGGCCTGGTTTGGGTCGTGACGGAGTCCGATGTCGGATTCGCCGCGCCAGAGGGGAGAAGGGAGGTGCCTCGCAGGCGGGAATTCTCGAGGGTCAGGCGTTTCAAGGCGGCCTCGGTGTCGAACCCCAATCGTCGTCGCAGCGGTTCGGGAACCTCGAAGTAGAACACCGTTGTTCGCCCCCCGGAGTGCTGGAGCTCCAAGCGATCGTCATCCAGACGCCGAACGGTCGTCTCACGGAAAGTCCGGCCGTCGAGGGTGACGATTTCTTCGGCTGCCAACGCCGGCATCAAGGCGGTCCATAAGATCCAGAAGGTTCGGGCGCGTCGCATGGGGTCAAGGCAACCGGAGGTCGTGCCCGCCGTCAATTGGTAGCCAGGGGGGCGGTGCTGCAAGGTGGACTTCTGGGGATCGGGGACTTTCTTGGCAAGGGCTGTACCGAGGCTTGCTTAGCACGCCGGGAGTGACGCTTGGCCTAGGGTTGGTTGGTGGTGCTAATGGATCGCTTTTGAGGTCAGCCTAGTTTTTAAACGGAGCCGCGCTAGGTTGTAACGGGGGCCTTAAAAGGATCTCTTCAGGTATGATGTTGCGGCAATTATGCGAAAAACGCTTGTTTGCAGGATGGTTCCAAATATGAGAAATCAGCCCGGTGAGTTTTTTCTCGGCCCAATTGGCGACGCTGATCGATCAAGATTTCGATGGGAGTCAACTGAAATTTAGCCGTGTTGTTGGGATCGATCAGAGTATGGTGAGTCGGCAATGTGCCGGCTTGTCGCTGCCTGATCGTGCAACGGTGGATCGCTTAGCGAAGATGCTCTCTGAGACTCAGGCTATTCCATTGATGGTTGCCTATCTTCAAGACCATTGCCCTTTGCCGCTACGGCCTCAATTGGTGATCCGAGCCAAGCCGCAATCGGGCAAGGTGAAAACTAGTGAAAACCTGAAGATAGATTTGGCGAGATTTCCTACGCAGCAACGTGCCTTGATTCAAGGGTTTGTGAATATTGTGACCACGGACGCTCGAGCTACTGAACTAATGAATAGTTTAATCAAATTTTGCGATCCCAACGGTTTCAAAAACTAAATTCGCAATAAATTAGGATTTAAAATACTCTTTTTTAAAAATAAGAGAGTT
Organism: Verrucomicrobiota bacterium; assembly: GCA_026397755.1. GTDB lineage: Bacteria > Verrucomicrobiota > Verrucomicrobiia > Limisphaerales > UBA9464 > SXXZ01. Next base: position 12,507 of record JAPLUF010000289.1, read on the forward strand.
CTCATCCCGCGCTTCGCAGCGCAAGTAGTCGATCTCTCAAGCCGCAAATCTAAAACGCGCCGTCAACTTGCAGAAGTTGAGATTGGGGGAATGCTAAATAAGTTCTGGGTTCACTCGTGAAATTTCGAAATTTTCTACGAGAGGCTAGCGCTGCGATGTCATGCCAAATCTCTCTTGGAATTTCAGTCGATCCCCCGTGGGGGGACCTTCTTGGTTAGAGTATTTGAGGGATCCTGCTCCGTCTCGGGTCGCAATCGATGATCCTGCTGCTGTCGTTCTGGCACTGCTCGATCGATTGCCAGCATCCACACTGCGACTGATCGGATCCCGGGAATCGTTGGCGGCGCTCTTCGCATCCCTGGTGCACCCGACCAACAGTTTGTTGGATCCCAGCGGATTGCGCCTGTCAGCGGCCTTCACTTGGAGTCGTGGGGAAGTGCTGGCTTCGATGGGGGGCATGCTGGTGCCGATGGACGAATTGATGGCGCAAGCGCGTTCCCCGGCCGAGTCCGTGGTAGTTCAGTTGTTTCAGGTCGCCCGAGAATCCTTCTTGGAGTCGTATTTTACAGAAAGCCTCGAGGCTCTGGATTGTGCCTTGGATACCGGACCCAGCCTGAACGTGTCCGGAAGACTCGTTTGGCGGATCCACTTGCTCCGCGCACTGGTGCTGCTGGGGTCCGTCGACAATACGAATCCCCGGCTCGTCAATCCGGCCCAGGCCGAGCGGTCGTTCCTCATGGCGGCGCGCTATGCCCGCAGCGAATATCCGTTGGATGCGGCCCGCGCGTTGCTGGGAGCCGGGTGGGCCGCGTATGTTCAAGAGAACGGCGAACCCGATTACCGGATGCGGGTAGCGATGACCTACACCGACGAGGCTCACGATCTGGATAGCGAACTGGCCGAGGCCCAATTTCAATCGGCCAAATTCCGCATGGCTCTGGGTGAGACGGATCCGGCGTTGCATAGTCTCCGGTGGTTGCCCGTCAAGGAACGGGTGCTGTTGCTCAAGGCGGCCGCGGATGCGGATTTTAAACGGCATGCCGGAAAACTGGAGGCCTTTTTCAGTGCCTTGCGTGAGGAGCAATTAACTAAGATCCAAACCGACGTCGTTCCGGTGGCTTCCCGTATTCGGCAGCGGATGGCCTATTGTCCTGAATTAGCGGAGACTCAGGCCGCTCAACGCTTGGTCGATATGGTTGAAGGAGCGCCGGACCGCGGGTTGCTGGACGTGCATGGGTACCTTGGGTTCGGTTACCGGGAAGACTATCAAGAGCTGCAAAATTCTTTTTTCGAGGCGCGGCGGACGGTGATCTCGGAATCGATCGAGACCGGGGATTTAGTCGATGACGCTGGCGTTCTGGCGACGCGTTCTGGCGAGTCGGGATTGGTGGTGGAGTCGGTGCAGCCTGGCAGCCAGATCCGGGAGCGTCATTGCACGGCGCACCCTGCCGACCAAGAGCCTGAATACCAGTTCTTCAATGGTCTGGGCGAGGTGATCACCACCTATCGGGGAACCCCAGGTTCCCAAAAACAATTCTAGCTACCAGTCGGGACGGATGCCACGACCTGGGCCGCTCGCTGGATCCCGCCAGGGCGATTCTCCATGGGCAGCCCGATCCACGAGCCGGACCGCGAGCCGGATGAGGTGCTTCATAGTGTTACCCTGCCTGACGGGTTTTTCTTTTCAGAAACTCCGTGCACCCAAGGTCAGTGGTCTTTGCTCATGCCTCATAACCCGAGCAAGTTTCGGGGTGCTGACCTGCCGGTGGAGCAAGTCAGTTGGGAAGACGCTCGGGAGTTCGCGCGCAAGTTGACGGAGTTCCACCGTAAGATGGGTCTCATTTCTGCCGGCTGGAGCTGGGACCTGCCCACGGAGGCTCAATGGGAATACGCCTGTCGCGTGCGCAAACCCGGAGAGTTCTACGGAACGATCGATTCGGTGGCCTGGTACCAACTCAATTCCCAAAAGCGGACTCATCCCGTGGGCACTCGGCAGCCCAACGACTGGGGGCTTCAGGACATGCAGGGCAATGTGGCCAAGTGGTGCCTCGACTGGTACGGGCAGTATCCGTTCGAGGCGGTGAACCATCCGGTAGGGCCCCCCTTCGGCACGTTCCGCGTCTATCGAGGTGGCGGTTGGAGCGATGCTGCTCGTTGCTGCCGATCGGCCTATCGAGGTCGCAGTGTTCCGGATTTCCGCAGCAGCAATATTGGTTTCAGTCTTGTCCTGTCGGATCCGCTC
>JAPLUF010000367.1 GCA_026397755.1 Verrucomicrobiota bacterium
ATTGGATACCCAACCCCCATTGGCGCAGGTGGTTGAGGCACTGAACCGAAACGGCTTTGGAGCGAGCCGATGCCAAACCGGGTAAAAGTAAACCCGCCAAAATTGCGATAATGGCAATAACCACCAGGAGTTCCACCAATGTGAAGGCTCGTATTGGCACTCCGCCCGTAAATCGCGAAAAGGATTGCCCCAGAAATCTCCGAGATTTGTCCCGTGTCCGACAGTAATGACTTTGAGCGGGTTCCATAGACTGTGAATCGACTGTTTTCAACCGTTTCAATTGATTGAAGAAAATATAGGATTAAAATATTTTGTCTAGCTTCATGACGTTTTTATCATTTCTTCGGGTTTAAATTTTCGTTCATACGACATCTTCGTCCTATTCATAGGTGTTCCTTGACTATGGGTAACACTTCACAGAGCCATCCTCCTTGAGCTCATCTGGCAATCGTCACTCTGGCTGCCGAAGCTTAGGATTATTTTTATTCAGCCCTCATTCTAGCGATTCAAACGCACTATCCGAGCACTCGAAGATCATTGCCCAGGGTCTTCATCCACAGCCATTCTTGGAGCTCCTCCTCCTTTGAACCCATTGCCGATAGACGAAAAAAGCTCCGAGATCCGTCGTCGTTTATGAATCGACACACCTCGTGAACTGGGACCCCTCCGAACTGGAAGACCTCTGCCGCCTGCATACGCCGGCCTTGTTCCCTTTTCTGTTGAACCTCACCCGAAATGAGGCAGATACCCGGGATCTCCTCCAAGAACTCTTCGTCTCGCTGGCTCGACACCCGGATCGGATGGCTGGGGTACGAGTTCCTCGCGCCTTCCTGTTTCGGTTGGCTCACAACTTGGCTATGGATCACTTGCGGAGCCGAAGCTCGCGCGACCGGGCCCATGAGGCGGCCGGCCAAGCCCACCCCGCCCTCTTCGCGGTCCCGGCCAATCCCGACGAGGCCGCCTACGCTCAGGAACTGACCACCGCCCTCGGTGAGTTACCGCCCGATCAACGGGCCGTGGTCCACCTGAAACTCTGGGAAGGCATGACTCTGGAGTCCATCGGTCAAACTCTAGAGATCTCCCCCAACACCGCGGCCAGCCGCTACCGCTACGGCCTGGAGAAACTGCGCCTCCGGCTGCGCCCGCTCTATGAACAGCTGCACTGAAACCCACAGCGCTCCCACTATTTTTCCCTCTGCTGCCATGAACGACGAATTCGAAAACCGACTCGCCCGCAACTCTCTTCGAGCGGCACCTCCGGAGGTGACAGCCCAACTCATCGCCGCTCTCCGTGCCCAGCGGGCGGATACTCGCACGCAGGCTTCTGTGCCGCGGACCCCCAGGGATTCTGGCGACAGCGGCTTGAGCGCTGCGGTCTGGCGAACCCTGGGACTGCTGTGGGCCGGTGCATTGGCGATGCTTTGCTGGAGCAATTTGGGTTTAGAGAGTCCGTCAGGCCCTTCGATCCGACTCAGCCCCGAGCAGGTGGCTGAGGTCCGTGCCGAGCGTGCGGCCTTGTGGGAGCTGGCCAACTTCCAGGAATCGCCCACCGAAACCACGGACCGAAACCAACCATCCCAACGCCCGCCGGAACCCAAGGACGGGGCTCGTCCTCAGCGCCCGCGTTCGCAACGCAGCGGGCCCTCGCATCCGATCTTGGGTGATCTGCACCACCCCCGAATCCAGACCTCCGAAAGGGACGCAGTGTCCTGATGCACTGAGGCCCATTTTCACTCTTCCCGATCTCCGACAACCCTTCGCCTTTCCAAACCCCATGCTCTCTCTCTCTGAATTCCTGCTCCGTTGGAATGAACGCCCCATTTGTTGGGGATTCATTCGGCCCTGGGTGCCGCAGCCGGCGGCCCGGTATTCCTGGATGCGCGTGCTGACGGTCACCGCGGCCGGCAGCGGCCTGGCGGCGTTGGTTTCGTGGGGGGGATTCTGGCTGGCGCTCAGCGGCGGCGCCTCGGCCGAGGCCTCGGAGTTGTTGGCCTCCATGCTAGGCTGGATGCCCGGAGCCGCGACCGAATTCGGGGCGTTGGCCGGACTCTCGTGGAGCCTCCTGTCGAGGCACTGTTGGAATCACCGGGCCGAACGCCTGAACTCCGCGCCGGAAACCTCGGCACCGGCACCGTGGCCCCGGTTGAGGTTCTGGACGGGCGCCCTCCCGGCCGTCGCCTACGCCGCCCTCGTTTTCGGGGCGACTCCCCTGCTCCTCTTCCATGCGATCGAGAACGCACGCGGTGCCCTGGTATGGCGACAAACCCGGGCGGACCTGAAAGCCCGGGGCGAATGCCTGGAGTTGGCCTGCATCATCCCGCCCCCCGTCCGCGACGAGGAGAACTTCTTCGCCACGCCGTTCTGGAGCCATTTCCACTACACCCGGACGACCGACGCCTCGGGCCGAAACAGCAACAACCGATGGGCCGACACCAACTGGGGTACGCTCCAACGAGAGTTGTCTCTCCCGAACCTCCCGACGCCCAAGAACCGACTAGGAGTGCCACCGGAGAAAACGCCGGAAGGCCGGACCGATCTAGCGGCCTGGGCCACCGCCTTCCGCACCTCGACCTCGAACGCCCTCCATCGCCCCGCTCGCGGGGCCTTTGGTTCCGGTGTCCAGTGGGTCGCCTACCCGATCCCGGAAACCCCAGGAAACCCCGCGACCGATGTGCTCCAGGCCCTCACGAAACTCGACCCCATCCTCGCCGAGTTCCAGGCGGCCTCCGATCGCCCGCACAACCGCTATCCCTACCATTATGAGGACGGTTTCAGCACCGTGCTAATGCCGCTGAGCGCCATGAAATCGTCGACCCGATCCGTCGCTCTGCGCTCCGCCGCGCGGTTGACCCAAGGGCAAACCGCCGGGGCCGCCTCGGATGTGGTGCTGGCGTTCCGCTTGGGCCATAGCCTGCGCGAAGACCCTTACCACATCAGCCAATTGGTGCGCTACGCCTGCGATGCCATCGCCCTCCACGCGCTGTGGGAAGGCCTGATCGACCATCGGTGGTCGGACGAGCAGTTGGCCCGGTTCCAAGACGTCCTGAGCCGACGCGACTACGCCCCGGGCAGCATCCGGGCCATCGAATGCGAGCGGAACATCGCGGGCTACGAACTCGAGCGCATTCTCGCCGATCGCTTTTTCCGACTGCAGCAATTGGAAGCCCTGGGCGGAAACAACTCGCCCAGCGAAGTGGAAGAGCTCCTGACCGCGATCTCCATCCTGATGCCCGACGGTTGGTTCCGACAAAACCAGGCCCAACTGATGCTGGGCTACCAGAACCTGATCGACTCGGCTCGGACCGCCATGAAGCCGATTCCTGATGGAGGCCAGCACTCACACGACCCCGCGCAACTTCCTGGTCCGCCGACTCTTACCGTCGCTGGGCAAGGCGTCGCAGCGTGCCCAGCGCGCCATCACCCTGGCGCGCCTGGGAGCCGTCGCCTGCGCCCTCGAGCGACACCACCGCGCCCACGGGCGCTATCCCGAATCGCTGCTCGACCTGGGCCCGGCGACGCTGAAAGCCCTACCAGACGATTGGATGAGCGGCCAACCCTTCCGCTACCGGCGCACGGAGGACGGCCGCTTCGAACTCTGGAGCGTGGGGCCTGATGGCAAGGATGACGGCGGGGTCTACCGCACCCGGAACCGGAAAAACAACAGCGTCGGCGAAGATCGGGACTGGCCCTGGCCTTCCGCCACTCCGAACACCGAACGGATGTTCTGAGCCCGAGGGAAAACCGGAGGAAAACCGTCGTGACCCCTGACGCGGCCCCGGGCACCCTGCCTCCCTCCATGAACATTCCATTCTGCCACGGCGTTCCGGGAACGGTCGCCACACTCATGTCGGCCCTCCTGCTTTCGATGACCGTGATCACCGCACCCGTCGAGGCGGCGAGCATTCCCCTCAAGAACGGTCAGAAGATCGGCTTTATGGGAGATTCGATCACACAGGCCGGCGCCGAGCCCCAGGGCTATGTGACGCTGGTGATCCGAGGCCTCGAGGCCAACGGCCTTCGGGTGAGTTCCATCCCGGCGGGCATCAGCGGTCACAAGTCCAACCAGATGCTCGAGCGGCTCGATCACGACGTCCTGAGCAAGAAACCCGACTGGATGACCTTGAGCTGCGGGGTCAACGACGTGTGGCACGGGGTCAACGGCGTCCCGCTGGAACCTTACAAAAAGAACATCACTGAAATTGTGGAGAAATGTCAGGCCGCTGGCGTGAAGGTGATGATCCTGACGTCCACCATGATCGGCGAGGATGCGCCCAACTCCAACAACCAGAAGCTCGCCGCGTACAACGCCTTTCTGCGCGACCTGGCCAAGAAGAAGAAGTGCCGGTTGGCCGACCTGAACGCCGACATGCAGGCCGCCATCACCAAGGCCGGACCCGACCACAAGGGCAACCTGCTCACGAGCGACGGGGTGCACATGAACCCCGAAGGCAACCGCATGATGGCCACCGGGGTGCTGAAGGCCTTTGGTCTCAGCGCTAAGCAGCTCAAGAAAGCCCACGAAAACTGGTCGCAACCGGCCCCGACCAAGGCTCATTGATCGGAGGACCACGGCGGGAGTCCCTAGGATCCACTGAGACTCTTCGCCACCCTTTCCTGCCAGCCCCTTGGGCCAGAAAAGCCCACCGAACCCACCCCGTCGCTCAATAGCTCCTACCCGCCATGTTCCGAGGCGTCCTGCTCCGATCGACCACTCTCTGGGCTCTGGTGTTGGCGACCCGACCCGCCGTGAGCGCAGCCCCGGAGTCGACACTCAGCCCGTCCCGCGTCGAACTCCGCGGAAACCCGCGGGTCCGCGAACCGGGCACGACCCCGAAGCGCCTGAGCGACAGCGCCCTCCTCCGCGAAGTTCAACAGCGCACCTTCCGCTACTTCTGGGACGGTGCGGAACCCCACTCCGGAGCGGCCCGCGAACGCGTCCATGTCGACGGCGACTACCCCGACCACGACGCGCACATCGTCACTTCCGGAGGCACGGGCTTCGGCGTGATGGCCCTTCTGGTGGGCATCGAACGGGGCTTCATCACGCGGACTGAAGGAGCCGAGCGCCTGACGCGCATCGTGAGTTTTCTGGAGAAGGCCGACCGCTTCCATGGTGCCTGGCCCCATTGGCTCGAAGGCCCCACCGGCCGGGTAAAACCCTTCAGCCGCAACGACAACGGCGGGGACTTGGTGGAGAGCGCGTTCCTCGTCCAGGGCCTGCTCTGCGTGCGCCAATACTTACGCGACGGTTCCCCGGCGGAACGAGCCCTTACCGAACGCATCGACCGGCTGTGGCGCGGCGTGGAATGGGACTGGTATCAACGCGGCGGACAAAACGTCCTCTACTGGCATTGGTCACCCGACCGGGGCTGGGCCATGAA
>JAPLUF010000085.1 GCA_026397755.1 Verrucomicrobiota bacterium
CTCCCCAGCAAAAACACACCCACACCCCGACCACACACCGGCGTCAGCGGGACTGGACCGTAGCGAGCATTGGATCGCAGCCACCCAATCCCCATCGCGCGTCAGCGCGAAAGCCATCACCTCCCGCACGATCCCTGCGAGCGCAGGCCCAGTCCCGCAGAGCCACCCCAAGCAACCCACCCAACGTCCCAATCCCCCTGTCCCAAAAAAACTCACCCCCCCAGCCACACACCCGCATCAGCGGGACTGGGCCGTAGCGAGCATTGGATCGCAGCACCCTATTTCCCCAAAGCGCGACAGCGCGAAAGCCCTCACCTCCCGCACGATCCCTGCGAGCGCAGGCCCAATCCCGCGGAGCCCTCAAGGCACCCACCCAATCCCCATCCTCACCGTATAAGCTCTGCAAACCGCAGTTGGTCAACCGAATCGATCCTGCATAAGGTTGCCACGTCCGATGCGCCTCCTCGACCGTTACCTGCTCCGGGAACTCCTACTGCCACTGGGCGTCTGCCTGAGTGGCTTCACGCTGTTCTGGATCGCCTTCGACCTTTTGGGTGACATGACCCGATTCCAAAAGGCCGGGCTGAGCCTGGTTGGAGTAATGGAGTTCTACCTCTGGGGCCTGCCTGAACTACTGAACACCACACTGCCCATCGCGCTGCTGCTATCACTGCTCTACACCCTCACCCACCACGCACGTCACCACGAATTGACGGCGATTCGGGCAGCCGGAATCAGTTTATGGCGAACCATCGTCCCCTACATCACGGTGGGGTTGCTGCTCTCGCTCGCGCTGTATTGGAGTGGAGAGAACTTAATTCCCCAGGCCAAACACCGACAAGAAAACCTCATGTCCGGCAAGTCGGCCAGCGAGACACCTTCGGAGACTTGGCGTTCGCAGTTCCACTTTGAGAATCAGACCGACCATCGATCCTGGAGCATCAGTCGTTTCCTGCCTCCCACCGGCGACATGGTCGGAATCCGTCTGTTAATGCCACTGGGCACCGGAGCCCATCGCGAAGTGCGGATTCCTTCTGCATTTTGGACTAACGGTGCCTGGAACTACTCGACGGCCGGCGAACGCTTGTGGCGCAGCACCGAAGATTCCGATCCCGCCATCCGCGAAACCCGCTTCACCCCAATCCCACCCCTGCCAGGCACCAACCAATGGCTGGCTTGGCCCGGTTCGCTTCAAACCTTCACCAACGGGGTGATAACAACCAATATCGTCTTCCACGACCCGACCACCCAAATTAACTGGTCTGCCACCTCGTTCGATTCCCGAACCGGTGAGCTCATCGGTCTGGTGATCCAAGAACCCATTCGCCCCGGCGCCCAGCGCCAATTCCTCGCTGATGGTGCGGCGTGGACAGGCTCAACCTGGCGCTTTACCAACGGCAACGAGTACGTCTTCAGAAATCATCAAGACCGCGAGCCCCTCTGGCTCCCCGGGGTGGAATTCCTCAAAGAACTCAATGAGACGCCGGACATCATCCGCAGCGAATTGCGCATCGCCGATTTCAACCGGGCCAAAGCGATGCAGCGGCCTCAATTGACGCTGCAGGAAATCGTCGACTACCAACAATTGCACCCAGTGCTTAAGCCCGACCTGAAGGCGTGGCTCGACACCCAGTTCCACGCACGATTGGCAGCACCCTGGACTTGCCTGGTGGTCGTGATTATCGCCGTGCCCTTCGCGGCTCCATCCGGGCGCAGGAATTTGTTCTTCGGAGTCGCCGGCAGCATTGGCTTGGCCTTCATCTTCTTCGTGGTCCAACGCGTGGGTTTCGCCATGGGTCAGAATGGGATCGTTCCGGCGTGGCTTGGCGCCTGGCTGCCCAATCTCGTGTTCAGCGTCACCGGCCTGATTCTCACAGCGAGGGTCCGGTAACACCGTGAATCCTGTGAATGAGCCCAACTCGACTCTCGACCTCCAGGCCCGCCTCTCCCGCCTAGAGTCGCTCCACCGGACCGCGCAGCGAGTGTACTCGACCCTCGATCTGCGAGAGTCGCTGCAAATCCTGCTCGATGAAGTGGTCCGCCTGATGGACAGCAACTCAGGTTCCATCTGCCTCATCAATCCGACCAGTGGCTTCCTCGAAATCGAGGCCACTTGCGGCCTCCCTAGACACGCCAACCAATTCCGACTCCGCCTGGGCGAGGGCATCACCGGTGAGGTGGCCCGATCCGGGCGCACGCTGCGCATCGACGATGTATCGAAGGAACGCCGGTACGTCCCCTTGCGGGACGGGGTGAGTTCGGAATTGGCCGTACCCTTGCGCGTTGGCGGAGAGGTGCGCGGAGTGATCAATGTCGATTCTGACCGGCTCAACGCCTTCTCCTTGGAACAACAGACCCTCCTAGAAGAACTCGCATCACTGGCCTCTCCAGCCATCCGCAACACCTGGTTGTACGAGTCGGCACGCCAACGGGCCGGGTTGCTAGAATCCCTGCTGAAGGTGGGCCAACTCATCAACTCCACCCTCTCGGTCGACGACGCCCTCACCGTCATCACCCGCGAGGCCCGGGTCCTGATGAGGGCCAAGATGTGTTCACTAATGATGGTGGACCCCTCGGGCGAGTGGTTGGACCTCCGCGCCCATGATGGAGCCGGCAAGGCCTACGCCTCCAAACCGCGGGTGAGCCTGGCTGAAAGTGTGGTGGGCATCGTCGCCCGGCGGCGCAAACCGCTCCAGGTCGACAACGTGCAAGTGTCGGGTTGCTACCAGAATGTCGGTATAGCCCGACACGAAGGACTCGTCTCACTCTTGAGCGTTCCTCTCCTTTTCTCGGGAAAGGCCATCGGCACCCTGAACATCTACTCGGGCGAGCCTCATGTCTTCTCGGACGAAGAAGTCCGCACTCTTTCGACCTATGCCGAACTGTCGGCCCTGGCCCTCGAAAAAGCCCGCCTCTACGACCGCATCGTCTCCGTCGAAGAAGCCCTCCGCCAAAGCGAACGCCTCAGTGCCCTGGGACTCTTGGCCGCCGAGATCGCCCATGAAATCCGCAATCCGCTAACGGTGATGAAAATGCTTCACCACTCGCTCGACCTGCATTTCGGTCCCGGCGATCCCCGCCAAACCGATGTCCGCATCATGGGTGAGAAGATGGATCACCTAAACCGCATCGTGGACCGTGTTTTGGATTTCGCCCGCGGCGCCGAACCCCATCTGGAAGAGGTCAACGTGAACCAGGTCCTGGACGACTTGCTCATGCTGACCCGGGTCAAACTCCGTTCGGCCGGCATCGAGCTCATCCGAGAGCTGGATTCGGACCTACCGGTGTTGATGGCTGACGCCACTCAATTGGAACAAGCGTTCCTGAATCTCACCCTCAATGCCGTCGAAGCCATGCCCGAGGGAGGCCGCTTGAGCATTCGATCCCGGGCTCTACCGCTTCTCCGGAAGGGGCCGGCAACCCATGTGTTGGTTCGGTTTCGAGACAGCGGCATCGGCATGACTCGGGAGCAGGCGCAGAACGCCTTTTCATCGTTGCTGCAAACTTCCAAGCCGCGCGGCAACGGCCTGGGCATGGCAATTGTCGCCCGCGTGGTCGAGACTCACCGCGGTCAGGCCCGTGTCCGCTCTAGCCCCGGCCGTGGCACAACCATCAGCCTGGTCTTCCCCGTTTCCCGCTGAAGATCCCCGTGCGGCGCCGGACCGCTCGGAGATCGGTGCCTACCTCGAAGCGAATCCGGAGAGTTCGATCGGCATCGAACCGCATCCCGAATGGAGGATTTCTGCTGTCGCGCCGGTCGATTTGACGATTCGATCGCTCCGTGGCGGTTCACTTCACGATTCTGGGCAGCGGATCCGGCGGCAATTGCGCCTACCTCGAGGTCGGAGAAACCCGCCTGCTCATCGACGCGGGCTTCAGTGCCAAACAAATCCGGGAACGATTGGCCTCGATCGGTCGGGTCCCCGAGGGGCTCACAGGAATTCTCATCACCCACGAGCACGGCGACCACATTAAGGGATTGGGAACTTTGGCCGAGAAAACAGGCACGCGGATCTATGCCAACCGCTTCACCCACGAGGCCATTCGACGGGAATTCTCCTCGGCTCGGCTCGATACGGCTACCTTCGAGACCGGGGCCACGTTCACCCTAGGCGATGTCGAGGTTCGCACATTCAATGTCCCCCACGATGCAGCCGATCCGGTGGGATTCCTCCTGGCCACCCCGGCCGGGAATATCGGCTTCCTGACCGACCTGGGGCATGCCACCAAGCTCATTCTCGAGCGGGTGAAACCTTCGAACCTCCTCGTGCTTGAGGCGAACTACGACGTGAAGCTGCTTCAAGACGATACCCGACGCCCGTGGAGCACCAAGCAGCGGATCGCCAGTCGGCACGGGCATCTTTCAAACCATGCGGCCTCTGAAGTGGCCACGGCCATCCTCCACGATGGCCTGCGTCGCATCTACCTGGGCCACCTCAGCCGCGACTGCAATACCCCAGAGCTGGCGCGCAAAACGGTCGGAGCCGCCCTGGAAGCGGCCGGTGCCAACCATGTCCAACTCGAAAACACATCTCAGGACACCCCCTGCCCCACGGTCACCTTATAAGCCTTCCGGGGATCATTGGCCGAGAGTCCCGGGCTTTCAAGACGCAGACTGGTCGATCCTTCGATCAACCATCACGAGTGCAGAATCTTAGTGGGCGCGGATCATTTATTTCTACCCACCTTCGGATTCACCCTCTTCAGGCGGAGGCCGTTCCGGCCGGTGATTCCGGGGTGTGGGTCTCTACCCAACGTGCCATTAGCCACAATAAATCGCTCAGACGATTGAGGAAGATGAGGATCTCGTGGTTCTCTACCTCGCCGGAATCGCGCAGAACAAAGACACGCCGTTCGGCTCGGCGGCAGGTGGTCCTAGCCACATCCAGGGCCGCGGAGTGGAGAGTCATCCCCGGGGTGGCCCACCCCTTGAAGGTAATGCTCTGGGCCTCGATCTGAGCCACCAGCGCATCGAGCTTGGCGGTCAGGGTCGGCGTTACCGCCTGAAACCCGTCGGTCAGATAGCGTTGCGTGTCTTCTTTAGCCGTCGCCAACTCGCCCATCAAAATCACTAGGTCTTTCTGGATGACCAGCAGGTTATCCCGAATGAAGGCATCGACGGCAGTAGCTCGAGCCATTCCGATGGCGGCATTCAGCTCATCGACCGAACCATAGGCCTCGACCCGGGGATGGGCCTTGGAAACCCTGCGGTTGTACATCAGGCCGGTGGTTCCAGAATCCCCGGTGCGGGTGGCAATACTCATGCGGCGGAAGAGTGGACGCGATGCCGCGCCGCGCAACCGAATCAGCCGGATTTTTTGAGGTTATTACCTCCACTTAGAACCACCGCCCGTTTTTGCCGCTGCGGTGGCAGAAGGTCCGATTCCCGGGCTGCTCGGGCATGGCTGCGCGCGGAATCTCCCCGTTGCCGAGCCTCGTCGATCAGCATCCAGGCGTAGTGGATTTGGGTCTCTTCAGCGGAAGTTCGACCCACCCACAGAATCCGCACCAGCAAGCTCTCGGCATCTGAGAAACGGTGGTGATTAACCAGGGCCAATGCGTGGTTGATCTGACAAGAGACCGACTCTGGCGAACGATTGAGCAATTCCAGAGTCAACCGAGCTGTCTCTGCTGGCTCCCGGCCAAGGGCGATCATCACGGCGGCATGATTGTGTCGGTACACCGGGTTGGTCGGTTCCAATTGGTAGGAATGCGCGACGGCCTCGGCCAGCGTGTCCATGTCTTGGGTCTCGGCAGCAACGCTGGCCAACTCAAACCAGAAAGTGGAATCCTTCAGAAAGTCCTTTTCCACCCGACGCAGCAGGGTCGTGGCTTCCTGAGAACGGTTGGCCCGACGCAAGCCCGCGACCATCCGAGCCACCAGCACGGCGTCCGGGATCGGGCATTCTGCAATCCGCGCGAAGTCCGCCGCGGCATCCAAGTCTCGTCTCAGGCTCAGGTCGATTTGACCGTCTAGGTAGCAACTGTAGGCGCTCATTCGGCCGGCCAGCGAACTTTCACCCCGCATGGCGATGGCTGTTTGTCGCAAACGATTCCAGTCCTGACGCTGCAGGAGCAGTTCGGCCGTCGCCAACCACAGATCGGGCGCATACGGAAACACCTTCACCTGCTCCAACCCCAATTCAACGGATCGATCTGTAAGGCCAAAGGCCTGGAAGGCTTCCATCAATCCAGTCGCCTCACCCGGACTGGCCGGAGCCCGTTGGAACGATTTAAGCCGATTCATCACCTCGGACGAGCGCCCGGTGCGCGCCAGCAGGCGCCACAGACCCAGATGATCGGCCAGTGATTCTTCGTGTCGCTCAATTCGGCGAGTAAGGGTTTGCTCATAGCCAGTGGCCTCTCCGAGTTGCTCAAACACCATAAGCAACAACTGCGAGGCTTCCGCGTGACGCAGGGGATCTGTCTCTGCGGCCAGCAATCGATCGCGGGCCGCCGCCATTCCGGTGATCGGGCCCCAACCGGCCTCCCAGGCTGAACCAATGAGAGCCATGGGATCCGTCGCCATCAGGGCCTGCTTCTGCCGATGCCAGAGCTCCTCAAAGCGGTCCATGCGCCGCGCCAAAAACAACGAGCGGGCAAACCAACCGTTCAATTCGCCGGTGTCATGAGCGGCCAGATCGCGCAGAAGAGCCACGGTGGCATTGTAGTGGCCTGCGTGGTCGAGAAACCGGGCAAAACGCACAACCTCTAAGGAATTGGTCGCCGATCGTTTGAGCAACTCCACGCCGCAGGCATATCCGAAGCGCACGTCTTCTTGGGTCCATTTCTGGGCTCCCGAAAGGAGCTCTAGCGCACCCTGCCGAGCCTCCAAACTGGCCGGGTCATTGGCCAAGGCGGTCTTCCAGGCCGTGACAGACTCGGAGAGCTTTCCTGCAAGTCCGGTCGCCCGAGCAGTCCGGATCAATGCCCGAGATTGGAACTTGTCGAGCAGGCTGACTCGATCCGGCGGGTCGATTTCCGGGGTAGAGACCACAAACAAGGGGGTCACCGCCACCAAGACCGATCCTACCAATGCGGCCACAGCGATCGCCGCCCAGCGAAACGAACGGTCAGTGACGAGAACCCGCAACAAACTGTTCTCAATGGGTTCAGAGCTGTCCTCTTCAAGATCGGGCTTCTTTGGACCCAGCGGATCAGGCGGGGTTCCTGACGAACCCGGTGTCCCAAAAATCATCTACTCTGCATCGGCAACCATCAGGATTTTTGAAGTGCTAATTGCTTCGATCGTCGTCCGCGGGACGAGGACAGCGGGTATTAGGAGAAATTCTCCAGGTCGAACTTCACGTTGAAACTCTCCCACCCGCACTCGAGTGCTGCCCGAGACACCGCCCAAGACCCTCGGCCCACTTCCCAAATCCAAGCCCCGGGTCGCCCCGGATGCGAGACACAGCAAATCGACCGAGAACAAGCGATGGCGCACCAGCGGTCGAAGAGACACTCCCGGTGCCACGGCCGACCAGAACTCTGGAATAAGCTCTGAATGGGTGTCTGAAAAGTCGATGGATTCCAGGGCTGCCTGCCGGTGCAACTCTCGAGGTTTGCCATCTAGGCCGATACGATTCCAGTCAAACACCCGATAGGTGGTGTCGGAATTTTGCTGAATCTCGAAAACCAGGTTCCCGGCACCCAGGGCATGAGCCCGGCCACTGGGCAGAAACATGGCATCACCGGCCCGGATCGAGTGGCGGTGGAAGCACTCTGCAACAGAACCGTCGTCCAACCGTCGGACAAACTCCGCGCGGGTGACTCCACTGCGAAGCCCCACATAAATCTGAGCGCCCGGATCGGCCTCCGCGAAATACCACATCTCGGTCTTAGGCTCACCGCCGAGGGCCATCGCCTTCTCCGCCGGAGGGTGAACCTGAAGAGAAAGGTCCTCGCGGCAATCAAGGATTTTGACGAGCCACGGGAAGCGCTCGCCCGCCGCCACGGGCCGACCCATCAGTTCCTGACCCTGATGCTCCATCAGGTCCCGAAGCGAGGTTCCGGCCAGAGGCCCTTCCGCGACCACCGACTGCCCCTCAGGTCGATCAGAAATCTCCCAGGATTCACCAATCGGTACTCCGGCTGGCAGGGACTTTCCCCACTGTGCCTCCAGCTTGCGCCCACCCCAAAGACGCTCCTTGGGCAGAGGTATGAAAACCAGGGGAGTCGCTAACATCAGGCCGCCGCGGTATTGGGTTCGGTGAAGTGACCAAAGGCCCGAAATTTGGCATACCGCGAGGCCAGACGCTGCGCCGGTGTTTGCGCCTGCACTTCGACCAAGTGGCGCAGAAGTCCCTGCCGCAGCGTGGCGGCTGTTGCCTCAAGATCCAGATGGGCTCCGCCCAAGGGTTCCGAAAGCACCTCATCCACCAAGCCGAGAGAACTCAAATCACTGGCCGTGATTTTCAGCGCCGCCGCCGCCTTCGGGGCTGCTGTTCGATCCTTCCACAGGATGGCCGCACAGCCCTCCGGACTAATCACCGAGTAGTAGGCGTTTTCCAGAATTAATACCCGGTCGGCCACACCAATGCCCAAAGCTCCCCCGGACCCGCCTTCACCGATGACGCAGGCGATAATCGGCACCTCGAAGGTCATCATTTCGCGCAAGTTCACGGCGATAGCCTCAGCGATATGGCGTTCCTCGGCACCAATGCCTGGGTAAGCCCCGGCCGTGTCGATGAGAGTGACAATGGGCAGACCAAACTTGTCGGCCATCTTCATCAGGCGAAGGGCTTTGCGGTATCCCTCGGGATGAGCCGAGCCGAAGTTGCGCAAGATGTTTTCCTTGGTGTCGCGGCCCTTCTGCGTACCGATTACCACCACCTTTTGGCTGCCGAGTCGTGCGAACCCAGCGACCATCGCCCGGTCGTCCGAATAGAGCCGATCACCGTGCAGTTCTTCGAACTCACTGAACGTCGTCTTGAGATAATCCAGCGTGTATGGACGCCGAGGGTGGCGCGCCAACTGAACCCGCTGCCACGGCGTCAGGTTTGAATACAGCTGCCGCTGGGCCTCCTGGATCTTATTCTCCAGCAGGTGAATCTCTTCTTCCCAAGAAATCCCCAGTGAGGGAGTGGCCGGCTGGGAACGCAGTTCGTCGAGCTTGCGCTGGAGTTCGGCGATGGGTTTTTCGAAATCGAGAAAGTGTCTCATTGTCGGGGCATCCACCCCTGTTGTGAAGGTTAAGGAGCCACCCCTGGAGTCGCAACGGTGGAGTTGTTCACTCCACCTGCCGTTCATTTTCTGTCTTCCGCCGGCAGGATCCGTTCGCGACCATCGGTTCGCAATGAAACGCCGATCGACTGCTAAGGCTCCCGCCAAAAAGTCTCAGAACGACTCCCTCCCACGCCCCTTCTCGTCCATTGTGGTGGATGGCGTCGAACGCGCACCCAGCCGCGGCATGCTCTACGCCACCGGGTTCAAGAAGGACGACTTTCAGAAGCCTCAGATCGGCGTGGCTTCCACCTGGAGCATGGTTACGCCGTGCAACATGCACATCGATCAACTGGCCGTCAGTGTTACTCAGGGCATTAATGAAAACGGTGGAAAGGCCGTGGTCTTCAATACCATCACCATCTCGGACGGCATTTCCATGGGCACCGAGGGCATGAAGTACTCTCTGGTGTCCCGCGAGGTGATTGCCGATTCCATCGAGACGGTCGTGGGTTGCCAGGGTTTCGATGCCTTCGTGGCGGTGGGCGGCTGCGACAAGAACATGCCGGGCTGCATCATGGCCATGGCCCGATTGAACCGCCCCAGCATCTTCGTGTATGGCGGCACCATCCTACCGGGCGAACTCCACGGAAAAGACGTGGACCTGGTGAACATTTTTGAGGCGGTCGGCAAGAATGCCGCCGGCGCCTGCTCGGCCGAAGAGGTCGAGGCCATCGCCGAGGTGGCCATCCCGGGAGCCGGTTCCTGCGGTGGTATGTACACGGCCAACACCATGGCCTCAGCTATCGAGGCTTTGGGCATGAGTCTGCCAAATTCATCCGCGCAAGCGGCCGTGTCCCAAGAAAAAACGCGCGACTGCGAAGACGCTGGTGCAGCCGTGCTGAACTTGCTGAAGAAGAATATCCGTCCGCGCGACATCATGACCAAAAAGGCGTTCGAAAACGCCATGACGGTGGTGATCGCCCTCGGCGGATCTACCAATGCGGTGATGCACCTCATCGGCATGGCTCACTGCGCCGGCGTGAAGCTGACGATCGACGATTGGACCCGCGTTGGAAAGCGGGTTCCGGTGCTGGCCGACCTCAAGCCCTCGGGCAAGTACGTCATGGCCCGCTTGGTCGAAATCGGCGGCACCGTGCCCTTGATGAAGATGCTCTTGGACAAGGGGTTGCTCCACGGAGACGTCATGACCGTTACCGGCAAGTCCCTCGCCGAAAACCTCCGCAATGCGCCGAGCTACCCAGCCGGACAAGACATCATCCGCGGCTTCGACAACCCCATCAAGAAGGACAGCCACCTGGTCGTCTTCCGTGGCAACCTTTGCCCCGGCGGTGCGCTGGGCAAGATCTCGGGCAAGGAAGGCCTGACCTTCAGCGGCAAGGCCATTGTGTTCGAAAACGAAGAAAAAGCCCTTCAGGGAATCCTGGGCGGCAAGGTGAAGAGCGGGCATGTCATCATCATCCGTGGCGAAGGCCCCAAGGGCGGACCCGGCATGCGCGAAATGCTCTCCCCGACCAGCGCCATCATGGGCAAGGGACTCGGTAAGGAAGTTGCCCTGATCACCGACGGCCGCTTCAGCGGCGGTTCCCACGGATTTGTCATCGGCCATACCACGCCGGAAGCCTTCGACGGCGGCCCAATCGCCGTGATCAAGAACGGGGACCCGATCACCATCGACGCCAAGAAGCGTGAAATTAACCTGGGCATCCCGGCCAAGGAATTGACCTCCCGCCTCAAGGCCTGGAAACAGCCCAAACCCAATTACACCCGCGGAGTTCTGGCTAAATACGCGGCCACGGTCAGCACGGCCAGCGAGGGCGCGGTCACCGATCGGCAATACTGAAGCCCTGCTTCAGAAGCCCCCAATTCTCCCCGAACCCCATGGCCC
>JAPLUF010000332.1 GCA_026397755.1 Verrucomicrobiota bacterium
AGTTGTCGCTGTCGATCGCGATTGCAAAATCGGTGTCGCGGCTAAACTCGGCTGCGCCGTAAAATACGCATGCCTGACCGCCCATCAACAGGGCGCGTACCCCGTAGCTCTGGAAAGTCGAAAGGACTTTGTGAATCTGGTTCCGGATCAAGGCTGCCCCCCTGCGCTGTGTATAGAGTCCATAGGCTCATACTCTGCTGCCATCGTTCGATTGGCGTGAGCCGGTACCATTCTTGCCATTCGTCTTCGGACTCGCGATCCACAATTGGATTTTGGCGATTTGAATGCTTCGTGCAACACAGCATTGGCAGTGCCCATGGTTGCCGCAGATGGATAGATTCAGCGCGGCATGGTCGTCATGCTTTGGCCAGATCGACCGATTGATGATCGGGGTCCACCTGTTTACCGTGATTCGGAGCCCGAAGCTGTGGGCCATGAAGGGATAACCACGATCTGATGACGTTGGAATACCAACTCGAATTGCAGAAAGCCGTTGGCGCATTTTCTGAGGGGCGTTATTCGTTCGCTGAGGCGCTGTGTCGGCGCTTGGTCGAATCGGATGCACATCAAGCTCAGCCGTGGTTCCTTTTGGGAATGGCTCTGACCCGTCAGGGCGCCCATGAAGAGGCATTTCAGTGTCTGCAGCGATCGGCTCAAATCGCTCCTAGATCCGCGGAAACCTTGAATGCCTTGGGCGCTGTCACCAATGAGTTGGGGCGTGATCCCAGGGAGGCTGAGCAATTCTTTATTGGTGCCCTCAAAATCAATCCCCGATGCACGGATGCTCACTACAACATGGGTGTGACTCTGCAGAGAATGAGGCAGTACGAGGCGGCCGCCACCTGGTATGAGCGAGCGCTGGTTATTCGTCCGGACGATTGCGAGGCGATGTCCAATTTGGCCATCGTCTTCAAGTGTCTGAACCGGCACCGAGAGGGGTTGGGGCTGATCGACCGGGCTTTGACTCTGTCTCCTCAACACCCTTTGGCCCACTGGAACCGCGCCCTCCTGCTGTTGAGTCTGGGAGAGTTGTGCGAGGGCTTCGCAGAATATGAATGGCGATGGAAGGGTGGGGCAGGGCCGCAGTTTGTCCCCAGGTCGTACACTCAACCCCAATGGAAGGGGGAGCATCGGCCCGACCAAGTGCTGTTCGTGCACGGTGAACAGGGGTTTGGAGATTTCATCCAATTCGCCCGATTTTTGTCGATCGCTCGGCAGCGAGTGGGGCGCATTATTGTAGAGTGCCCTGCGGCCTTGTTGCCGTTGATGGTCGAAAGCGGATTGGCCGATGAGTGGGTCTTGCCGTCTGAGACTCCCAAGGCCTTTGACGTGTTCATCCCTCTGATGAGCCTGCCCCATGCGTTGGGTATTTCGACCGAAACGCTTCCCAATCAGGTTCCCTATTTGCGGGTGAGTGCGAACGGTTTGGAGTCCAGCTCGAGGGGCGCTCGGTTGAAGGTCGGCTTGGTGTGGTCTGGAAATCCGACGCATGACGATGATCAGATCCGGTCCATTAACCCCGAAGGGCTGACCGACTTGATTTCAATCGAGGGCGTTGAGTTTCATAGTCTGCAGGTCCCGATCCGGCCTGAGCACCAGGCGATCGTGGCCCAATGGCCGCGATGGGTGGATCGGACTTCCGGGCTGATGGATTTCAGGGCGACGGCCGAATACCTTGAAGGGTTGGACTTGGTGATCTCGGTGGATACCGCCGTGGCTCATCTCGCGGGGGCGTTGGGCAAGCCCGTCTGGTTGCTGGTGCAGGATTCGCCGGACTGGAGGTGGTTGCTGAACCGGGCCGACTCGCCCTGGTATCCGACGCTCCGGTTGTTTCGGCAAAGCCATCGCGGCGATTGGCGCCCTGTGCTGGAACAGGTGGTCGCTAAGTTACACCGGGCGATGTGCGACAGACGGTTGACTAAAGCGTGAAACATGTTTCACTCGAGGCATGGAAACCGTGACCATCCGCGACTTGCGTCAGAACTGGCCCGAGGTTGAAAAGCGGCTCGCGACGGAGGGAGAACTCACTGTGACGCGCGATGGTACTGCCGTGGCGTTGCTGACACCACCGCGACCCGCCAAGGTCAAGAGTGCCGCAAAACGCTTCGATCCGGCCGTGCACGCCGCGTTGATCCGGAAAATATGGAGCGACAAGAAACCACGCTTCACAACCGATCAGAAGTTGGCGGATGAGCGGGCAGAGCGCGCCTTTGGCCGAATTTCATGATTAGCCTCTACCTCGATACGAGTTGCCTTTGGAAGCTGTTGGTTGATGAACCGG
>JAPLUF010000046.1 GCA_026397755.1 Verrucomicrobiota bacterium
AAGCTTCTCCCCACCCACCGTCCGCGAAATGCAGTGGTAAACAGCACTCCTCCCCTCCTGCCCCTTGATCCGCGCCAACCTCATCCCCCAAAACTAAACAAATCCTCCTCCACGTCAATAACTTTGAACCTGTCACTTTATTTAAATCGCTTGCGGTAAGCTTTGAGACTTTGCAATGTCTGAGAAGTGAACAAGGCGGCGCGACCAGAGATTCCCAGGAAAACGGTGTACCGTCTTTCCCTGTATCTGCGTTGCCTGCAACGTTTGAAGGGCAACGGCATTCAAACGGTGAGCAGTGAGGCTCTCGCCAAGGCTGCCGGGGTCAAGCCGACGCAGTTGCGCAAGGATCTGACCTATCTGGGACAGTTCGGTACGCGAGGGCTCGGTTACGATGCGGTCCAGTTGGCGGAGATGATTACGTCGCACTTGGGAACCAACCGCCTGCAACCCGTGGTTCTTGTCGGTGTGGGTAATCTGGGAAGTGCACTGCTTCAATATCGAGGGTTCGAACCCGAGGGGTTCGAAATTGTGGCGGCGTTCGACTTGGACCCGGATCGTCCCAGGGAAACCCCTCTCCGGGTTCCTTTGCTAGGTATGGATCGACTGGAGGCGACGTTGTCAGAGCACCACGTTCGAATGGCAATCCTGTCTGTACCAGCGGATGCAGCTCAGGAGGTGACCAACCGCCTGGTGGAGGCCGGTGTGTTGGGGATTCTCAATTTCGCCCCAATCGTGCCCGCGGTTCCGGAACATGTGGTGGTGAATCATGTGAATCTAGCTATCGAATTGGAGAATCTAAGCTACTTCTTAAACGACTGAGAGCTTCGGAGGTCCGCTGTTCTCCATCCGCATCGTGTCCGCATCGTCATGAATCCCCCAAATCAGGAATCTCCAATACCCCAGTCCATCTGTTTACCAGATATCCGGAACGAAACTCGGACAACGCTGGCCGCTCAGTTCGCGGCATGGAATGAACCCACGTACCGATTAGACCAACTCCTGAATTGGCTATACGTGAGGCGCGCCGTGAGTTGGGACGCCATGACCAACCTCTCCAAATTGCTGCGATCCCAACTGGCCTCAACGTGGAGCCTGGGGTCTCTGGGTCTGGTGCGCAAACAGGGCTCGCAAGATAGTACTCAGAAATTCCTGTGGCGACTGAAGGACGGGGCTCTGATCGAAAGTGTTCTGATACCCGCCAACCCGGCCTTGTACGGCGAGGGTGCTGACCGCCATACGCTCTGCGTGTCGACACAGGTGGGCTGCGCCTACGGTTGCCGCTTCTGCGCCAGCGGTCTGGATGGATGGAAGCGAAACCTCGCCCCTTGGGAAATCATCGGGCAAATCATCGGAGTGGAATGCTGGCACGCCCAACAACCTCATACCCCAGAGGAGTCGGTCTCCGACAAAGCCACCGGCCACCGACTCGTCAATAATCTGGTCATCATGGGCATGGGGGAACCTATGGCCAATTATGACAATCTAATGGTGGCTCTGCGTTCGCTAAACGCTCCCTGGGGCGGCGGGATCGGTGCCAGAAAAATCACCATCTCCACCAGTGGTTTGGCTCCAAAAATCCGCCAATTGGCCGATGAACCCGAGCAGTTCCGCCTGGCAATTTCTCTTCATGGAGCCACCGACGTGGTCCGGAACCAAATCATGCCGATCAACCGGAAGTATCCGCTGGCCGAACTGACTCAGGCTTGTAGCCACTATCTGGAAAAGAAGGGGAAGATGATCACCTTGGAGTACATCCTGATCGATGGGGTCAATGAGGCTCTCGCAGAGGTAAAACCGTTGGCCGATCTTGCTCAACGTCTGCACGCCAAGGTGAACCTGATCCCTTACAACACGGTCGAAGGTTTGCCCTGGAAACGCCCCGATGAGTCTCGCTGTCAGCGATTCGCTGAGGCCCTTTCGCGCTCTGGAGTCACCTGTACTCTCCGTATGGAAAAGGGGCACGACATCGATGCGGCCTGCGGGCAACTCCGCCTCAAGACCGAACGCGAACTCACCTCTCTCGGCGCAATTCCCGGCTCCGGCATGGACCAAACGGGACTCGAGGCATAGGGTCTTGGACGGTGATCGCGCTCCTCGATTACGATTCCGGGAACATCCGCAGCGTAGAAAAAGCTCTCCGCAAGGCGGGTGCGGAGGTGGTGCGGACACGCACTCCGGAGGCCTTGGCCGGCGCTCAAGGCATCGTCCTGCCCGGCGTGGGTGCCTTTGACGACTGCATTCAGGCCATGGAGCGGCAGGGGCTTCTAAGTGCGGTGCGCGCATGGATCGCCGCCGACCGACCCTTTCTGGGAATTTGTGTCGGCTATCAGGCTCTCTTCGATCGAAGCGAAGAATTTAATTCGCGCGCTCCGGGACTCAGGATCTTTCAAGGACCGGTGATTCGATTCGAACCCACCCAGGAGATGCCTCACTTGAAGATTCCACAAATCGGCTGGAACCAAATCCATCTCCGCCAACCGGATTGCCCGCTCTACCGCGGAATCCCCGAGGGCAGTTGGTTCTACTTCGTTCACAGTTTCTACCCCCGCCCCGCCGACCCAATCCTCGTGGCCACCGAAACCACCTACGGGGCAACCTTTGCTTCGTCCGTTTGGCGCGGAAACACGTTCGCCACCCAGTTCCATCCGGAGAAGAGTCAGGAAAACGGACTCCGTTTGTTGGCCAATTTTGTGGAACTAGCTGAGGCTCGTCCGGCCGTAGAGCGGTGACCCAGCTGCTCATCAACCGGTCCGGATGCCCACAGACCAAGGTTCCAGAAAACTCAAGACCGACTCCACCGAAACCGAGGACATAATACCAACCAACTCGTCGGCAGTGCCGGCGATCGGTCGACCGTCGTAGCGATAAAAGTCGAGGTGTCGTCCTGCGATGGAGGGATTGGGGATTAGCGTCCAATCGTCCCTTCTCGGATGAACCGGCTGGTTCAGGGTCGGTGTCTCGATCACCCACTGCCGGGGCACCCCCATCGCGGCGGCAATGTGCATGAACACGGTGTCCACACTCAGGAACCCCTGAGCATGGCCCACCAAAGCCATCGCTTCCCGCAAGCCGGGACACTCGGCCTCCACGAATTCAGCGCCCGCTTGGCGCAACTGTCCGTGCAAGGCTCGCTCTTCTTGGGCACCGAAGAGTACCACAGGAATCGATGGGCCCCGCCGTCGCCATTCCTGAAGCAGTTGGGCGTAGTGACCCACAGGCCATCGACGCAGCGCGAGGTTCTTTGTGCCGCCCGATCCGGTATGGATACCCAGCCACGGACGCCCCAAAAGTTTTCGATTCTCCAACCAACCAACAGCCCATCGCTGCTCCTCTTCAGAGAGGAAAACTTCGTACCCAGGGCTCAGCAACCGGGGGGACAAACCCAACACTCCCAACAGTCGGGCATTGTTCTCCATCACATGCAGCGAATAATCCTGAGGCAGCGACTGGGTCACCAACAATCGATCCATCCATGACTGATTTTCATATTCGTGACTGAGCCTCACGCGGGCGTCAATCAGGCGGGCAATCAGCCGATATCCACGGCGTCCCTGAGTGTGGGTGTTGACGGAGAGGTCATAGTGGCGACGGCGCAATTCCAAGCAACGGGCCACCGACGAAACTTTCCCCGCCTTCAGGAAATCATGTCGAATTACCTCCCGTACATGAGGATTGCCCCGAAGGACTTCCACGGCTCCACCCCACAAAACCAGCACATCCAGAGCGGCTGACGG
>JAPLUF010000112.1 GCA_026397755.1 Verrucomicrobiota bacterium
AGGCGGTTGGGTTTGGGTTGGAAGACCGCTCCCCGAACGGCATCCCAGACCAGGTAGCCTAAGAACAGGGAGTTGTGGTGCAAATAGCGCCCGACCAGACGGCGCGGTTCCGAGGCCATCCGGTAGAGCCAAGTCAGGCCGCACCGTTGCATCCAGCCTGGGGCATCGGCTCGCAGCCCGGCGTTCACGTCAAAGGCCTGACCCACCGAGAGCAGGACCCCGTGTTGGATCAGAGGTTTAACCCGGGCTATCCAGCGCTGCTGCTTCGGGGTGCCCAGACCCACCCAAATGAAGTCGGGTTTGAGACGCCGTAACTCTTCCAGGACCCGGTCCTCGTCGGCCCCAAGAACTCCACCCGTATCGCAGCGGCCATGGAAGGAACCAACGATGCGTAAACCTGGATTCAGGAGCGTGAATCGTTCAGCCAACGCCCGACCACAGGCCTCCGATCCACCCAAGAGGTAGTGTG
Source organism: Verrucomicrobiota bacterium (assembly GCA_026397755.1). Lineage (GTDB taxonomy): Bacteria > Verrucomicrobiota > Verrucomicrobiia > Limisphaerales > UBA9464 > SXXZ01. Next base: position 470 of record JAPLUF010000112.1, read on the forward strand.
TGAGGGTGGGTGGTGAATGAATCAGCGCATGCCGGAAGAACGCCGGACCGTAGACACGATCCTTCATGCCGGCCCCGGCCGCATTGAGCAGCCAGAGCAGCGGAGAACTATCGGGGATGAAGCGATCGAAGCACTCGGAGGTCTGGCGGTATTCCCGATCGGATCGGCGCAGGGTGACGATTTGAGTATTGCAGAACTCGATGGCCGACGGAGAGGACTGCCGTGCGAGTTGGCAGCACAAGTCCATCGCCCCCGGGTAATCGGTCACGGTCAGCACTGTCCCTAGGCATCCAATCTCTCGCGGTGCCGGGAAGTTGCCGGGAGGAAGGGTGTCGTCCAAGGGCATGTGAGACTGAGCCAATCCAAGGTTTTTGCCCAGCGCGAGCAGTTTCGGTGAGTTCCGTCCGGCGGGACGGAGATCCCTTCTCTATTCGATCCCACCTAGCCCAGCGCCCGTCACCCGCTCCAAGGCCAGCGAAACTCCGCTTCTAAATCTCCGATGAGGCCGCCCGCGCGACCTGCTGGACGCCCGCGCTTCGGGCTTCTGGTCTACTAGGGTTTCGGCTTACCATCGGCTCCGTCATGGACACGCCGACCCGAGAAGAGTTCGCGGTGCTGGCCCGCCGGGGCAATTGCATCCCGGTGGCCCGTCGCCTGCTCGCGGATTTTGAAACACCCTTGTCCGCCTACCAGAAACTGCGAGGGCAGGGAGAATCGTTCCTCTTCGAGTCCGTCGAGGGGGGCGAGCACTTGGGCCGCTATTCCTTCGTCGGCTGCGGCCCCCGTTCGGTGATCCGCCAAGTCGGTGATCGGGTGGAGATCATTGAACACGGTCGGGTGATCGAAACCTACCGCGTCTCGCCCACTCCGGGTCAACCCGGCGAGAAGGTCGTTCGCGACGGGCTTCAGGTGGTCGAGGCAGTGCTTTCAGGCTTCGTTCCCGTGCCGGTTCCCGGCATGCCCCGCTTCACCGGTGGAGCAGTCGGATTCTTGGGCTACGAGTTCATCCATGATGTGGAACCGGTGGTGCCGCGCCCGGCGAAAGATGAGTTAGGGACTCCCACACTGTATTTTCTGATCGCCGACCAGGTCCTCGTGTTTGATCGCGTGGCTCAGACGTTGACAGTGATTGTGCATGCTGTGGTGCCCCCCGGCGGTGATCCGGATGTAGCCCATGAAGATGCGGTCTCTGAGATCGATCGCCTCGTGGCCCTGCTGGAGCAACCTCTCCCGAGCCGCCCGGTGACCCTGGAGACCCAAGTCCCCGACGCCCCCTTTGTCTCCAACACCCCGCGCGAGCAGTTCCTGGCCAACGTGGTCCGATCCAAAGAGTTCATCCGTTCTGGCGACATCATCCAGATCGTCGGCTCCCAGCGTTTCAGCGCCCCGGTAAAAGCCTCGCCCATGGAGATTTACCGAGCCGTGCGCTCCATCAATCCCTCGCCCTACATGTTCCTTTTGGAGCTAGAGGGCTTCGCATTGGTGGGGGCCTCGCCCGAACTGCATGTGCGCTGTGAAGATCGGGCCGTGGAAATCCGCCCCATCGCCGGCACGCGCCGCCGCGGGGCCAATGAGGCAGAAGACCTGGCTTTGGAGCAGGAGCTTCTGGCCGATCCCAAGGAGCGCGCCGAGCACGTAATGCTCGTAGACTTGGCCCGTAACGACATCGGTCGTGTCTGCGAGTATGGCAGCGTGGATCCGTGACCTGATGGTCATTGAGCGATACAGCCACGTGATGCACATCGTCTCCCAGGTCAACGGCCAGCTCTCGCCCGAGCGCACGGCCTTCGACCTGATGCGGACTACCTTCCCAGCGGGCACCCTCAGCGGCGCGCCCAAGATCCGGGCCATGCAAATCATCTCAGAACTCGAAGGCACCACCCGCGGGCCCTATGGCGGCTGTGTGGGCTACTTCGGGTTCAATGGCAACGCCGACCACTGCATCACCATTCGCACGGCACTGGTGAAGGACGGAATAGCGTATGTCCAAGCCGGTGGTGGATGGGTCAACGACTCTGATCCCGAGGCCGAATTCGACGAGACGATCAACAAGTCGAAGGCCATGCGGAAGGCCATCTCGCTGGCCGAACACTTCCCGCGCTGATGGTTCCGCGCTGATAAATCGACTCGGGAAGTCTGCGCACCCACAGAAAGGGGTTTCCCCTTGCTGAACCCGCCCCGAGCGCGAGCGCATCGTTGGTTTCGGAATAAGGAATCGTGCCTTCGCAGCATGGCCAAGATAGACACTTGAGCGCTTCATTGGCCTCGTCTGTTGCAACCTGTTTTCGTTTTAAGACCATGCCCAATCCCTGGACCGGCAAAGGAAATCCTTACACCCGCAAAGAAGTCCGCGAGCGCCTGATGGACACCATCAAGAAAGGCGACGCCGTGATCGCCGCCGGCGCAGGCGCGGGCATCAGCGCCAAATTCATCGAGAAGGGTGGTGCCGACCTCATCATCATCTACAACTCCGGCCGCTTCCGCATGATGGGTCACGGATCCACCTGCGGCATGATGGCCTACGGCGATGCCAACGCCATCGCCATGGAAATCGGAGAGTACGAAGTACTTCCGGTCGTCGAAGAAGTGCCCGTCATCTGCGGCGTCCACGCCACCGATCCCCGCCGCCGCATGTGGCACTGGCTCGGCAAAGTCAAAGAGATGGGGTTCAGCGGCGTGAACAACTTCCCCACCCACACCATCATCGACGGCCATTTCCGAGGCGTGCTCGAAGAGACCGGCATGAGCGTGAAGAAAGAATATGAAATGGTCGCCCTCGCCCGGAAAATGGACCTCTTCTCCATCGTCTATGTCGGCACCCCTGAAGAAGCCGTGGAAATGGCCAAGTCCGGGGCCGACGCCATCATTGCCCACGTCGGAACGACCGTCGGCGGCAGCATAGGCGTCCAGAACGCCGTAGTGAGTTGGGACTTCACCCTCCAGCGAACCCAGGAAATCATCAACGCCGCCTCCCGAGTCCGGAAAGACATCTTCTTCCTGTGCCATGGAGGCCCTATCAACACCCCCGCCGACGCCGATCGCGTGATGAAGAACACCGATGTCGTAGGCTTCGTCGGAGCCAGTTCCCTGGAGCGAATGGGAATCGAGGCCTCTCTGACCAACCTCACAAAAGAGTTCAAGCGCCTCAAGGCCCCCGCCGCCAAGAAGTTCGGCAAGAAAAAGTAGTTCACCAGCATCGGTGGAGATCGTTCGCCCGGGAGGGTTCCGCATCGGAGCCCTCCCGAATTCCCCAGACGGATTCGCCCCAATGGCGCCAGTGACAGAGGACAGAGGTCAGAGGACAGAGGTCAGGGGTTAGGGGTTAGGGTTCAGAAGTTAGAAGTCAGGGATCAGAGGTCAGCAGAGTGAACCGATGCACAGCGGGACCGATCTGGAGCGAGCATAGGAGGCGAACAACAAAGAACCCCTCGCGCGCAGCGCGAAAGCATCACTCAACGAGTCTCCCTGCGAGCGCAGGATCGATCCCGCGGAGCATCCACCAAAGAGCCAGCCCCGCCTAAAACCACCTCGACCCGCAACCCCCTTTGGCCTCAGCGGATATCCCCAATACCTCCGCGCATTACAGGGACTAGATCCCTGGTGACCGGAGCCATCGATTCGCCCCCAGGCGCAGCCCGAGGAGTCCGAGGACAGGGGACAGTGGTCCGAGGACAGGAATCAGTGGTCAGTGGACTATAGATTGAACCGATGCACAGCGGGATTGATCTGGAGCGAGCATAGGAGGCGAACAACAAAGCCCCTCGCGCGCAGCGCGAAAGCATTAAAGACCCCTCGCGCGCAGCGCGAAGTCATCACTCAAGGAGTCTCCCTGCGAGCGCAGGATCGATCCCGCGGAGCATCCACCGAAGAGCCCGCCCCCTTGGCGCATCAAGGGCTTACCGTCCCTGGGCCGTCGTCGTCGGTTCCGCGGCCGCCGCCCGAATTTCACGGATCAGGTCCTCCGACTGCCACTCATTGCTCGGAAGGATCGCCTGAATCTTCCCTGAAGGACGAACCACCACAGTCCGCAAATTGTGCTCCATCTTCTCGGGTGGCACATCACGCCCAAAGAGCAGACCAAAATGGCCGGTCAGCGGCTCGAGCTGATCCCAGGCACCCGTCGCCAACGTCCAACGAGATGGATTGTAATTGTAGCGCTCCGCATAAGCTCGGAGGAGTTCCGGAGTGTCGTGCTCCGGATCGAACGAGATGGACAGAAACTTCACGTTCTTCGGCGCGTCAGACTGGCTTGCTAAGTTTTTCTGCGCTCCGGCAAAAAGGTCCGTCATCCGCGGACAGAAATCAGGATAAGGGCAACGAGTGAAAATGAACGTGAAGGCCAACACCTGCCCCCGAAACTCCGACAACCGAATCACCCTCCCCAACTCATTGGTCAGCGTATAGTCCGGCAGCAACGATCCTGCCTCCAGCAAAGGCACCGAAGAAGAGACGCGCACCGGCGGAGGCGTGGCCACAGCATTGGTGTCGGAGCCGAAGACCTGGATACGGTCTATCCAGCCATCATTGGTGGTAACCAGCATGCGGAAGCCGATCCGGTCACCGGGTTTCAGCCCCTTGAGTTCCTTCGCCTCCTTCACATCGAAGGGCATGGTCATGGCCGGCATGAAACCAGGAATCTCCTCATGCTTCACCACCACCGAACGCCGCTCAGGCTCCACCCGCCGCACCACTCCGCGGACCGAATACTCTCGGGGTATTTCTTCAACCGAAGTGCTACCCACCGTCGCAGCAGGGGCCTGTGGCTTGCAGCCAAGCAAACCAAGAGCGAGGGCGGCGGCGAGGAATACCGACGTCAACCAAAGAAACCACTTCATACCGGTGAAATGTTAGACCACCCGATGCCACAAGCAAAAGAGGAAGCCCATCGGGCAAGCAATTCTCCCCATCCGAGCTTCATCCCATCCCCATTGACGACGCGCTTTCACGCACCCGGTCCATCACCACATCGGCTATCATCGGCGCTGTTCCGATACTGCGACCGTACCAGACCCGTTTGCCCTGGAGGGACGTAGGGTTGGTCCAAGTAGGTTCTCCGCGTTGGAAGCGTTCCTGCACTGATTCGGCCGAGGCCCCCAACATGACCGGGATGTCCTCGTAGCTGTGCAAGCCATCGCTGATGAAGAAGGGTACCACGATGAGATTTTTAGTCTCACCCAGCGTGTAGGCATCGGCGATGCGGGGATCTTCTTCCATGAAGATCGGATGGACGTCGCGGTAGATCCCTCGTTTCCGGATAAGCAGCACCTGATCCTCAATCGCGCGTCGCGAGTTCTCGTTATTGCTTGTGCCATGCCCGGCGATGAACAGAGAACTCTCGGACAGGGAGGGAACCTCCGGGCCCGAACCCACCGCCTCTTGGGCCCGAGCCAAGATTACCTCTGTCATTCGGGCGTGGGTACCCACGGGGCCACAGTAATGAATTTGGCGACCATTCCTCTGTTGGACCTTCGGGAAGAGTGTCTGACCGCGCTCAGCCAAACCCAGTTCGCGCGGAATCACCTCTTCGGTGAAGTAGCCCTCGCTGATAAACAAGGGAACCACGAACACCCGCGGAGCATAGACTCCGCGCAGCACCCCGGAAAAGGCCGGGTGCTCCTTCCAGAACCCGGTCAGCACCTGGGCGAAGACCCCGCGCCGGCGCAGTTCCTCGGCATGTTGATGAGTCGGGGCCGCCGAATCGGCGTTCACCGTTGACCCGTGTCCCAGCAGCACCAGCGCAGCTTCCGAAAAATCACCCATAACAAGACTCAGTGTGCGATCAACCGGGCCGGGCGCAAGCCGCCGTCGGTTCCTAGCGACTTGTCCCTTCAATCGTTCGGTTGACTCCGGCCTGTTTCGCGGCAGAGGGTTTCGGACTGATTCCTCCCGCCATGAATGCCCTAAAGACCCTCACTGTCCTCGCCCTCACCTTCGCCTCGACCGCCGGTGCCTGGGCCGCCTCGCCCCATGTCGGTGTCGGAGCCAAACCAGAGAAAGGCTCCCAAGTGCTCTTTGATGGGTCCAAGGAAATGCTCCATTCCAAGTGGACCTACTGGAAGGGCCCCGGCTTTAAGTCCTCGCTGCCGATCAAGTGGCCCATCGTCGAAGATCCCGTGGATGGCGGCACAGTGATGATGACCGATGACCGGGTCTCAGACGGCGGCAAGTACGGCACGGCCGATTTGGTGACGGTCCAGGAATTCCGAGATTTCCGCCTGCACGTCGAGTTCCGGATCGCAAAACTCCACGGAAACAGCGGCGTGTACTTGCAGAACCGTTACGAGATCCAGGTGCTCGATGGCGATAAGACCCCGCACGGCATGGCCGCGGTGATTAATGAAACGCCCTCCCCCTACCACGCCTACAATGGCACCGGAAAGTGGAACGCTTACGATATCAACTTCCGAGCAGCTCGCTTCAAGGAGGGCAAGCTCGTCGAGAAGCCTCTCGTCTCCATGTATTTCAACGGTCAACTCGTCCACACCAACATTACCATCCAGCAAATCTGGGGTGGGGCTAACTCCGGAATCGATGGCGGCAATGAGGGTGGCAAGGGGATCACAGATTCCCCCGGCGGGCTCAAGCTTCAGAACGAGGGCCACGACGTGCGCTACCGCAACATTTGGATCCGGGAACTAAACCTCAAGAAGGCAGATACCCGGTTCTGATCCGGAGATCGGTTACGGTGAGCTCTGGAGGTAACCCAAGATTTCTTCGGTGATAAGATTCGCGCGGGCGGCTCGTTGATTCGGTCCGCCCGTCGTCGTTTTTGTCCGGGTCTGGAAACGGTTCAAATCGCGCGCTGGTGCAACCGTTCGTGCGCGGCCTTGATAAAGCCAACGAAGAGCGGGTGCGGGCGGTTGGGCTTGCTCAGAAATTCCGGATGAGACTGGGTGGCGATGAAGTACGGGTGCGAGGGGATCTCAATCATCTCCACCAGTTGGTTGTCCGACGTAGTACCACCAATAATGAATCCGGCGCCCTCGAAGGCCTCGCGGTAGGCGTTATTGAACTCGTAGCGGTGGCGATGGCGCTCCGAGACGATCTCCTTGCCGTAAAGGCGCTGTGCCAGTGATCCGGGCTTCAGCGCGCATTCTTGGGCTCCGAGACGCATGGATCCGCCCTTGCGCTTCACATGACGCTGCGTCTCCTGGAGATGGATCACCGGGTGCGGAGTGTTCTCAGCGAACTCGGTGGAGTTGGCTCCCGCCAAGCCCAGCACGTTGCGGGCGAATTCAATGGTGGCGATTTGCATACCCAAGCACAGGCCCAGGTACGGGATCCCTGCCTCGCGGGCGTACCGGGCGGCCCGGATCTTGCCTTCGATGCCCCGGTCACCAAATCCGCCGGGAACCAGAATGCCGCCGAGGTCTTTGAGCTTCTTGGCCGGATCATCGCCTTCGAGGTCCTCGGCCTCGATCTGGACGATTTGCACCCCAGCGTCGGTAGCGATGCCCGCGTGCTTGAGGGATTCGTAGACCGATTTGTAGGCGTCCTGAAGTTCGATGTACTTGCCGACCACACCGATGCACACCCGGTGCTGGGGGGCGATCAGGCGGCGGACGATGTCTTGCCAGTGGGCCATGTTGGCCGGCGGCAAATTCAACTGCAGCGTCTGGCAGACCAGGTCGTCCATATTCTCTCGCTGCAGCATCAACGGCACCTCGTAAATGGTGTGGTCGACATCCTTCTCCTCGATCACTGCTTTGAATGGGACGTTGCAGAACATCGACAACTTGCTGCGAACTTCTTGGCCGAGCGGTAGCTCGCAGCGGGCTACGAGCACGTGCGGAACCAGGCCGATCTCGCGCAGTTTGGCCACGCTTTGCTGCGAAGGCTTGGTCTTCAGTTCACCGGCTGCCTTGATGAATGGAACATAGGTGACGTGAATGAAGCACACGTTGCCGGGCCCAGCCTCGAGGGCGAACTCGCGAATGGCCTCCAGGAACGGCAATCCCTCGATGTCACCGACCGTGCCGCCGATTTCGGTGATGAGCACGTCGGCCCCAGACTTGGAGGCCAGATGGGTGATGCGCCGCTGGATCTCGTCGGTGACGTGCGGAATGACTTGCACGGTCTTGCCCAGATACACCCCATCGCGCTCGTTCTTGAGCACCTGCTCGTAGACCTGTCCGCTCGTCGTCGCGTTGGCCCGGCTCAGTTTGGTATTGGTGAAGCGCTCATAGTGCCCGAGGTCTAGGTCTGTCTCGGCACCATCGTCCAGCACGTAAACCTCGCCATGTTGATACGGGCTCATGGTACCGGGATCGACGTTCAGATATGGATCGAACTTCTGGAATGCGACGGTCAGTCCGCGATTCTCCAGCAGGGTTCCGAGCGCCGCCGCGGTGAGGCCCTTGCCTAGGGAGCTCACGACGCCGCCCGTGACGAAGATGTACTTCATGAAGTGTTACTGTCCCAAGGCGTTTGCCTGAGCATCAAGTAAAACTTCAAGCTCTGAAGCCCGTCGCCTCTGGGTTGGCTCGTGTTGGCTCGTGTTGGCTAGTGTTGGCCCTGAGCCATCACCTATTGAGTCGCGGAGGTTCGCTGCGCCGCCGGTGAGGCGATCCAGCCGCCCACCTTGTCGGCCCAGCGCTTGCCGTGCTCGCGAAGGCCGGGTCCGCTGAAATGCACACCCTTGCCGCCAGAGTCTCGCAGGGGGCCCTTGAGGGCGTCGGAGTCTGGCCCTTCGAGGGCGATGCCCTCCTGCCACAGAGAAGCTTGTGCCGCTCGGAGGTCGGCCGAGGCCTCGTCGCCCGGCACATGGTAGCTGACTTGCGCCACGAACCACGGCGGCGCCCAGCCAATGCGGCTCCGGGACTTTTGGATCACGGTGCTCAGGTATTCCCGGTAGCGGGTGCCGGTGAGGGTTCGTGAGGCATCCGCCTGGTTGGCATCGCTCTCACCCTGATGCCAGAGCACCGCACGGAACCCGCCGGGACCTAAAGGAGTCATGCGAGCCACCAGACCTTCGAAAGCCGCACCGTCACTTTCCCACTCCCCGGAATCGAGCCGGCGGACCCGGTGGGTCAGGGTCGGCGGGTTGGGAAAGCGGGAACCCTTGGGCAACCACTCGCGGACGCTGGTGGCTCCGATGCCACAGGCGACGAGACCAACCGGGACACCCAACCGCCGGGACAGCGCATCGCCAAAAGGGGGCATGAAGCTGCCGCCGCCGCCGCTGGCACCCGGTTGCGGGTCCAGGGCCGGACGCCAGCGCGTGCCGTCGAAGGTGGTGACCCATCCCGACTGGGGCTTCTGGAGTTCCTCGCCATGGTTGGCTGAATTGGACTGTCCGGTGACCACAAACACCTCGCCGATGCCCAGGTGTTCAATGTGGGTCTGAGCCACCACGGAGTCGCCCCTCCGCTGGCGCACCTCGAGCCGGAACCATCCGCCCGCGGGCAGTTCCACGGAGCACCGGAATTGTCCCTTCGAGGTGGGGGTATCCCTGCGGATCCAAGGGCTCGGACGGCCGTCGGCCACAAATCGGGTCTCCAGGCTAATCGCTCCATCGACCAGCGAGCCATCGGTCCCGATCAGAGTGACCGTACCGCGGTTCATGGTTTGTCGTTGAACGACCTGATAATCGAGTGGCGCGGACAAGTGCAGTTCGGCCGCTGCCAGTCCCAACGACAGGCTCCACACACAGGCAGTTAGGCATCTCCAAGGGGTCATCGTAGGTGGATGATTGAAGAGCCGGATGCCGGCTGGCCAGCGGGAACGCTTGAATCCATCGTCCGCTGAGAAATAGCGTGGCCGTCATTGCGCGGTAACAGGGCTGTGGCAGGGATTCCTTCGTCGAATGAAGAACCGATGTGGCTATCGAAGAATTTTCGGATGGATCCTGCTGGGGTGGGCGATGGTCTGCTCGCTCCAGGCCGGGCCGCCGCTGCCGCTGCAACTGTCCCTGGAAGAGGGTGCGTGGCGGGAAGAGGTCCTGGGCCATTACAACGGTGCCATACGCATTCACGAGCAACTGCTAGAACAACCCGATGTTCCGGACCGGATCCGCGTGGAGGCGATGCACCGTTTGGGTATTTGCTACACGATGAAGGGCAACCTGATTCCGGCGGTGAATCTCTTCCTCAAGCTGCTTCGGGAGTTTCCGGACACCGAACCGTTTTCCCAAAAGGCCTCCTACAACCTCCTACTCTTGTCGCCGGAGTCGAATCCGTCGGACCGGAGCTGGTTTCAGGACGAGCGCCTGTTCTTGGGCGATTTGGCCTTGGTGCTCGATGGCGCTCTGGCGCATTCGGAAATTCACAGCGCGACCGAGGTCGCCAACGAAATAATGGGTGCCTTGCGCATGATGCGCCGGCAGCTCTCGGGCCAAGACTTGCAATCGGTCGACCGCACGCTTCGGGCAATGGAGTCGCTCGAGGCGTCCTTGGCGAGTCCCAGAACCGCGGGAATACGCGCCGGGTGGATGCAAAGCCCGGGCCGATCCTGGATGCTCGACCGGGATTCCCTGTTTGCGCCAGACGACGCCAATGCGGCCGTGGTGGAGTGTCGCGATCGGCTGGCAAGAGCCTTGGTTGCGGAGGATGCAGCCGAGATTCGAAGGCAGGCCGGTCGGGCGGCCCGGTGGGCCGATCCGGTCGTGCGTGCGGGTCAGGAATCGCTGACAGCGGGTTACTTGAAGTTAGTCCAGGAATCGACCGCCGCCGTGGCGTTGAGGGCTTCGGACGGGCGCTTTCGGGAAGCCCGCGCCGTTTGGCTGCAATCTTCCCGGACGCTCAATCGCGCCTTTGGTGCCTTCACCTTGCATGTGACGGGGTTGTCTGATTTTCCGGAAGAGATCCGACCGGAACTGGTCGCGGTCCTCACCGGGGTCGATGAAGCCCTCCAGTCCATCGAGTCCACCGACGCCTCCAGCGATCCGATGGTTCTGCTGTCTGCGGCCATTGAACAAGTTCGTGGGATCGAGGCTCGGTTGATTCAACCTTCGGATCCGAAGTCTCGAGGCAAGCACTCCGTTGATCCTGTCAACCCCGTCGCCCTCAATTCCCCGAGTGTTCAGCGACTCCGGCGTTGGGCGGAAGATTGGGCCGCCGTCCGCACCACGTTGGGTGCCGGAGATCTCCTGAGGGCGCGTCAGTTGCTCAAGCCCTACGAACTATGAATACCTTCCCGCTGAAATCCTGACCTCGTGTTTTCCCGATTCTTTCCATCCGCCTTGGGTCTCCGCCTCAAGCCTCGTGGCGAATTGTTCGTCTCGTTGCTGGCCATCGGATTGGCCGTCGCTCTTCCGGCGATGGCCTGGGTCTGGACCACGGTCCGCACCCTCGATCGAGATCGCCGGGATTGGACTCAAGAACTGCAAAGCTTGCACCGGTTCCGCCTTGAGGAAGCCATCCGGACTCTTGATATCGCCTTGAAAGCTCGCGCGTCCCGTGCCGGCCACCAGACTCCGTCCCGGGTTTCAGAGGCGGGAGTGCTGTTTCGTGATCTCCTCGGTGATGCTGCGGAAGGGGCCCCCCAAGAGGGGGCTCCAGACGGTTTGTTGGTCTTGGCTGCCGACGGGACGCCATTATACCCCGCGCTGGCCATCGGTGTGATTAATCCGCCGGAGGTCGACGTTCGGGGAGAGGCCTTGATGGGGGCGTTCCAGCAACGCCTTCTGACGCAGTCGATGGGCGATGCCTATTTGAGTTTGGCGGCTCAGTGGGTTGAGCAAGGGCTTGAAGGAAGCCGATCCCCCTCCGGTCGTTTGTACCTCCCCTCCATCGAGTTGGCCGCGCTCCAGCAACTGTCCCCGGAAGACGTACGGTTCGAGCCCACCCTCGAGTCGCTGGCTCGTCGAGTTTCGCGGCATACGGACCCGCTCATACCCGCCAGTCAGCGATTATTTCTTTGGCGTGAACTCCAGCGACTCGGGACCCGCGCCACCTTGCCCACCGAATCGGCCGAGGTGCTCGGGTTGGCGGTTGTTCAGGAACTGGTGGGCAAGCCCGACCGAGAACATCCCACCGCGAAGACGGTGCATCTTTCTGGCGATGCTCCTGGTCAAGAGGTCTGGCTGATTCCTGCACCCGGCGGGGGTGTGATCTGGTTGTACCGCAGGGAGCGCCTTCACCGAGAATTGGAGGCTCAGGTCAATCGCTCGCTGGTGCCGCAAGGATACCGAGCGCAATTGGTATCCCAGCGCGATCCGGTTTCTGGAGTGGGTGATCTTCAAGCGTCCATGGGTGTGGCGTTAACCGGTTGGGTGTTGCGGCTCGACACCTCGGTGGC
>JAPLUF010000301.1 GCA_026397755.1 Verrucomicrobiota bacterium
GATGCAATCACCGCAGTTGCGGGTCACCGAGCCGCCATCGGCGCCGATCTGTCCCGTTTGATGATGACCAATGATCACTTGAGCGTTCTCTCCGAGAACCTCTCGGCCTCGGTCAGCCGCATCAAGGATGTCGACGTGGCGTCGGAAAGCGCGAAGTACGCGAAGTACAACATTCTCGTCCAGTCCGGTACGGCGATGTTGGCTCAGGCGAACTCGCTGCCGCAGTCGGCCTTGCGCTTGCTGCAATAATCGGCTTAGTCAGTAATTTCAGAGGGGCGGCGAAAGCCGCCCCTTTTTTGTTTTTTGTAGGCAGCGGCTCCCATATCTTCTCTTCGACAGAGTTCGGTGCTCTGACTTTTGAATTTTCACTAGCGGTGACCGAGGAGAATCCCAAACAGGCAGGCGAAGTCAGTTCCCATTCAGTGGTCGATCGGGACGTGCTCGAGGCCGATCAACTCTTGGCAGCGGGTCAATTGCAGGCCGCCTTCCTGAAGATCAAGGCCGCCGTCAGCCAGCAGCCTGCCAATGCCGATGGACTGCGGATCTTGGGAAAGATCTATGCCGCCAGCGGCCATTGGGAAGAGGCCGATACCGCATTCCGTGCCAGTCTCGAAATCAACCCGGCCGAGGCCATCACTTGGATGGGCCTGGGTTTGTTGTGTCGGGATCAACGCAAGACCGGCGAAGCCCGCCATTGCTTCGAACAGGCGGTTCTCCTTCGTCCGGGAGATCCGTTCCTGCTGAGCAACTTGGCTGTGGTGTTGGGTGACTCGGGCCAGATCTCGGAGTCCATTCGGCACTTCGAAGGAGCTCTACAAATCCATCCCGAGGCGATGACGGCGCACAGCAATTTGTTGCTCACGCTGCATTATGATCCGGCCGGATCCCCCAGCCGATTGAGGGAAGAACACCAGCGTTGGGCCCAACGACATGCTCCCCAGATTTCGCCCCAAAGCCGTGTGCAACGCAGCGCTCGCCGTTGTCTGGATGATGGGCCTCTCCGCGTGGGTTTTCTCTCGGGTGATTTTCGAAAGCATCCGGTGGGCCGCTTGTTGTCTGCGGTTTGGCGGCAATGGCCCGCGAATGAGGTGCGGATCCACGCCTACGAAACCGGCGGCCCGGCGGATGACTTAACCAGCGAGCTTTGCAACCGGGCGAATCTTTGGCGACGGGTCGATGGATTGAGCGACGAGGCGGTGGCCAATCAGATCGCAGATGACCAGACCGACGTGCTCATTGACCTTTCGGGCCACACCGCTGGGCATCGGTTGGGTGTGATGCATCGCCGGCCGGCGCCCGTGCAAATGACTTGGTTTGGCTACCCCAATACGACGGGGCTCTCGTCGGTCGACTACCGCCTGACGGATGCTGAAGCCGATCCGCCTGGGGTGGAGGATCGCTATTCCGAACAACTCATCCGTTTGCCCCAGGTCGCCTGGGTTTACCAGCCGACGGAGCCGATTTTGCCCGTACTCCCGCGCCCCAGCGCGCGTGGCGGGCGCTTCACCTGGGGCTGCCTGAACAATCCCACCAAGGTGAATTCGGGCTGCTTGGAGGCCTGGGGTCGCATTCTCAAGGCGGTGCCCGACTCGCAGTTGGTGCTGCTCGTGCGAGAGGACGACGAGGCGCGAGAGCGGATTCAGTCGGGCTTGTTGTCGGCCGGTGCCACGCCAGGGCAATGGATTTTTGTGCCCCCCGGGACCCCGCGGCAGTATTGCGCTTACCACTATCAGGTGGACGTGATGCTCGATCCGTTCCCCTACAACGGAGCCGTAACCACGGCTGATTCGCTTTGGATGGGGGTGCCGGTGTTGGGCATTTGTGGCGACAGTTACCACTCTCGCCAAGGCTGGATGATCGCGCGGGCAATGGGCCTCGAAGAGTGGATTTGCCCCTCGCCCGAAGCCCTCATCACCAAGGCCGTAAACTTAGCCAAAACCCCCGGCGCCATCCAATCCCTGAGCACCTCCCTGCGCCCCCGCCTCCAAGCCTCCCCCCTCATGGACCACGCCCGCTTCGCCCGCCACCTCCTTTCAGTCCTGCGTGAGTCGGCGGCGGGGTCGCCCATTAGTGCACACCGTCAAACGATAAAACGTCTCCGTCCCCAAATTTTCTTCTTTAGGTGCTTTTCTCTCGGGCCGAGGCCCTCTTGCGGTTGATATTCGATCCTGCTCAATCGGTCGTTGA
>JAPLUF010000406.1 GCA_026397755.1 Verrucomicrobiota bacterium
CTGATCTGAAAGGAATTGCAGAAGTTGCAGTTGAAATACGCTTAGGGATTTCGATTTCTACAACACCAGTTGAAGGGTAGAAATAGTTGATTACATAGAAAGAGTTTTCGTCACGCCATTCAGGGGGAAGGAGATCGGTTCGCCGCGCTGCACAGAGCTGTCGAAGACGGTCCCGTCGATGAGGGTGCCGTGGTAGTGAACCTTGACCGTGTCGGTCGCCTTCGGGCTCTTGCCGCCGTCGGGACCCGCCTTCATGACCTTGTACTGGAGGCCGCTGGCGGTGGTTTTCACGCCTTCTTTCTTGGCGTTGGCGGCCAGAAAGTCGGTTCCCTTTTTGGTGTTCTCAGTGGCAGCCGTGGCCTGACTTGCCTGACGCTTCGCCATCAATGCGGTTTTGAAGTCATTCATGGCTTTTTCTAGTTCAGCGTCCTTCAGTTGCAGCTTGCCGCTCATGCCATCGACCAACCCGGCCGCTAGGGCCTTGTTGTCTAGGTCGAGCGACTGGCGCTTCATACTGTTGGCGATATCCGCCCCGATGGCGTAACTGGCGCGGGTCTTCTCAGCCGTGAGGTCGAGCTTGTCCTGTGCGAGTGCGGCTGTGGCCGCGAGCGTGGTGGTCATCAAGAGGCGAAGGGTGTTCTTCATGGGTTGAAGCCGGCGGGCGCCTCAGGCGCGGCAACGGCCTCGGGAAGCTGCGGGAGATCCCGTTGCACGGGAAGCAAAATGAGCGTCCAAGGGCTCGGAATGTCGCAACGGCTTTCCGTGGTGGGCTGCGTCCTTCAAAGGATCAACCTTTGGCTACAAAGCGGATCCAGCTGCATGCCAGTGTCGCGGTGAGTTGCCCCTTGGAATCGAGACCTCATAAAAGAAGGGGCCAAGTCTTATGAACTTGGCCCCAAAGAATTTCTAGGAGATCCGACTCAGTGTTCGCGCTTCTTGGTGAACACGTGGGTGGAGTGACCAAAGAACACTTCCGCACCTTCCATCAGCGTTTCACTGAGGGTGGGATGCGGGTGCACGATGGCGCTGAGATCATGGACCGTGGCCCCCATTTCAATGGCCACAGTTCCTTCACCAATGAGCTCACCGGCACCATGGCCGACAATTCCAACACCGAGAATTCGCTCGGAAACTGGGTCGATAATGAGCTTGGTGGAACCGTCGGTCCGATCGTAGGTGAGGGCCCTGCCGCTGGCACCCCAGGGAAATTTGACCACTTGGACCTCGATACCCTTGGCCTTGGCCTCGGTTTCGGTCAGACCCACCCAAGCCACTTCGGGATCGGTGAAGACCACCGCAGGGATGAGATAGTCGCGATTCACCGCGTTGCCGTCGCCTGCGAGGTTCTCAACAGCGATGCGGGCTTCCTTGCTGGCCTTGTGCGCCAGCATGATTCCGCCGGCGATGTCGCCGATGGCATAGATGTTCGGGTCGTTGGTGACCATGCGCTCGTCCACCTTGATGAAACCCTTGTCATCTCGCTGGACGCCTGTGTTCTCAAGAGCAAGGTCTTGCCCATTGGGCACTCGGCCCACGGACACCAGCACTCGGTCATACTTTTCGTCCATCTTCTGGCCGTTGAACTCGGAAGTGACCTGGATTTGCTTTCCGGAGGTCTTGATCTCCAAAACCTTCGATTTCAGGCGCACTTCCTTGAAGGCCTTCTTGGCGTAGGCCGTCACCGGTCGAACCAAGTCTGGGTCGGCACCGGCCAAAATTGTTTCCATGGCCTCAACGACCGTGACCTTGGAACCCATCGACGCGTACACCGTGCCGAGTTCCATGCCGATGTAGCCGCCGCCGATGACGAGCAGCTTTTCCGGGATGTCGGCGATTTCTAGGGCCTCGGTCGAGGTCATTACTCGGGGGTTGCCGAGGTCGAATGCCTTTGGTAGGGCCGGTCGGGAGCCCACGGCGATGATGGCCTTGTCGAAGGTGACGTACTTCTGACCTTCGGGGGTCTCCACGCGCAGCTTGTTCGAGGACTCGAACATGGCCTTGCCGTGCATCACGCTCACACCCCGCATCTTGGCTAAACTGGCGATGCCGGAACCGAGCTTTTCGAGGATGGACTCTTTCCAGGCCCGCAGGCGGTTTAGATCGATCGTGGCTTCGCCGAAGCTGATTCCGCGGTGCGCGGACTCCTTTGCAGCGGTGATCATGTGCGAGGCGTTGAGCAGCGCCTTGGAGGGGATGCATCCGCGGTTCATACACACACCACCAAGACGAGGATCCCGCTCGATGAGCAGCACCTTTTTGCCTAGGTCGGCGGCGTAGAACGCAGCGGCGTAACCCCCAGGGCCGGCCCCGATGACAACGATATCAGTCTGGATCACTTCCATGTCGCTTGGGCTGTTAGAGCTTCACTGCGGAGGCTGGGAATGTCTCGATGGCTTTAACCAAGTCCACCGTGAACCGTGCGGCTGATCCGCCATCAATGACTCGGTGGTCATAGCTGATAGTCAGCGGTAGGATGGGACGGGCTTCGATCTTGCCCTCGGCGGTGACAACGGGCTTCAGCGAAGTTTTGCCCAAGCCTAGGATGGCAACCTCGGGTTTGTTGATGATTGGCGTGAAGTGGGAGCCACCGATGGCACCCTGATTAGAGACGGTGAAGGAACCCCCCTTCATCGAATCGGGGGAGAGCTTGCGATCCCGGGCCAAGGCCGCGATCTCGGTCAGTTCTTTGGCGATTTGCAGCAACGACTTCTTGTCGGCGTTGCGCAGCACCGGAACGAGCAATCCCGCGTCGGTATCGACCGCGATACCGATGTGGAAGTAGTGCTTAATAATCAGGGTCTCGGCGACCTCCTGCAAACTGGCGTTGAACTTCGGATACTTCTTCAAGGTGTCGACCAGCGCCTTAATGAGGAAGGGGGTGGGCGTGAGCTTGGAGCCAGCCTTTTCGTAGTCGGCCTTGAACTGGGCCCTCAAAGCCTCGATGCCGCTCATGTCCGCGTCAGCGAACTGGGTGACATGGGGCAGGGTAACTTTGTTCTCGACCATTCGGGCCGAAATAATCTTTCGCAGCGGGGTCAACGGCTCACTGGTGACTGGGCCAAAGACAGCGAAGTCTTGGTTGACGAGAGGGAAGCTGAGTCCTTGGGGGGCATCGGCGTACTTGCCGGCGCGGGCCACTTTGGCCTCCAGTTTGCCGATGTAGCGGGCGAGATCTTCGACGACCACGCGGCCACCGGAGGCCGAACCTCGGACTCGGCTTAGGGGGATGCCGAGTTCACGGGCGACCTTGCGAACATACGGGCTGGCCGCGGGGACCGGGCCTTCGTCTTCGGTGGCGGTCGGTAAGAGGTCGTCGTCGTCGTCGTCAGCGACCACGGGCCGCGCCGCCCGAGGGGCTGCCGCCTTTTTGGTCGCCGGCGATGCGGATGCTGATGCGCCGTTGTCGTTCTCGCCTTCTAGGCTCAAGAGCACCGAACCGACGGTGATCGTGTCGCCCTCTTTGACGGAGATGGCGGTGATCTTCCCGCCGGCCGGAGAAGGGATGGGCGCGATGGCCTTCTCCGACTCGAGCTCGAGGATTGTCTGCCCGGCGTTGATGATGTCGCCGACCTTGACCAGAACGCTGACAACCTTGCCGCCGTCAGCGCCTTCTCCAACCTTGGGAAACCTTACGTCCATAATTTTGACGCGCCAATGTGTGGCAAGTGCTCTCCCGGGTGAAATTGTTTTTTTGTGGGGTCGGGGTGGAGAGAGTTTGACATCTGGCCAAATTCCTAGGCCAACACCGGTCCGATCTTCGGCTTGGAGAATGCCAAGAAAGTCGCTTATCCTTGCTCTGTAAAAATTCACTACCTGGGTGCCACTCGGACAACGACTGGTTCCATGTACCTCGTCGAGGTCAATGGCCATCGTGTCCTTCTAGAATGTGGCCTGTACCAGGGGCGGCGTGAGGAATCGATTCGCCGAAATCGGGAGTTTCCCTTCGATCCGGCCACATTGGACGCGGTGGTGTTGAGTCATATCCCGAGTGCTTTGACACGGAGGCCTATGAGCACCTGCGGACCAAAGGCAACCCCTTCGGCATGGATCATCTACTCTACATCCGCGAGGCCGCGCAGTCGAAGAAGCTGAACCAACAGACCCAGCCGTGCATCATCATCAGTGCTTCGGGCATGGCGGAGGCGGGGCGCATTAGGCATCACTTAAGCCGCAACCTTGGTGATCCCCGCAATCTCATCCTCTTCGTGGGTCATTGCGCGGAGCATACCTTGGGGCACCTCATCGTTTCGGGCCGCAATCCAGTAAATATTTTCGGCACTCCGCATGAGGTGAAAGCCCAGGTCGCCCGCATCGATGCGTTTTCTGGTCATGCCGGTCGGTCTGAATTAATTGGATACGTCAAATCGCTGTCCGGCTCCTTGCGTAAGATGACCGTAATCCATGGTGAGGAATCGTCGTCGTTGGCTTTCGGGCAGGCCCTTCAGGCGCTCAAGCCTCAGGCGGAGGTGGTGGTGCCCCAGCCAGGTCAGATCGTGGAATTTTGAGACTGGCAGAGATTTGTTTCTCGGCTGCAAGTTGGGGTTGATGACTCAAAAAAACGCGCCGATCCCAGGACAAGACTTCGACTCGGGCTACGAGTTTCGGAGGGGTGACAGCGATTTGAGATTGTTTCCATCGCCCGGGTCCGCTTCAAACCGATAGTGCAATTCAAGTTCAAGCCGATCGATGGGGCCGTGGTGGCTCCTCAAGGGTTCCTCGCGGGTGGGGTTTTCTGTGACATCAAGCGTCTGGGCACCGGCAAGGGCTCCGACAAGGGGCGCAAGAGGGACCTATGCCTGCTGGTCAGCGAGACTCCTGCGGCGGTCGCGGGTCTCTTCACGACAAACCAGATTTGCGCAGCGCCGGTGAAGGTGTGTGTTTCTCGAGTCGCCAAGGGGGTCGCCCAGGCGGTGGTGGTCAACAGTGGCAACGCCAACGCCTGTACCGGTCGTCAGGGCATGAAAGACGCCCTAGCCATGACGGGATTGGCTGAGAAGGTTCTGGGGCTTTCCACCGGAAGGGTGCTGGTTGGATCCACCGGGCGGATCGGCGTGCAAATGCCCATGGAGCAGGTGACTGCAGGGATCGTCGCGGCGGCTGAGGTTCTGGGTTCTACGCCCGAGCATGCGGCCCACGCGGCCGAGGCCATTATGACCAGCGATTCGCGTCCTAAGACGATCGCGATCGAACTCAAGATTGGAGGGCGGATCGTCCGTATTGGCGGCCTGTGCAAAGGGGCCGGCATGATCCAGCCAGGCATGTCACCGACCGGAGCTCGTCCGGCGACCGCCCCGAGTGGGGTGCCGGCTGGATTGCATGCCACGATGCTGTGCTTCATTACCACGGATGCCGACATCGCTGCCAAGCCTCTCCAGAGCGCGCTGAACGAAGCGGTGGCCTTGAGTTTCAACCGAATCACCGTGGATGGGGACATGAGCACCAATGACACGGTCTTGGCCCTCGCTAACGGGTTGGCTGGAAATCCCGCTATCCGGAAGGCCTCCGGCAAAGACTTCGAGGTCTTTCAAGCGGCCCTGTCGCATGTGTGCCTGTCATTGGCCAAGATGATCGTGTGCGATGGCGAGGGAGTTCACCGCGTGGTGACGGTCCGCGTGGAGGGCGCTCAGTCCTATGCCGATGCCGATGCCGCCGCCCGAGCGGTGGCTAACAGCGCCCTAGTCAAGACCAGTTGGCACGGAGGGGATCCTAATTGGGGAAGGATCATTGATGCCTTGGGATACAGTTCGGCCAAGATCGTGGAGGATAAGGTCGACATCGGTTACGCCGCTTCGGGAACTCGGAAAGTTCTTTGGAGCCTGCGTCGAGGACAGCCGACCAAGACGCTGTTTGCCGATTTGTGGAACGCGGTCCAGGCGGACACCTTCGAGTTGCATATCCGACTCAACCTGGGAAAGGCCTCGGCCGTGATGTACGCGGCGGACTTGACCGAGGAGTATGTGGATTTCAACAAGGGCGCCATCGCAGACCCGAGCCAAGCAGGAGCGTTGGGCGGCTAAAGAGCCTGTCATCCGACAGGGCTATCCAGCGCCGACTCACAGATTCGGGCATCGCGAGTGGAATGCCCCTTGAGTCCTGATCACCCCGGGGGCTGGACCCTTGCTGGGGCTGAGGGGCCCAACCGCCGGTGGGGCTAGCCGACGAGCCCCGTGTAGGCCGGGTCTCCTGACCCGGCGTCCGGCGTGTGCGGCCGCTCGGTGAGGGCACCCGGCCCTACCCTCGGAGGTGCATGTGCGAGGTGGAGTTTGTTGTGGAAATCTGGGATGCAGCCCGAGGAGCCTCCTGGGTAGGGATTGATCTCCGAGCTCCCCCTATAAGGCACCGCCTAACCGACAGAATCGGAAGCGTCGGGAGGGTTGTCCGCGTCGCTCCGGCGCGGGCGCTCTCCGAAGAGAGCCGTTCCCACTCTCACCAGTGTGGCCCCTTCTTCGATGGCTACTTCCAAGTCGCCACTCATCCCCATGCTGAGAACGGGTAGTGGGGCTCCCAGCAGGTCGGTACAACGATCCCGCAGTTCGCGCAAACGGCGAAAAATTGGCCGGACCTGTTCTGGATCCACAGCGTACGGAGCGATGGTCATCAGGCCTTGGACCTCCAGCCGGGGTAGGGCATTGAGTTGCAGCAACTCGGCCAACAAGCGATCGGGTTTCCATCCGAATTTGGAGGACTCACCCGCGACATTGACCTCAAGCAGGATGGGCAACGAACGGGCCTGTTTGATGGCCTGCTTTTGGAGTTCCTCGGCCAATGCAAGCGAGTCCACCCCCTGTACGACCTGGAACAGGCTGACGGCATCGCGTGATTTGTTGGATTGCAGGTGCCCGATGAAATGCCACTCCAATTGGCTGGGGCACTGGGCAATCTTCACCTTGGCCTCTTGAATGCGGTTCTCTCCGAACAAGGTCAGTCCGGCCGAGGCTGCCTCGGCTACCCGCTCAGGCGGTTGATTCTTGCTCACCGCCATGAGCCGGACCGAGTCCGGTTGGCGACCGGAACGCTCGCAAGCCTGGTCGATGCGGCTACGAATGCGGGTGAGGTTTTCCTGAAGTTCGGACACGCGGCGATGCTACACCAGAACGGGGTTCTGCGGGATCAGATTTGTGGGAAACGGGTATCCTCGGATGCCAGCCCGTGTCGCCTCAAACGGGGGGATAACGGGTGGCGATTGGGCAAACAGGGCTTGGAAAGCCGCAGACCTAGTTGACGATGGCTGGCAGCGCGGACATGGATGCGATTGGGCAACGCCCGCCGCTCAAGGGAAAGTTGCGCACTCCGTGGCTTTTCGTGTGGAACAGTGCAGCATCGGGCACAGCTCCCCTGACCAACTGGCTTCGGAAGGGGTCGGTGCTGGGATAGAGGCAGGCAAAAGCCATTGCCGTCAGCAATTGCTCGATGGGATCGGCCGGGACTAAGCCTTGAGTATCGACGATCTCTAACTGTTCCTCGAAGGTTTTATTTCGGGTGCCCTTGACGATAAAATAAATTGGAATCTTGCGAGGCTGCTCAATGTTTCGCTTGCTAACACTTTCCAATTTCATGAGCCACGGCAGGTCGGCCAAGTCCATTGCGTCTCGACGTAGAGAGGTGAAGCGTTCTCGAAAAAGGCAGTTCAATGAGTCGATGGCTTCGAAGTCGCTGATACCCTCGAGGATTTTTACGTAAAAATAATTCGGCGTCAGTCTCGCGGTATCGAGGATGGCTAGGGCCTTTTCGAGCCGTTCATTTCGGACAGCCGGATCCATTGGGGCCTCTAGAATCTTTTGACGAGCGCTTTCAGAGAGTCCTTGAAGGCTCAGGGGCGGAACCTCTTCAACCAGATGACTGATCAGTTCGACCTTGGCAAAGGGCTTGAGTGCCGAGGCAGCCGCGTAAGCGGATCTGAGCGAGCTGGATTCTGGGGTGTTGTCGGACATGTCAGCGAGACGTGGAACCGGATGCGTTGGACGTCGTTAGGGGGTCATGGAAACACAGATTGTAGATTTAAAATCATACACCGACGAAATCTGGGCCCTATGGGCTTAATGATCCTTCATTCGCGGATGTTGTGACCTTAAGATACGCTCTGATTGGAATAATCGGCGTTCCAGTGACGTCCCTTGAAGATTTTTTGAAGGTTTTTCCCAAAACAAACACGACTCGTTGAGGTTTGATGGATTTGTCAGCCCGAAGGGTCTTGCTCAGACTCATTCTATGGAAAATTTGTCGGCTGATGTGGTGGTGCTGGGCGGCGGCAGCGCGGGATATGCCGCGGCCAGGACCTTGGCGAGCCAAGGCGCCAAGACTCTTGTGATCGATGGGGCCCCGGAATTGGGGGGCTTGTGCATCTTGAAAGGGTGTATGCCTACCAAGGCCTTATTGCATGCGGCCGAATTGCGCCATGGGATCTTGGACGGTGAGCCGTGGGGCATCACGACTGAGCACGTTCAGGTGGATCCCAAGAGGGTCTTCGCCAGAAAGGATGCCTTGATTGCTGATTTTGCCGGATACCGACGTCAGCAACTGCAGGACGGGCGATTCGGGTTGCTCCGCTCCCAGGCGCGGTTCGAGGGGGCGGGATCGCTCCGATTGGAGGACGGTCGGTGTGTTCAATTTGGTCATGCGGTGGTGGCCACAGGATCGTCGGTCGCCCCGACATCCCTGCCCGGATTGGAAACCACCGGCTACCTGACCAGCGACAGCGCCTTGGCTCAGGCCTGGATTCCTGAATCACTGGTGGTTCTCGGTGGTGGTGCTGTAGCCCTAGAATTTGCGCAGTTTTATTCACGTCTAGGCAGTCGAGTGACCGTCATCCAACGCGCTCCTCAATTGCTGTCGGGATTCGATACCGATGTCGCGGGCGAGTTGGAGAAGGCCTTCCGCAGAGAGGGTATCGAAGTATTTACGGGCACCGTATTAGACCGGGTGGAACGCATAGGATCCCTGAAGCGGGTCTGGTTCCATCACGGCGGCCAGGAGCGTTCCGTCGAAGCGGTCGAGATTTTCCTTGGGTTGGGCCGGGTTCCCAACACTGCACACCTGGGATTGGAGGCGATTGGAGTGACGTTGGAGCGGGGCCGGATTAGGACCGATCCGCAGCAGCGTTCTTCCCGGGCGGAGGTGTTTGCAGCGGGGGACTGCTGCGGCCCCCACGAAGTAGTTCACTTGGCCGTGCAGCAAGGAGAAGTGGCGGCCCACAATATCCTGAACCCAAGTCGTCTTCGGGCGATGGATTATCGGTTGTTACTCTCAGTGGTTTTCACGTCGCCTCAGGTGGCCCAGGTGGGTCTTTCGGAGCGGGAGGCCCAGAGTCGTGGCATCGACTATCGATCTGAGAGCTACCCCTTCAACGATCACGGAAAATCCATAATCTTGGGAGCGCAGGAAGGTCTTGTGAAAGTGCTGGCCCATCCTGTCACCGGAGAGGTGATCGGGGCTGCTTGTGTGGGACCTCAGGCCGGGGAATTAATCCACGAGCCTACGGTCGTCATGGCGGCCCGGATGACTGCGGCCCAATGGGCTGCAGTGCCACACTATCATCCAACTCTGGCTGAGATATGGACTTATCCGGCCGAATCGTTGGCCGAGTCCTCCACCGCTCAGTCGTAACGAAGCACCGAGGAGGAAAATGGTGCAGTGGCGGAAGAAGACACAGCCAGCAAAACCGATCCGACTGCGTCGCTCTGGCATGCGCCAGTGAAGTTTTACTCAGTAGTCCGACGACTCAGAACGCGGGGCGTTCGGACCGATGCGGAGGTGATGTCGGAGCGCTTCTGTGAAGGCGCAAACAAACAGCATTCCCGACATCATCCCCACAGTCATGCCGCCGTAAGCGATTAGAAATTGCCACGGATGCCCGGGCCCTGCCCAGCGCAGCACCAGCGAAGCGCCCCAGTTCATGCCGCCTGCCATCGACAGGGTGAGCGCCGTGGCGACGGCGATACGGATGCTGTTCTTGGGCCACGGAAGGATCGCCCCTCGCATGAAGAATAATCCGCTCACCAGCATCGTCCCGGTCATCCAAGGAATGCCGGCGCCCCAGCTGAAGAACCGGTGACCGGAGCAACAAAGGCAAACTCCTTTCCGCATGACTTGACCGAAGCCGGCATCGGCCCACCAACCCACAAGCATGGCCAGATTAGACGGCCCGAGCATGCCCCAGACCATGGGACTCCAGTTCGTGGGACGAGGCCTCAAACCGCCAACTCTTGGGGAGAAGGGGGTTCGCTCGGATGCCCACGCTCCCAAGGCCCCGAGGGCCACAACCAGTGCTGCCGGACCTGTTGCCAAGTCCCCCAAGCCGATTAAGAGCGGGGCCTGCAAAAACAGGCTCATGCGGAGGGCCCATCGCTTCCACCAGGTGGGATATTCGGGAGACGGTCGAGCCTCCGGGTGGCACGAACCCGCTCGCCAGGCTCGCCAACTGACGACAGCGCTGCTGCCGGTCATGAGGAGGGCCGCCACCACGGGGTGCAGATAGCCGGTGGCGGCTAAGAGCATGCCGATTCCATTGTAAACGACCGCAAATCGAAGGTTTTTTTGAATCGAATCCCGAACACCTCGGGCCAGAAACACGGCCTCTGGAATTTCACGGAGATTACCTCCGCACAGAACAATATCTGCAGTGGCGGTGGCCAGCGGAGCCCCTTCCAGTAGGCCGATACCGACCTCTGCGGCGGCGAGGGCTGGACCGTCATTAATCCCGTCGCCAATGAAGACCACGCGGTGCCCCTCGGCTTGCCATTGCTGGATTTGCTCCACTTTTTCTGTCGGGGTCAGGCCGGCCTTGAGTTGTCCCGCCGTCGTCAGATCGGCCAACAGTTCTTGGGTCCGTGCAGGGTGGTCGCCCGAGAGCACACGGGAGGTTACTCCCAGTCGATTTAAGTCTTCGAAGGTGGCTGCGGCGGAGGATCTGAGTCGCTCCCGGACCAAGGCCACAGCAACGGGCTTGCCAAAGGCGGAGATCCAAACCTTGCTGCCTGTCCTCTGAAGGCGCGCTTCTAGCGCGTCGTCGGTTTGTCCCTCCCAGGCCCAATCTTTGCAGCCGATGCGCACGGGCATAGTTCCTTCTGAAGCGGTGTGGACGCTGGCTTGAACCCCGCGGGCCGGAACCACTTGGAAGCTCTCGATTGCAATTTTTAGCGCGGCGTCAGGCTCTCGACCGCGGAAAGCCTGCGCTACGGGATGGTGGCTCCGGGATTGCACCGCACCGATGATGGAAAGCCATCGGTTCCGGTCGGCGATGTCCCCGGCGGTGACCACATCCACCAGACTCATTTTGGCTTCGGTCAATGTTCCGGTTTTGTCGAAGGCCGCGAGACTGACGGATGCCAGGCGTTCCAAGGCGGAGGCATTTCGGATAATCACCCCTCGCGCCGCGAGTGTGGCCATGCCCTGCCAAAGTCCTAGTGGAGTGGCCAACCCGAGGGAACAGGGACAGGCGACCAGCAGTACCGAGAGTCCGTTGAAAATCCCCGACTCCCATCGGCCTTGCAGACCGCTCCAGAACAACGCGCCCAATGCGGTGAAGATCACGACCGGAAGAAACTTTTGAGCCAAGCGGTCGGCCTGACTTTGGGCCTCACTGGAAGCCAGGGTGGCTCGAGATTCCTCCACCCGCCGGATCAGGGCATCGATCCCTCGGGTATGGCCTGCGGTTCTGCTCTGAACGATGAGTTCGGCCTCTTCGCTGAAGCCGCCTGCCATCACAGGATCCCCCACCCGTCGAACAACGGGTTCGGGTTCGCCGGTGAGCGGTGTCTCTCGTACGAAACCTTCACCCTGGATGACCACGCCATCGACAGGGATGGGTTCTCCGGGCAGCACTCGTATCCGGTCGCCCACGCCGATTTCCCGAATGGACACCCGAGCGTCCGGTGGTCCGATGCGCCGGGCGGTGGCGAAGGTGTCGCTCAGACGTCGAGTCTCCGAGAGTGCTTGTTCTCTGGCCCGGGCCGTCAGTGCCTTGCCCGCGCTGTAGACTGTGAGTAGTACGGCCACCACCTCGTAGTACACTGGCCCGCTCCCACTGAGGCTCGACATCAACGAGGCCCCGAAGGCCCCCAGGGCCCCCGAAACGAACAGCAACTCTAGGCCGAAGGTGCGGCGGCAGGCGCAATCCCAGGTGGCGCGGAGCAGGGGGAGGCCGAGCAGTCCCAAGACGATTACAGTGAGAACAATGAGCAGCGCATGCAGCCCGTTTCGCAGAGTTCCTTCGGGCTCGGACAAATTTAGAGCGAAGCCGATCAACATGGCTTGACTGGCGATCACCGCACCCAGGACGATGCGAAAGAGGGCCTTTCCGCCCTGAGGGTCGGGGGCGGAGGTGTTTCTGGGGCGTTCTCCCAAGAGGCGGCAACCGTAGCAGCAGAATTGCTGCAACGGCCCCTCGGAAGACTTGGGTTGAGGCAGCGGGCCCTGACAATGTGCGCATCCGGTAAAAGCCTCGGAGGAGTCGGAGATGAGGTCGGCTTCGGACATGGCGGGGAGACCCCTATTTTGCAGAGCCACCGTTGGAGGACTGTCGATGGTTGAGCGTCAGCGACCCGATCAACACGCTTCGGAGGAGGTCGGATTTCTGGTCGGCCGCAGCCAATTCCTCGTCGATCCGGCCGGGTGCGTCCACCCAGAGTTCGGTTTGCTGCCTCAAAATCCGAACGGAAACTCCGGTGACTTGTTGCAGATGGCGACGGTCCAGCCCATCGGCGGTCCGAAGGCAGGCGGCCAGCCAACCCACCCGCGAATGGTCGGCTGCGGACAGTTTCTTCAAATCCTCGTGGTCAGGCTTGGGTAGGGCCTTCCGGTGATAGCGGGCCACAGCCGCCACACAAAGCACCTCCGTGGGAGTTAGCATTTTCCACGGAAACTCTCGGATGAGAAGGGCCGAGGCTTTGTGGTGCCCACGACCGTCCGGACCAGATACAGACCAACCAATGTCGTGCAGCAGCGCCGCGCACTCTAACAGTCGTCGTTCATTGGTGCCGTATTCATGGAGGGGACTAAGTGCCTCAAAGAGCGCCAACGTCAGGCGGGCGACCTGTCTTGGATGCTCGGGCTCGGTCTCATGTCGATCGAGGAGGATCTCGGTTTCGTCAGACAATGAATTGGCGGTGGGAATCATACCCTCAGGCCGCCATGGAATCCGAGTCGGGTGCCGTTGTCGCCCCCGGATTGCGATCGGATGCTTTTGCGCTTCCGAAGGGACCGATTCGTCCCGATTCTTGGGGGCCATGGAAACACCAGACCAGTTGCGTGAACTTTTTCGGATGCAGAGAGCCTTGAACGCTCGCATCGGTGTTCATACCGATGCCATGAACGAGGCTGAGAAGACCCAGTGGATCTTGAATTACTGCCGGGCCATGTCTCAGGAGTTGGCCGAATTGACCGACAGTGTTCCCTGGAAATGGTGGGCCAAGTACCAGAAGTTTGATGAGCAGAACGCTCGGGTCGAGGTAGTGGACTGCCTGCATTTCCTCATTAGCATGGCGCAGGTGCTGGGAATGAGTGCCGATGATGTTTTTGCCGCCTACCTCAAAAAGAACGAGGTGAACCTCAAGCGCCAGGATTCAGGATATCAGGCCAAAGATGCCGATGATTCCCGTCACATCTAAGATTCGAGATCTTCAGCCGGATTGCTGAAGGGTGGGTGCGGACAAGGAACGCACGCTGTGGCAGTCCATTGATGGAGTTCGACCCAGCGCCTGAGCAATGCCCATCCTGTTTCCTCGTTCATCACCCCTCCACTGAAAGGAACCGATGTCTCTGTCGAAACCCCGTTTGATTCAAGAACTCATTGGCCGCATTCCGCCCAGTCAGCGCGCTGACGTGGCGGGCGTGCTCATCCCGGAAGTCGACCTTCAGAAGCGTATCGCCTTGATGGGTAAGGCCATTGCGAAGGACTACCAGGGCAAGGAAGTGATTCTGGTTTCGCTGCTCAGTGGTGCCGTTGTATTCCTCGCCGATTTGCTGCGGCGGTTGGAGTTTTCGTTGCGCGTGGATTTTCTGGGGGTCTCCAGTTACGGATCGGGCACCGAACCAGGGAACCTCGTCTTCAACAAGGAACTCAAACTTGATGTCCGTGGTGCCCACGTCTTGGTGGTCGACGACATTCTGGACACGGGCAAAACCCTCCGTGCCGTGATCGAGAAGATTCTGGCCCTCAAGCCCGCTTCTATCCGAACGTGCGTACTTCTCGACAAGAAGGAGCGCCGTATAGGCAACTTTGAGGCCGACTATGTCGGCTTCCGGATTCCGAATTGGTTCGTTGTTGGGTATGGGCTGGATTTCGCGGAACGGTATCGCAACCTGCCGTACGTGGGCGTGCTCAAGCCTGAGGTGTATGCCCCGAAGGAGACCCCGGTTCGCAAGGCCTCGCGATGACAATCCCGGTAACATTCTGGTCCTATTTTGCGGAGTTGGCTGGTTGCTCGGAAACCGTCGTCACCGTGTCTGAGTCCTCCACGGTCGATAATCTTCTGGCTGCCCTTTACCAAGCCCATCCCGCGTTGTCCGAACTGCGCCGGTCGACTTTGATTGCTGTGGGAGTCGAGTATCAGCCTGGAGAGTATGTTCTGAAACCCGGCGATCACGTATCGTTGTTCCCTCCCGTCCAAGGCGGATGAAACGTTTTCTCTCCATTACTCGCGATCCGATCGATGAAGCGGGCCTCGTGGCAAACCGGACCCTCTCATCCGGTATGGGGGCTGCCGTCTACTTCTCGGGCGTCGTCCGCGGCCAAGAGGGAGCCGATGCGATTACGGCTATAGATTACAGTTGTTTTGTTTCTATGGCTGAGCACCAGTTCCATCGCCTTTTCGACCGGCTGGCAGAGAGAGGTTCTGTGGAATCCGTGCGATTGGTTCATCGCATCGGCCGGGTGGCGGTGGGTGAGTCGTCCCTTTGGATCGAAGTGGTTTCAGCTCATCGGGCTGAGGCCTTTGGCGCATGCCAGTGGGTCATCGACGAGATGAAGCAAGTGGTGCCGATCTGGAAAACCCCGGTGATGGCCGCAGAGGCCTCGAGTCCGTTAAATCCGAACCCAACTTCCTGATCGACTCTAGCGCAGCACCGCCTCGCAGAGCCGGACTTCGTGATGTCCATCTTGGGCGGTCGCGAAGAGCAGAGGGGTTTGTCGCCCGCTGGCGATGTGCTCATAGACAGCCCGGTACTGCATCTTGTGGCTGTCGGGAAATCCCTCAGGATGTCCGCCCGGAGTATCCGTGAAGCCCGCCACATCCTCCAGGAAACCGGGTGTTCCCCGCTGGAGAATCTCGTTGGGTCCGTCGCGACGTCCGATGAGGATTTCATTGGGTTGCTGAAAGTCCCAGCGGGCGCTTCCACGAGTGCCATAGATTCCGAGAGACAGGCTGCATTTCCATCCGGCAGCCACCTGCGAGATCGAGGCGTTGGCGTGCACGTCTTCTGCAAAGCCATGGTCGGATTTTCCGAAACGCAGCAGGACGCTGCCGAAGTCCTCGGTGTCCACCGGATAGGGAATCTTCGAAGCCGGGTCCGGAGTAGCGAAGGTCTTCAGCGCCCCCGGTGGACGGAACCGGGTCTTGTGGAAGGTCTCCAAGTGCGCAAAGACGCGCTCGGCTCGGCTTCCCAAGATGAAGGAAACCGCATCGATCCAGTGGGTTCCAATGTCGCCGACTGCCCGCAGCTTGCCGCCCTCGGAGGCAAGCACTCGCCAGTTGTAGTCCGTGTCATGAAGCAGCCAATCTTGGAAGAAGTGCCCTTGGACATGAATGATTCGGCCGAGGTCGCCGCGTGCGACCATGGCCCGCAGTTGAAGGATGGCCGGGAAGAATCGGCACATGTAGTTCACGGCGAACACCGGTGCGTTGGGTTTCTGGACCGCTGCAACCACACGAGCAGTCTCCCGGGAGTTCATTCCCAGCGGTTTCTCGCAGACGACGTGCTTGCCCGCCCGTAGGGCCTTGAGCGACTGCGCAACATGCGCCTTGTTGGGGGAGGTGATGTGGATGACGTCGACGTTCAAAGAACGAACCAGTGAATCGACGTCGTAGTCTCCATAGACCTCCGGAATGCCCCATCGATCTGCGCACTCCCGGGCCGAGGCGGTGGATCCGCAGACGGCGGTCACCTGAACGCCCAAGCGCTTGAGAGCTTCGATGTGGACGGGTCCGATGAAGCCAGTGCCGATGACGCCGGCGCGAAGGTGGTGCAGGGGGATCATGGGGTTTGCCAGCGATCGATTTGGTTTTGCAGTTTGCCGGGTGGGCATCCGGATCTAGGTGCACAGAGGAACACCCTGGTGAGTCACAACAAGGCGTTCGGGGAACCCGTCCAGCGTGTCTGCAAGAAAGAGTGCAGGGAAGCATGGAGCCGGGGCGCTGAGCGGAAAAACGGGCGATGCGGTCCGTGAACTTCCGCGCAGACAATTTTTGCACGAGGATGTGCGACTGACAAATTAGTGACTGTCCGTACGCCGAACGCGGACTCCACATAAGAAAATTCACCGATAGGACGCAGTCGAGCAGGGGGTGATCCCAAAGATGATTGATTCCAATGCTACTAATATACATTTGACCGCCTTCGATGGGTTGCTATAACTGTGAAGTCCGTTTGAAACATGCAGTGTCGGCGTCACGTTGACGGTTTGTGGAGGTCGCTCAGTTAAGTCCCCGCAATTGGAGTCTGCTGGTGCAGTTTCCCTCACTCGGTTGAAGAGCGGCCAAAAGTCGTATGGATAACAATTCCCGTTTGTTTGTGGGAAACCTGTCCTACCAGACGCAGGAACGTGACCTCCAGGATCACTTTTCGGCGTCCGGTGTGGTCACTAATGTCAACCTGATGCTCGATCGCGTGACTGGAAAGTCTCGTGGTTTTGCCTTCGTCGAGTTCTCGACGGCGGACGAAGCCAATCGTGCTGTGGAATTGTTCCACGGCAAAGATCTGGGTGGTCGTGCGTTGACCGTCAACATTGCCCGTCCCCGTGAAGAACGCGCCCCCGGTGGTGGTGGCGGCGGTGGCTTCCGTGGCGGTGGTGGTGGCGGCGGCGGCGGCGGATACCGCGGTGGTGGCGGCGGCGGTGGTGGCGGTTATCGCGGCGGCGGCGGTGGCGGCGGCGGCGGTGGTGGCTGGCGCGGCGACCGTGGCGGTGGCGGTGGCGGCGGTGGCGAGCGCGGCGGCTGGCGCGGCGACCGTGGCGGTGGCGATCGCTACTGATCTTACTGATTTACTTTCAAAGCCCGCGTCCCAATAGGGTCGCGGGCTTTTTCTTTATCTGTTTTGGACCTGTGATGAGTGGTCGCTCGACACGCAGTCTCTTGGAGAAACCTGGCAGCCGCTGCATTCTCCGGTCTCCAGCGCCAGAGCCATGAAACTGTCCGCGCAACTTGTTATCTGCAAAAGTATCGAATTCTGAATTTGGAGGTGGTGGATGTTTGTTGAGGATTGGTTTGCGTCGGAGAAGGGGGCGCGTGCGGTTTCCCACTCATCGGAGGTTTCCATGGGGATGGTGGTGACGAAGCGGAAGACTAGGGGGCGTTGGGGAATAGACCTGCGATGCGTCGGATTCGATTGTCGGATGGGCAACACGGTGCCTTTCTGTGAGGCAGGTTGGTTGCCTAACGAACGAACCCGGGGCTCCGACTTGACGGTATTGGGTGCGTTAGCGATTGATTTTCAGACGGCGACCTCACGGATACGAATTTTTAAGACCCTCTTGACCCATGGCTGAAACCCCAGAGATCCCCGAAGCAAATGATCCGTTCAGCAAACAGGTGGCCATCACCATCGCGTTGCTGGCAGTCGTGCTGGCGGTCATCGAAAACAAGGGCGACAACGCCAAGACCGACGCCATCATCAAGACCAGCGAAGCCGCCAATCGGTGGGGTTACTATCAGTCCAAAAGCATCAAGCAGAATATCTACGAGACCGAGATTGAGATCTTGTCGCATCTGAAGCCGTCCGGTCCGGATGCGGGAGTCCTGGATCCCGAGGCGGCAGCACGCAGGAAGACCATACTGACTTCCATCGAAAAGGCGGCCGCCACCGCCAAGCGCTACGATTCCGAGAAGGGGGACATCAAGAAGGAGGCCGAGCAGTTCGAGGTGGCAGCTGAGGCCAAAGGCAAGGTCAACGACCGCTGCGACCACGCCGCATTGGCGCTGCAAATCGCTGTGGTGATTTGCTCGGTGGCCATCCTCTCACGCTGGCGCCTTTTCTGGTACATCGGTCTCGGCCTCGGAGCGGCCGGCGCCCTGATCGGGTTGAGTGCATTCTGGATTTGACCGGGGCGCATTTCCGGCCGGGCCA
>JAPLUF010000098.1 GCA_026397755.1 Verrucomicrobiota bacterium
ACCGAATCTTCGCGCAGAAAACCGTCATCCAGGGTGAGGAACCGTTTTCCGTAGCCGGCCGACCCACGGACATTCGGAACCACCAGAGCAACGCCCAACTCGTTCAGAAAATAATTGTAGCGAGCCATGAATCCGGGCCGCGACTGGGATTCAGGGCCGCCATGAATGATCACCACCGCCGGCCGCTTCCCCGGGAACCGCGAGGAATCCGGACGATAGACAAACGCGCTGACCTTCAACTGGTCGAAACTCGGGATCGTGATCAACTCTGGCTCACGGAATGCGGTTGCCGGCAACCCACCGGTCTCGCTCTCGGTCCAACGAGTGAGGCGGCCGGTTTTGACGTCCACCGAGTAGGCGTCGGAGGGAGACTGGGCGTGAGCCAAGCTGAAACCCAGATCTCGACCATTCTCATGCCACTCCAAACCAGTCATCACCCCAGCGGGAATACCGGACACGGCCCGGACCTTCCCGGAGCTCAATTTCAGGAGCGATAAACGACTAGACCCGTTTTCATTGGAAACAAAAGCCAGTTGCTCACCGTCGGGAGACACCTCGAAAGCCTCGACGTCCCAGGCCGGCAACTTTGGAGTATTGCTCCCCAAAGGAGTGAGGCCGCCGCTGGCTACATCGATCCGGACAAGGCGAAGAAACTCCGAATCCAGGTCCGTCGTCGCAAACACGCTCCGACCGTCTCGGGAAAATTGCGCGGAGCCATACGAGACGACCCGCTCGCGGGCGGGCGTGAGCCTCGAGAGCTTCCGCGTGGCGACATCCAGCAGGTGCAATTCACTGTCGGTGATAGAACGCCGGTTTTGCAGCAGCACCCGGGATCCGTCGTCCTGCACATCGAGCACCGCCCAACCGCCGCCGGAAACTTGCAAAATCATTTCAGCCGATTCCGGCCGGAGAGGGTCCAGACGCCAGACATCGGTGTCGCGGCCATTGCGACGGGTCGAATTATGGAAGAGCCAGCGGCCGTCGTGGGAGAAGTGGGCGTTACCGTTGCGGCTGCGACCGTCGGTCAGCAACGTCGTCTTACCCTCCGACAAGTCGAGTCGGTGCAACTGGTAGAATTCTCCACCCCCGACATCCTGGCTGAAGACGATAAAGCGCCCCTGACGGGGCTCGAACTTCCCTCCGGCCACTGGCTCCGTCGAAAAGGTCAACTGGCGGCGAGCCCCACCGGGCTGTGCGACGGCATGCAGTTGGAGGGTGTCGGAAAACCGGGTGCCGATGAGCATTTCCCGGCGGGTGGGATGCCACGAGGCAAAGGCCGCAGTCCGAAACTCCAGGTATCGGGAAGCATCGCGCTTCAATGCGATGGGAATCGGCGGGATTCCCTCGACCACAAGATTGTCAGGGATCTGGGCAAAAACGGTAGCACTCATGCAAGCAAGACCAATAGCGCACAGGGCTCGGAACATGGTGTGACCCCATCACAGGGAACCCCGATAGCAACTGTGTTTTCAGTGCAGAGTCGCCTGAGCACTGATTCACGCCTACTTGGCGTATTCAACGCAACGGGTCTCACGGACCACTGTGATGCGGATTTGCCCGGGATAGAGCAATTCCTCCTCGATGCGGCGAGCCAGATCACGGGCCATCCGCAGGGAGGACTGGTCATCGACCACCTCCGGCTTCACCACCACCCGCAGTTCACGACCCGCCTGGATGGCAAAAGCTCGCTCCACTCCGGGAAACTCGAGGGCGATGCGCTCCAGGTTCTCCAAGCGCTGGAGGTAGGTGGTCATGCCCTCACTGCGGGAACCCGGACGAGTGGCACTAATGGCATCGGCGGCGGCAACGAGGATGCCCAGGGCGTTTTCATGCGGCACTTCTTCATGATGAGAAGCCACCCCATTCACGACGGCGGCGCACTCATTGAAACGCTTAAGGAAATCGGCACCCACCTTGGCGTGGGGGCCCTCGACCTCGTGGGACATGGCCTTACCGATATCGTGGAGCAGGCCGGATCGCTTGGCTAACAAGATGTCCTCTCCGAGTTCCGCGGCCATCAGACCGCAGAGATGGGCTACCTCCAGGGAATGCTCGAGGACGTTCTGGGAGTAACTGTGACGGAAGTGCAACCGACCCAGCATTTTGGCCACGTCCGGATGGACTGCCGTTTGGCCAGCCTTGTAGACCGCGTCCTCGCCCTTGCGAAGGATGAAGTCTTCCATCTCGACCGTGACCGCAGCGACCACTTCCTCGATGCGAGTCGGGTGGATGCGGCCGTCGAGAATCAGTCGTTCCATGGACTGCCGAGCCACCTCGCGCCGGACTGGATCAAAACCAGAGACCACCACCGCATTGGGTGTGTCGTCCACCAGCACCGTGATGCCCGTGGCGTTCTCGAAAGAACGGATGTTGCGCCCGTCGCGACCGATGATCCGACCCTTCATTTCTTCGCTCGGTAGAGCCACGGTGGCCGTACTGGTCTCGTAGGTGTGTTTGCCTGCGTAGCGTTGGATGGCCGTGGCGATGATGCGCCGGGCCTGCTGCTCGGCACCGTTCTTCGCGTTTTCAAGGATGTGCCGACTGAGGTTGACGGCATCACGGGAAGAATCTTGTTCAACCTCCTTTAGCAACAGCGTTCGGGCCTCAAGGGCGCTGAGACCGGACACCGACTCCAATTGACTCTTGCGCTCCTCGGACAACCGCCGGATCTCGAGACGATCTTGGTCCAATTGCGCTCGAGTCACATCGAGGGTCTCCGACCTCAGGCGCGCGTCGTCCTGCTGCGCAACCAATCGCTCCATCTGACGTCCTACCGACGCCTCCCGCTCGGCCAAGCGGGATTCTGTGCCTCCCAGACGCGAACGCTCAGATTCCAGGTCCCGGTCCTGATCGGCTCGCCAACGACTGAGATCTTGCTGGGCCGCCAGACGCACCTCGACGCGGAGGGCCTCGGTCTCCTTGCGAGATTGATCGGCCCGTTCCCGCTCCCGGATCGACAATTCGGCACGCAAGGCTCGCTCGCGAAAGCGGTGGATGACATAGGCCAACCCCGTGCCGGTCAGCACGCCTCCGACCGCAAAAACCCAGGATTCAGTAACCATGTTTCTGTGGAACACCCGACGGTACAAACCGACAAATCGATGGGGTGATCACACCCGTCAGTTCAACGTCGTGACCCTCTCGGGGAATTTGCGGAAGCATCTGAAAATCAAAGGCGACTCCATAGCTCCGGCCGCGGAAGAACTTCAGCAACCGATCATAGAAACCCTGTCCTCTTCCCAACCTTCCCCCATCTGTCGAGAATCCTAGCCCAGGAACAAACGCCAAGTCCAGTCGCACGGCATCGACCCGATCACACCGGGATCGCGGCTCCGAAATTCCAAACCGACCCGGAACCAAATCCTCGAAACTGGCTATCCGGCACCATTGATACGTGGCCGACACTTCATCGTAGGTGGGTAAAACCACGCATTTCCCTGCCGACCAAGCCCGCTCAACCAGGGGCCAAACATCGGGTTCGTCGGCTCTGGGATGATACAAGCCCACCACCTGAGAATCGGACCATTCGGGCAACTCCAAACATCTTTCCCGAATGCGGAGCGACCACTCCTCGCGAAATCCGGCCTCAAGCCCTCGCAACTGCCTGCGGAGATCCTCTCGCAGTGCGCTCTTAAGTGCGGGGAGAGAGGCTGCCGGAGAGTTCATTCGGGCTACTCGTAGCGCAAGGCGTCGATCGGATCGAGATTGGCTGCCTTCAACGCGGGGAAGAATCCGAAGACAATGCCGATGATGGCGCTCACCGTGAAGGCGAGGATCACTGAGGACTGGGAGATGAGCGTCGGAAACTGGAACAACTGAGTGAGCAACGGAGCCAACCAGTAACCCACGGCGATCCCCACTCCACCGCCCAAGACACTCAAGAGAACGGCCTCGGCCAAGAATTGAAGCAGAACATCCCGACCACGGGCCCCGACCGCCAGGCGGATTCCGATCTCCCGGGTGCGCTCGGTGACACTGACCAGCATGATGTTCATGATCCCGATGCCTCCGACAACCAATGAGATGCCTGCAAAAAAACCGATTAACACGGTCATGATCCGGTTGTTGGCATTAAAGAAGTCGCTCGTCTCCTGCTGGTTGCGAACCATGAAGTCATCGTCTTTTCCATCGCTGATCTTGTGCCGACGGCGCAGCAATTCCTTGAGTTGCTCCTGCACTAAAGGAATCGCGTCGGGCGACTCCGCCTGCACGAAGATAAACCGGAACTTAGTATCCCCCGACAACCGTTTCATTACACTGGTGTAAGGGACGAGCAGGACATCGTCCTGATCCTGGCCGAAGCTGCTAGAACCCTTGGCCTCCAACCACCCCACGATGGTGAAGGGTGCGTTCTTGATGCGCACCGATTGCCCCACCGGATCGATGCCCTCGCCAAAAAGCGACTTCGCCGTGGTGGCCCCGATCAGGCAGATCTTGGAAGCGTTGCGTACATCGGCGACCGTGAAGTTCTCCCCGCTTTTCAGGGCCCAGGAACGGGCGTCGAGGTATTCGTCGGAGACCCCGGACACTCGCACAGAACTGTTCTGATTGCCAGAGGCCACCTGTGCGGTGGTCCCAGCCTCAGGACTCATGGCCGTCACCTGAGAGATTTCCTGGCGGATCGCGTCAAAATCTTCGATCGACAAGTTGGGCGCCATGCCGAAACCGCCCCGAACGCCACCCCGGGACATATTGCCCGACATCACAGTGAGGAGGTTCTGCCCCAGTCCGGCGATGCGCTTATCTACCTCCGCCTTGGCTCCGGTACCCATGCTGACACCCACGATGACGGCGGCGATGCCCACGATGATGCCGAGCATGGTGAGGAAGGACCGGAGCACGTTGCGCCGGATGGCCATCAGAGCGATGCGAAGGGTTGCAAACATGGGTCAGGGGTTGAGTTGGACGGCCTTCTGCTCGGCCTCCAGCTTCTGGATTTCTTCGAGGGCGTTGAGGCGAGCGGTCACCGGAGCATCGCTGCGCACCAGACCATCGCGCATGACCACGATGCGTTTGCAATAATGGGCAATGTCTAGTTCGTGGGTCACCATGACCACCGTCATGCCCTCGTCGTTGAGCTTCTGGAAGATGCCCATGATCTCGATGCCGGTGCGCGAATCCAGATTGCCCGTGGGCTCATCGGCCAAGAGGAGAGTCGGCCGATTGACCAACGCCCGCGCGATGGCTACTCGCTGCTGCTGTCCCCCTGATAAGCGGCTGGGAGTGTGGTCCATGCGCTCGCCAAGCCCCACCAATTCTAGCGCTTCTGCGGCCCGCCGGTTCTGCTCGGAGACGGTGATCCGGGGCCGAGCATACAGCATGGGCAGTTGCACATTCTCCAGCGCAGTCGTCCGGGCCAAGAGATTAAAGCCCTGGAACACGAACCCCAGCTTACGGTTGCGCAGGTCGGCCAATTCGTTGCGAGACAAGGAACCGATGTCGACACCGTCGATAAGGCACTTTCCCTGAGTCGGCCGGTCGAGGCAGCCGACGGTATTCATCAGGGTGCTCTTGCCGGAACCCGAGGAACCCATGATGGCGACAAACTCGCCGGGTTCGGCAATGAGGTTGACCCCACGCACCGCGCGCACCTCGATTTCGCCGGTGCGGTAGGTCTTGTGAAAATCCTCGAGCTGGATGACCGCGGGCATGGATTCGAAGGGTTGGGTGAGGAAGGCGGAAATCAGCGGCGCGGAGCCCCACCAAAGGGTCCACCGAAGGGATTGCCTGCCGGCGCTGCGGCTGAGGCCATCGAAGACTTGAGCGCAGTCACGACCACCTGCCCGGGTTCGAGTCCCTCTAGGATCTCGGCATTCGCGGCATCGGTCATGCCCACCTTAACCGTGATGGCTTGGAGGACCGGAGGTGCATCCGGCGTCGCCGGATCGGCCGGCTTGACGACATACACGGTCTTCAACGTGGGTCCGTCGACGGGCCGCGGACGCGGGGAGCCTCCGCCCATTCCCCCTCCGCCACCGCCAGGGCCACCACCAGAGCCTCCACCGGGGCCTCCGCCCATACCACCGCCACCGCCACCGCCAGAGGCCATCATGGCTCGCATGCGATCCCGAACGGCCTGATAAGCCACTTTCTGGTCTGCCGTGAGGGACTCTTCATATTTTTTACGTTCGTCGTCCGTGGGGCGACGTCCTTCAGCCGACCAAGGAGGCGTCGGTAGACCCTCCATACCCGAAGGGCGGGAAGACCGCACGATGTCGTTGGTGGAGACCGTGTTGATGGCCGGCAGCACGGTGATTCCTGCAGGCGGGGAGAACCGGGTGGCTGAGGCCGGAATGCGAACCACATTCGTTTTCTCCAAGGTGATCAGGGTGGCCGTGGCCGTCATGCCCGGCCGCAACCGGAGGTCCTTGTTATTGACCGCCACCACCGTGGTGTAAGTCACCACGTTCTGGTTGGTGGTCGGCGCGAAACGCACCTGACGGACTCGACCCTCAAACTTGCGGTTCGGAAACGCGTCCACAGTGAACTCTACTCGCTGCTGTTCCAGCACATTGCCGATGTCTGCTTCGGAAACGGCCGCCTCGATTTGCATCTGGGACAAATCCTGAGCGATCAGAAACAACGTGGGGGTGCTGAAGCTCGCGGCCACGGTCTGACCGGCATCGACATTCCGGGTCACCACCACACCACTGATCGGGGCAAAGATGGTCGTACGATCCAGATCCACCTGAGCGCTCTCGACGGCAGCCTCGCGTGTCTTGACCCCAGCCTGGGCCTGCAGCAATGACACATCAGCCTGCTGGCTTTCAGTCTCCGATATTAGCTTCGCGGTGAAGAGTTGCTTAGCGCGCTTGGAATTAAATTCAGCCATGGCTAAGCCTGCACTGGCATTGGCCAGATCGGCTTTAACACGAGCCAAACTCCGCTCGTAGGTGGCGGGATCGATGCGTGCCAGAACGTCGCCCTCCTTCACAACAGAGTTAAAATCGACCTTCATCTCAGTGATAGTGCCCGAGATCTGGGAACCCACTTGGACTTGTCGGATCGGAGCGATGCCGCCATTGGCGCTGACGCTTTGAACCATGTTCGTCCGCACCGAGGCCTCAGTCTTAAACT
Source organism: Verrucomicrobiota bacterium (assembly GCA_026397755.1). Lineage (GTDB taxonomy): Bacteria > Verrucomicrobiota > Verrucomicrobiia > Limisphaerales > UBA9464 > SXXZ01. The sequence continues at coordinate 7,078 of JAPLUF010000098.1, forward strand.
CGATGGGCGCAGGTTTTTTGAAGCGATCGCAGCCGGTCACCAGCAGCAAGACCGCCGGAAACAAGGCGGTCGGAAACAGGATCGCGGACACAAAGCCAGCAAAGCCGGCGCGGGTCCAAAGGACAGAAGAGCGCAAAAACGGATTCATGGGCAAAACAAGATCTGGCGGACTGACGGAACTTTATCAGGACTCGTCGACGGCGAAGACACACACACCATGCCGCCGGTTACGCAAATCTCCAAACAAACACCGGAGGGCAGAGTGGAACTCTGACTCTCCGGTGTTGAGATTGGACAAAAAACAGAACGATCCGATCAGAGCGGCTTAATGCTCAAATTGCGGAAGGCCACCGGGTCACTGTGACCGGCGAAGCCGAAGTGTCCCCGAGTGCGGGTCTTGCCCGGGTGCGGGCTGTTGGCCATGTAATTGGTAATCGTCGACAAGTCGGCATCGAGGATTACGAACCCATTGAGTTCGGTCCGGATGCGACTGCCCTGCACGTAGGTTTCCTGGAAGTTCCACTCACCATTGGGACGCTGGTAACCCTGATGAGCGGCGGCCATCCCGTAGGCGCCACCGTAAGCCTGACGCGGATCGAGCTTGGAACCGGTCTTGGCTTCGTAGTCTTCGGCCAACACCTGCAACTCGGTCATGGCGACATAGGCCGCATCACCCGAACCCGGGTAGCGGATGGCGAAACCGTTGTTACCGGCGCTGGGCACCTGAACCTCGGTGCGGAAGGCAAAATCAGCGTATTCGGCCTGAGTGAAGAGGCAACCCCCCTTGCCCTTCTTGCAGCGGATGGACCCATCCACCACTTCATAATCAGCCACGGCACCATTCCAACCGGTGAGGTCCTTGCCGTTCCAAATCGGCTGGAAGCCTTCCTGACCATGGCTTGCCAAGATCTTGTTGGCCTCGGTGCTACCGATCTCGCGAATGAACACGTTCTTCCAGCGGATCTCACCGCCGTGGGTCTGCAACTGGATGGGGCCATGGGCCGGGATGGGCTTCTTGCGATCGTAGTAATTTTCCATCACCGCATGCTGGACGACCGGTTTGTCATTGAGCCAGATGCTCACCCGCGAACCGACCATGACGATGCGGAAGGAATTCCACTGACCAAACGGCTTGTCAGCCAGCACCAACGGATCCTTACCGGGAGCGCCCGGCGAGTTATTCCAAAGACCGCCCGATCCCTTGTTAGCCCCAATGCTGAACTTGGCTTTCTCGGTGTAATCCCAAATTTGCACCTGAGGAACGCCTCGCAGGTAAATCCCCGAATCGGCCAACGGAACCGTCTTGTACTCCAACAGCAGTTCGAAATCGCCGTAATCCTTCTCGGTCGTGGCATAGGCGCCATTGCCACCATTCACCAATTCCCCGTTCTCCACATGCCAGTTGGGCTTACCCGTCTTGGCATCGATCTCCGTCAGCGTCTTGGTCCACTTGGCGATCTGGGCCGCCCGGTCCGCCTCGGGCATGGCCAGCAACTTGCGGTGGTCGAAAGTGTCACCGCCTCGGAAACCAGTCAGGTCATGCCCATTGAAGAGCTGCGAAAAACCCTTCGGCGGCTGGTTCAGAGCATGGAGGCTGGAGCAGCCCCAAAGGCCGACCATGGCTGCTGCGGTGGTTGCGGTGGCAACGAATTGGCGACGGTTGAACGGTAGGTTCATGAGGAGTTCCCGTCGGTGTTAATCCTGTTCGGCGCTGGGGTCAACCGTGGTACGTCTTCAGAGGCAAGATTGATTTCAGAAGAGCCCCGCGGTTTACTCGGGGTTCTTAACCGGATGTCACGCCACGGAACCAAGATCGGCCCCTACACGCTCCACGAGGAGATCAACGCAGGCGGAATGTCCGAGATTTGGCTGGGCACCGACACCGGTGGCAAGGCAGTGGCCATCCGGATCATGCTCAACAACACGACCTTCGCCTTCACGGAGCGCAAGCGCTTCCTGACCGGTTGTGAGACCTTGCAGGCCTGCCAAGACGACAAGCACATCATCGGCTACATCGAGCACGGCAAGATCGATGGCGAGTTGGTTCTGGTTCTTGAATACGTCGAAGGTGAGAACCTCAAGCTGCGTATGGCCACCGGTGATTCGGTCCTGGCTGAGAACGTTGCCCAAGTGCTCATCGACATGGCCGAGGCCCTAGAGCTCGTCCATGACCGCGGCTACATGCACCTGGATGTGAAGCCTGAGAATGTCCTACTGACCCGCAACGCACGGCTGAAGCTCATCGACTTCGACCTCGCCCAACCGATTCCCGATCCGCCCCGCAAGCTCGACAAAAACCCGGGCACCCCGCACTACATGTCTCCGGAGCAATTGGCCCGCGAACCGGTCGATCACCGGGCCGACATCTGGGCCTACGGCGTCAGCGCCTACGAATTATTGACCCACCGGAAACCCTTCCCCGGAGACTCCGCCGACGGGGTCTTCCACGCCCAGCGGAACCGTTCGGACTTCATCCCCCCGCGCCAAATCAATCCCGACATCCCGTTGGCGCTCGAAAAAATCGTCCTCCGGTGTCTCGAACAAGATCCGGCGATGCGCTACCCCTCCATGTCCGTGCTCACCCACGAACTGCGCAAAGCGCTCTACGTCTAAGGGTTAGGTTTAAGCGTCACGTCTAAGCACCCCGAAAAGTCCCCAGACCCGGCTTCCGGCTCCTGGGCTGAAGACCCACTGAAAACGGCCAACGCGCCGCAAGTCCCTCTGCCCCTGCCCCCCATCTACGCCGGAACCGCCTGAGCGACTCAGCTACCTTGGAGATGGATCGACATCACCATTCAGCGCACCGACTTCGCGGCCGCGATGAGTTCCCAGAACTTCGGATTCCCTTCCAACTGCTCATCCTCACCCGTCGGCAGGCTGGATCGGTAGAGGAAATCCTTCAGCGTATTACGACTCAGGATCCGGTGCACCACCACCCCGAGTGGATGACGCTCAAAATAAACCCGGTAATCCCCCAAGCGATATCGCGTCAGCGTCCGCCCTTGCCGGGACAGGCTCCCAAAGGCTCCTTCCTCCCGCATCAATTCAGAAGGAAGCCCCCGGAACTGACCGAGCACCTGCAATTGCAGGTCCTTGGGGAGCTTGGACAACTCAGCGGCGCTGGTCGGATTGAAGATGATCTGGAACGGCTGCATCTCGGCGTCACTTTCCTACCACCACCCTCGCCTGTCGAGCCTCCCCAGCACCCATCCCTGGCCACATCAGATCGACAACGCACCCAGCGGCCGCGGGACGGACCGCGAAGCGCCCACCCACGACCCCGCCTCATCATCCCCGGAAACACGACAACCTCCCAGACCCACCACCTCCCAAACCCCATTCTCATCCGCCCGAAAATCACCCCAAAACACGTCAAGCGGCCGCGGGACCGGGCCAGAGCGAGCGTAGGAACGTGAACACCCTATTCCCCCTCGCGCGCCAGCGCGAAAGCCCAGCCGCTCCCCACGTTCCCTGCGAGCGGAGGCCCGATCCCGCGAAGCGCCCACCCACGACCCCGCCTCATCATCCCACAGAAAC
>JAPLUF010000331.1 GCA_026397755.1 Verrucomicrobiota bacterium
GCCCGAAGCCTTGACGGCTTCGCGCCAGGCGGGGAATGCCTCGGAGCTGATGAGTTTGTGGACCGTGTCCATACCAAGGAGATCTTCTCCCAGCCAACGCCTTCTGCCAATCGGGAACACCCTCTATCCTTGCAAACCCAATCGCGGCAACTGATCTCGATGGCTGCGGCTCAGGGTGACTTTGGCCCCAGATTGAAGTTCGATGCAGTATTCCCCGTGGAAAAGCGGCTCAAGTTGACGAATCCGGGCCACCTGCACGATGGCCGTGCGGCTCACCCGAACGAATCGCTCGGAGGGCAGTCGCTGGGAGATGGCGTTCATGGTCTCGCGCATCAAGAAGGTCTGGGAGCCCACATGCAGCTCCACGTAGTTGTCAGCACTACCAATCCAGTCGATATCAGCCACCGGCACAAGGACGATGCGACCGTTGTGCTTCACTGGAAGACGATCGGGAAGCTTGACCTCCGGCGGGCTCGCCTCCAGCCGGGAGAGCGCCAGTCTCTTGGAGACCCGATCGAGCGCCGTCTTAAACCGCTCCCGGGAAACCGGCTTGAGCAAATAATCCACGGCCTGAACCTCGAACGCCTCCACGGCGAATTGCTCGTGCGCTGTGACAAAGACCACGGCCGGCGGGGCCGAATCTCCAAGGGCCTCCAGCACCTGAACCCCACTCAACCCGGGCATTTGAACATCTAGGAAGACTAGGTCCGGGCGTTCCCGACGCAGCACCTCCACCGCCTCGTTGCCCTGGGAGCATTCGGCCACCAAAACAATGTGAGGCTCGCGACTCAGCCAGTGGCGGAGCCGCTCCCGGGCCAGGGGTTCATCGTCTACAACGATGGCTCGAATCGGGGGCATGGGCTTACCGTGCCAAGGGAATTGGCGCTGTCGAGTCTGCGGGAAAGGCTTTTTGGCACATCCATCCACCCACTCAGATTCCGTGGTCAAGAAGGGCACCAGATCAACGATTGAGCGGCAATTCGACCACCGCCAGAACGCCACCTCCTGGGGATGTTTCCAACCAAAACTGAGCTTGCGGCCCATACAGTTGGTGCAATCGGGCCAGAGTGTTTGAAGTTCCGACCCCCAAGGCGGGTTGACGATCCGCAGGCAGTCCTTTCCCGTTGTCCTGAACCTCCAACCGCAGGCGCCCTGGGACGGACTCCGAGGCGCGAATAGTAATTCGACCCGGAACTAAGAGCGGTTCAACTCCATGCTTGATGGCGTTCTCGACGAGCGGTTGAAGGATCAGATTGGGCACTTGGGCCTCTTGGGCCTCGGGAGAGATTTCCCGCGACACTGCCAGACGATCCCCGAAGCGCATTTGCTCCAGCGTCAAATAGCGGTCCAGAAAGGCCAACTCCTCCCTCAGCGTGACCAATTGCCGACCGGATCGGTCCAAGGCATGACGCAACAATTCGGCCAAGCTCACCAGCATAGCATCGGCCGCGTCGACGTCCCGGAACATCAGCGTGCCGATGCCATTGAGAGCATTGAAGAGGAAGTGCGGGTTCAATTGCATCTGAAGAGCCATCAACCGCGCCGAACTCAGTCGACCCTCCAGATCCATCACCCGACGTTCCCTATCTCGGAGACTCTCGGAATAGGCGACCACGTGAGCAACGGTCACCACGACCCAATAGACCAGCATGTTGAAAAAGAAGGTCGCCACCAGGACGTAGCGAATGAGGTCATGGAGGGGTTTCTCGGAGCGGTGCCCTGGGAAGAGCCATTCTCCGACACCGGCACGCACGAGGATCCAAACCAGCGAAAACACCGCGCCGCCGACACCGTGGAGCGCCAACCGCATGCGCCAATGATCGCCACCCAAATTGAAGCGCCGACCCAGCTTGAACGCCGGTATCGCCAACAGCGCAAACACATACCAATCGGCCAGCGCGCCCTGGATGGCTACCGACAAGGAGACCCCCTCTCCGAACGTGGCCGCCTTGAGGTAGTGCTGCCCCGCGAAGGCCAGTCCCAACAGAGTCCAACTCAGTCCATACAGCAGCGGAAACCACCGCTGGCGGCTGAAAGAAGACGGAACCTCGGGATCCACGCCCGCAACAGTGCCGCCACCGCGGTCTCAGGCAACGCTCATTCCTCCGCGCACGACCGGAAGCCCTCTCCGAGACAACGTCTGTAGAGAAAGTCCAAAATAAAAAAAACCCCTCTGGATCGCTCCAGAAGGGCTTCTGAAAGTGGTGCGCACGGCAGGACTTGAACCTGCACACCTTACGGCTCTACCACCTCAAGGTAGCGCGTCTGCCAATTTCGCCACGTGCGC
>JAPLUF010000047.1 GCA_026397755.1 Verrucomicrobiota bacterium
TGACGGCCGGGCAATGGCTTTCCGATGGACTCGAAGGTCTTTCGACCCATCAGCAAAATTCCTCCCAATGTCACCTGCCGAAACCAACGAAAGTCGGCCGGAAGGTGCCAAGGAATACGCCCCGAGTCTCCGATGACCCGGTTCTCAGACATGGCGGAGATGGCGCGCAAACGACCCATGGTTTCAGCCTTGGTTTCAGCCTTGGTTTCAGCCTGGGTGACCCGCGCGCAGGCATGCCAACACGCGCATCACAAAAGAAAGCCCAAAAAAGCGAAGCTCTTAACTCGGAATAAGGCTTGGGGTTTTAACCCTAGCCTCGATCCCAAAGTTTAGCCTTCTGTCGGAACCGACAGACCCGAAAACGGGTTCTGCCCGAAGGAGTCGGACTGCGAGGCCGCATCGGTTGAAACCCTCACCGGTTCCGGTTTGCCATTGGAGGCCGGCTTGTCTGTTTCCTTAGCGGGCGGCTCCAAATCAACCTCCTTGGGATTCTTGGCCCGCTTGTTCTTGGGAAGAGGGCTAATCATCACGTTGATGGCTTTACCCACCAACTTCGGCGGAAAATCGGGATGGCCCCAGGGAGCCAACTGCTCCAGGAACTTGTTCATTACCTCCTTACCGACTTCCGTGTGCGCCATTTCACGGCCGCGGAATCGCAAGGTCGCCTTGACCTTCATGTCTTCGCAGAGGAACCCGATCGTGTGCTCCCTCTTAATTCCCAAGTCATGGGGATCGATGCGAGGAGACAGCTGAACCTCTTTCACCAGGTTGACCGCCTGATGCTTTTTGCTATCGCGCTCCTTCTTCGACAGTTCGTATTTAAACTTTCCGTAGTCAACGATGCGGCACACCGGAGGAACGGCTGTCGCGGCAATCTCGACCAAATCGACAGTACTCTGTCGGGCCAAGTTAATGGCGGCGGCCAGATCCATGATCCCGACCTGCTGTCCATCAATGCCAATGACACGAACCTCTCGGGCTCGAATCTTTCCATTGATCCGGTGCTGCGGCTGACCCGGCTGCGGGCGTGAAAACGGGCGGCTCAAAGCACCGCCTCCGATTGAAAATGCATCATGCGTACGATCAAACTAACTCGCTGCTTCAGGAAACTTAGGTCGCTATAGGAAGTGCAGGCCATTCAGGCAAGCTGAAAGTCCGACTTTCTCAAATAAACAAAATCTGAAAACTTGAAAACAAGACTCTTCATCGTTGCAAACCCTCCGGTTGAAGCACCTCAAGAATATTGACCCCCCGGAAGTCAAACAATCGCTTAATGGTGTCCTCGATCAAGTTGTTAGGACAACTCGCACCTGCGGTGATCCCGACGGTAAGAGCCCCTTCGGTTCGGTACCAATCGGCGGTGGTCACCTCGGCGGTAATGTGCTGATTCCAGTGCCGAATGAGCGCCGGAGAACCCATCATAGCTGCATTCTTGATGAAGTAGGTCGGCAACACCTTCTCGCCCATTTCCGCCAAGTGGAAGGTGTTTGAGGAATTGTACCCGCCGACCACGATTAAGAGATCGATGGGTTCGCGAAGCATCTTTTCCAAGGCGTCTTGGCGGTCTTGAGTCGCGCCGCAAATCGTATCAAAGAAACGGAAGTGCTCGGCCACCTTTCCGGAACCATGCTTCTGTTGCATGGCCTGCTGGAAACGCTTCTGAACCTCTTCCGTCTCGCCACGCAGCATGGTGGTCTGATTGGCAACGCCCACGGCCACCAAATGAAGATCCGGATCAAAGCCCGGAGAATAGGCCCCCTTGAAACGGTTCAGAAACTCATTCCGGTCGCCACCGTGAAGGATGTAATTGCAAACGTAATCCGTCTCGGCGAGGTCGAACACCACCAGATAATGCCCAGACCCGTAGGCGGTGGCCTGGGAGGTTGTCGCCTTGGTCTCCTCGTGCTTGGCCTTGCCGTGGATAATACTCGTCACCGCCTCTTTGCTGTACTGGCGCACCCGCTTCCAGACCGTCATGACGTCACCGCAGGTCGTGTCCACCGTCTGACATCCGAAACTCTCGATGCGGTGGCGGGTGGACACCTCGGTGCCAAACGCTGGGATAATGACCACGTCGTCGGCATTGAGTCGTAGGCCGGACAACTCCTCGTCACTGGGCTTCGGCGAAATACTGACAATGCCCATGCCCCGAATTTGATCATTCACCTCCGGATTATGAATAATCTCCCCCAA
>JAPLUF010000054.1 GCA_026397755.1 Verrucomicrobiota bacterium
GAACCAAGTCACTGCTGCCCAACGTCACATTGAAGGCCTGGATGGCCAACACGTTGTTCCCCGCCTTGAGCACTTCCTTTGGCAAGGCCACCGCATACTCCACAAAATCCACCGGTTCAACGGCCGACACGGAGGCCAACGAAGCGAGAGTCAGGTCGCCATCCGGGGCTCCGAATCGGGCCACTTCCCGACCATTGATCCAGGCAATAAATCCATCATCTACCTTCACTCGCAGGATCAGACTGCGGACGTCCGCCGGGGAACCCACCGTGAACGCACGCCGCAGAAACACCGAGGAATACCGGTTCTGCATGTCGGTCAATTCGGTGCCCGTCAACGCCTCGCCGTAGAAGACCGGAAGTGTCGCCGCAGACCAGGCGGCCTCATTGAACGTGCTGACACGCCATTCGGTCGCATCCGGTGAAGAGGCCTCGGCGGTTCCTTTGGCAAAGCGCCAGACATCTCCTCGCGGAATGAGTTGCTGGGTCTGAGCCTCCACCATCAAGGCGGAAAACAGCCACACTAGCGCGGCTACAGAACACGGCTTCCAATGGGTCATCATCAAAAGACTAGGCATGGTTGCCAGAGTCCGCAAAGCCCTGAACACCGGAGATCCCACACTGGAAAATAGCCGTTGCCGCTAGCTCGGGGGCTTCGATAGCGTCGCTCCGTGATTTCGAAGCGTGAACAGGTAGCCGTACGTGTAACCCTCCGGGGCTGACGCGGACTGGCCGACTGTTTGGAATCCAGGTCGCCCGCGTCTCCGGCAAAGGATCGCGGGCTTCGGTTCTGTGCGGGGCCCGTTTCCAGAGACGGTGCGTCCAGGCCAGCCTCCACGAACCGAAATACCGATACCGTGAAAAGCGAAAATCCCATGCGCCACACCATCTCCGTGCTCGTCGAAAATAAGTTCGGCGTCCTGACCCGCGTCTCCGGCCTGTTCAGCGGCCGCGGCTACAACATCGACTCGCTGAATGTCGCTCCAACCCACGACGCCACCCTCAGCCGGATGACCATCGTCACCCGCGGGGATGACGCCACGGTCGAGCAAATTTGCAAACAGCTCGAGAAGCTCATCGATTCGGTCAAGATCGTGAACTACAGCAAGACAGACTACATCGACCGCGAACTGGTCCTCGTCCGCGTGTCGGCCAATGGCCAGAACCGCGCCGAAATCTGCCAACTGGCCGAACTCTTCCGCGCCAAGGTGGTCAATGTTCAACCGGACAACATCGTCATCGAGATCACCGGAGCTGAAACCAAAATCAACCAGTTCCTGCTGCTGTTGAAGGATTTCGGCATCCTCGACCTCACCCGCACCGGTGTGGTCGCCCTGCCCCGAAACTGAGCCTGCGGATTCTCGCCTATCGGCGGAGAATCCAGTCACGAAAAAGCCCGCCTGCCGGCGGGCTTTTGCTATTCCAAAAGAAGTCTGCGCCCCTCGGGGTTACTTCGCCTTCAAGGCCGCCTCGATGGCTGCGACCACCTCGGTGGCATCGGGCTGAGTGCGAGGGCTGAAGCGATGCAGCACCTTGCCATCACGACCCACGAGGAACTTACCAAAGTTCCACTCGATCGGGCCCGGGAACGCTGCCTCCTTGCCCGAGAGCACCGAGTACAAGGGATGCTGCTCCGGCGGATTGACGTTCAACTTGGCGAACAACGGGAAGCTCACCGAGTACTTGGTCGAGCAGAAGCTCTTAATCTCATCGGCCGTGCCCGGCTCCTGCGCTCCGAACTGATTGCAGGGAAATCCGAGCACCTCGAGCCCCTGGCCGTGGTACTTCTTGTACAGCGATTCCAACTGCTTGTACTGCGGGGTCAGACCGCATTGCGAAGCAACGTTGACCACCAACAGCACCTTACCGGAGTAGGCTTTGAGGGAGGTATCCTTGCCGTCGATGTCCTTAAGTTTGACCTCTTGGAGAGGAGTGGATGCGATCATAGTGAAGGTGGTTGCGGCCAGGGCGACGACGCGGATCAGGCCGGTGATAAGGGACCTATTCATTTCTGGAAATGTTACCCCATCTCACAGGGAGTCAACCGTGCGCTTTCAACCGATGCTTGCCGGCCGGGCGCTGAGGCCCACTCTCAGGCCGTGCGCATTATCGGAGGACTGGCTGCAGGCCGACTATTGAAGGTTCCAGAAGGACTCGGAGTCCGCCCCACGCCCGACAAGGTCAAACTGGCAGTCTTCAACAGCCTGGGAGCCTTCTTAGACGGGGCCCGGGTCTTGGACTTATTCGCCGGCAGCGGAGCCCTAGGTCTGGAATGCCTGAGTCGCGGCGCTCGGGAAATGGTTAGCATCGAGAAGTCTGAGAAACACGCCCGATTCTTCCGCCAAAATCTCGCCGCCTCAGAATTACACGTCACTGCGGTAACTCTACGCGTCCAAGATGTGTTTTTGGTGTTTCCTCAACTGGCTCAGAGTGGACGTCAATTCGACCTCATCATCGCCGACCCTCCCTACGGCGAGAAGAATGTCGGCCGCCGATCCACCTCACTCGCCCAATTGCTGCTCGATGACATCGTGTTGCCCGGACTTCTGGCACCCGGCGGTCTCTTCGTGGTGGGCCACACCAAGCGCGACACCCTGGAAATCCCCGCCACCTGGAAGGAGCGCAAAGACATGCGACACGGCGACACGGTCATGCGATTTCTAGAGCGACCCGATGAGAAACGCGATTGAACTCCTCATGGCCGCCATCGCTCTCGCCTGCCTGGAGATGACTTCGATGGCCGCCGAACCCGATCTGGCCGGCCACACATCGGCCTCGCATTCCCCGGCCTTGCAGCGCTCGGTAGATCAAGCCGTTGCGACGACCTTGGCCCGGACTTGGAACCCGCCGCTTCAGGCTCAGCAACTCGCCGTCACGGCCGTGGATTTGAGCGAGCCCCAGAAGCCCATTTTCGCCTCGGCCCGAGGAACGGAACCCGTCTACCCGGCGAGCGTCATCAAGCTGTTCTATCAAGCCGCCGTGCATCGCTGGATGGAGGACCGGAAAATTCAAGACACGCCCGAAGTGCGACGGGCCCTCCGCGACATGATCGTGGAGTCGTACAACGAACCCACCCACTACCTCATCGATCTCCTCACCGGCACCACCAGCGGACCGGAACTGCCCGAGGCCGACTTGAAAACCTGGTGGGATCGGCGCAACGCGGTGAACCGCTGGTTTCATTCCATGGGTTATCCGAGCGCGATCAACGCCAGCAAGAAGCCCTGGTGCGAAGGCCCGTATGGGCGGGAAAGTCAGGCCATCGCGGCCTTTGAACCCCGGCGCAATTTCCTGACCACCGAAGCCACGGCGCGCCTGGTTCTCGAGATGGCGTTGGGACAGTGCGTCAACCCCGAACGATCGCGCCAGATGCTAGAGCTCATGGCCCGGGATTTCACCGCACCGGCCACCGACCCCGAAGACCAAGCCCACGGGTACACCGGACTCGCACTAAAGCCCGGAACGAAGCTCTGGTCGAAATGTGGCCTGACAAGTCAGACCCGCCACGATGCCGCCCTGGTGGAACTCCCCTCCGGCAAACGCATCATCTTGGTGATTTTCACCACCGACCACGCCACCGAACGGAACATCATCACCACCGTAGCCCGGGAAATTCTCAGCTCGATCAGCTCTCCGCCCGAACGTTGATCGATCCAAAATTAAATCAAAATCAATAAACATAATAGGGGAGGTTTGGAGCCGTTTTGGCACGAAAGCTGTTGCGTAATAGATGCGTTTATAAAAATTTTACAGGGTCACATCTAAATTTATTTACGGAGTCTATTTTTTAGGAACCGATCCTTGGAATCCATTCACCAACTCAATCGCAGAGATTTGGCGAGCACGTGGCCGCCGGTTATTTGCAGCAGCGATGGCTATGAAGCCACGCTGGAAGATTGGCGGCCGGAAATCGATGAATTTCCGAGTGCGGGCCTCGCTGTTCCCCGCGTATTCCAAACGCAGATGTGCGGCTATGCCGCGAAAGGAAAGGCGAAGGCGCGTGTGGTTTGCGAGGCGTTTGTCCAAGGTGCCGGAGGCAGTGGAGTGTTCCAGCCTCCTCCAGCGCGATTGAGTTCGGGAGCTGCCTGCTTTTTTGGGGTCACCGAACCAACCCAGCATCTGTGGCGACAAGCGGTTCGTGAAGGAATGGATTGGTACTATTTGGACAATGCCTACTTCGATGCCGCTCGCGGGCGACTGTTCCGTGCGGTGCGCCGCGGGGTTCAGGCAACCGGGAGCGAGCGTCCCGATTGGAAGCGGTTCGCGAGTCTGGGAGTGGAGATTACACCTTGGAAGAGATCCGGACGTCACCTGGTGGTGGCGGTGCAGTCGAGCACCTACATGTCGGTGGTGGCCGGAAAGTCCGGGGGATGGTGGGAGCAGGCGCTGGCGGAGATTCGGCAACACACCGACCGACCCATTCAGGTGCGGGGTTGGCGCAGCAACAAAATGGCGTTGGCGGCCAGTCTGAAAGAGGCATTGGTGGACTGCTGGGCGTTGGTGACCTGGTCCAGCGCTGCGGCCAACGAGGCCTTGCTGGCCGGTGTCCCGGTATTTATGGCGGGTGACTGTGCGGCGTCCAAGATGGGCCTGTCTGATTTCACCAAGATTGAATCACCGATTTATCCTCCGGGTCGGTCGGCGTGGGCGGCGGCCTTGGCGGGCCAGCAATGGAGCCTAGAGGAGTTTCGCAGCGGCGTGGCTTGGAGAACGCTTCAGGCAGCGGTTTGACCTATGGGCTTGGGAGATGAACTCATCGTAACGGGTCTGGCGCGCCGCATGCAGAGACGGAACGCCTTACCCATCCGGGTGTTGGATCAGCGCGGACGCTCCCGTTGGAGTCCCGTCTGGGAGAACAATCCACGGTTTGCTGCGGTCGGCTATCGGGGGAAGGTGCAGACATTGGTGAATGCCCCGGGGCAGCGTGATTACATCGCAGGTCAGACGCTCGGGGGATGGGTTTGGCGCGAGTGGGTTTGTCCGCTGGGCGAGATTTATCTGACCGACGAAGAACGGGCTGTCGGGAGTCGATATGAGGGCAGGATTCTTCTGGAGCCCGCGCTCAAGCCGGAGGCGAGTCCTAACAAGGATTGGGGATGGGATCGCTGGTGTGCCTTGTCGGCCCACCTTCAATCCAAAGGATATCCGGTCTCCCAGTTTGCCTCCCAACATTGCCCGCCGTTGCCGGGAGCGGAGATCATCAAGACCACAAGTTTTCGTCAGGCCTGCGCCGTACTGGAGCGTGCCCGGTTGGCGATCCTTCCGGAGGGTGGCCTGCATCATGCGGCCGCAGCGTTTGGAACGGCGGCGATCGTGATCTTTGGGGGCTACATTTCCCCGGCGCAGACGGGGTATGCGCATCATGTGAATTTATTCTCAGGCGGAACGCCCTGCGGGAGACGCAAGCGTTGCCTCCATTGTGCAGAAGCGATGGGCCGATTTTCGGCTAAGAAGGTTTCCGAGGAGGCGGCCTCGCTCCTTCGAGTCATTCGATTGGATTGAATGCGCCCATCCCTTCAATTCCAGCAGTCTCAGACTTTGTATTTATGAACTGTGAGATCTTCATCGGGTTCGATTCTAGGGAGGCGGCCGCATACGAGGTGTGTGTCAGGTCGATTCGCGACCATTGCCAGGAGGTGCCACAACTAGTGCCACAACTAGTGCCGCTATTGGAACCGCACTTGCGAGGGTTGGGCCTCTATACGCGGCGCCATGAGCGGAGGGAGGGGCGCTTGTGGGATGTGATTTCAGAAGCGCCAATGTCGACCGAGTTCGCCATCACCCGCTTTTTGACGCCACTCTTGAGTACCACGCCCTGGGCGGTGTTCTGCGACTGCGATTTCCTGTGGCGGGCGGACATTCAGGAACTGCTGGCACTAGCGGATCCGCGGTATGCGGTGCAAGTCGTGCAGCATCAGTATGCTCCGCCCGAAGGCATCAAGATGGATGGGCAATTGCAACTCAACTACCGGCGCAAGAATTGGTCGAGCCTAGTGCTTTGGAATTGCCGGCATCCAGCCCATGAGCCCCTTCAGAGCTGGATCAACACTCGGCCCGGACGAAACCTTCACGCGTTCGAGTGGTTGGACGACTCATTGATCGGGGATCTTCCACCGACCTGGAACTGGTTGGAGGGACATTCGGATGCTGGGCTGGACCCGAAAGCAGTCCATTTCACTCGCGGCACCCCTGAAATGAAGGGTTACGAGAACATCCCCCACGCCGAGGAGTGGCGGGCCGTCCTCGCAAGTGTCCGAGGATCGTAGACCGACCCGGCGACTTCGGATGCGAAGTCGCATCCATAAACATCCGGCGACCACATTCGCGCCCACTGCGATGAGTCGAAGCTCTAGGAACTGCAGCGCCGAGCCCAGACCGCCCGGTGAGGGCACCGGGCCTACAACTAGGCCGTTGCCAACCAATAGCCCACCGTACAGGCCGGGTCCCCCGACCCGGCGTTCCCCGTCCCACCGGCGCTTTCGGAGAAATCGCCCTACCATCCTCAGGTAGGGCTCCGATCTCAGCTCAACTGATCGAGGCGGCCGGTGCTGTCGCCGAGGCGCTCCGCCGGTGCGCCCATCCGGTCGAGCATCGACAGGAATAGGTTGGCCATCGGGGTGTTCTTGGCATACCGGACATGACGTCCCGGTTTGATGGTGCCACCGCCCCGCCCCGCGAGCAGGACCGGCAGGTCGTGGTGGGCGTGGGACATGCCGTCTTCAATGGCGCTGCCGTAAACGATCATCGAATTGTCCAGCAGACTGCTGCCATCGGACTCCCGGGTGTCCTGAAGCTGTTGTAGCCACGCCGAAAATAACTGCATGTGGAAGACGTTGATCTTGGCGATCTTCTCCTTCTTGTCCTCCTTGCTCTCGTGATGGGAGAGATCGTGGTGCCCCTCCTTGACCCCAATGCCGGGATACGGACGGTTGCTTCCATCATGGGCCATCACGAAGGAGCCGATCCGTGTGCTGTCGGTGCGGAACGCCAAGGTCATGATGTCGAACATCAACTTCACGTGATCTTCGTACTTGGCCGGAACCCCTTGCGGGCGGGTGTGATCAGGCAACTCGACACCCACCTTGTCGGCCATGGCGATGCGACGCTCCACATCGCGCACCGCGCTCATGTACTCGTCGAGCTTGTGCTGATCGTTGCGCCCCAGTTGGCCGTGCAGACGCTTGGCGTCCTCTAAAACGAAATCGAGAACACTGGAACGCCGCGCCTGCCGCCGAGCGCGCACCTCGGCGGATTCGCCTGAGTCTCCTTGAGTGAACAATCGGTCGAAGGCCAGCTTCGGATCTACTTCAGGCGGCATAGGCGTGGAGCCCGAGCGCCAGGACACATTGAACGAGTAGGCACAGCTGTAACCCGAATCACACTGGCCAGAAAGTTGCCCTCGGTCGGTGCCCAGTTCGAGGCTGGGGAACCGGGTGTGGTTGCCCACCTTTTGGGCGGCCCATTGGTCCACAGACACCCCCACCCGGATGTCAGCGCCCTGCGTCTTGCGCGCCTGGCAGGCCGTCAAAAACGTCGCCGAAGCCCGGGCATGATCACCCGCACCATCGCCATTGGGGCGAGCCTTGTCGTGCGCCAAACCGCTCAGCACGGTGAGTTGGTCACGCACCGGAGCCAGTGGCTGCAAAATACGAGGCAACTCAAAGGACGAACCGGTCTGCTCGGGCGTCCAGTGCTTCATGAGAGCCCCGTTCGGGATGTACACGAAGGCCATCCTCAACGGCGGCTTACCTGCCGAAGCCGCAGCACCCGCTGCAGCCCCCAATGCACGAACAGCTGGAGCCGATGCCAGAAACGGTAACGCGACTGCGGTACCCAATCCTCGGAGAAAGGTTCGTCTCGGCTGATGTTGAAAAAGGCTCATAACAATGGGGCTTTGGACGGCTGAACTTGAAGGTGAATTTAACCCTGTTTGAATTGAACTCAAGATTTCCAAGCAGACAAAGTCAGGGTTTTCGGGTTTTCCTGAATTATTGCGGCCCAGACTTTGGCGTCCGCTGCAGAATTCGTTAGACTTCACTCCATGCCGAGCCGTCTGTTGCAACGAACCTGCCTGTGGGTGGGTTTGGCATTCCTCGGCCAAACTGAACCAGCCACGCCCCCGGCGAGCCCTTTCCCGACTCCCTCGTCCAACACCGCTGACATTGCCTCGGCCACCCCTGCGATCCGGAAAGGGCTTCGGTGGAACGCCGCAACCGATCGCTACGCGGCATCGATCCCTGGATGGCCCATCCAACGGGTTTTGGCACGTCTGAGCGGTCAAACCGGCTGGCGGGTTTGGATCGAAGATGGGATCGAAACCCAAATACGTGCCCAGTTCCGAAACCTGCCCGCCCGGGAGGCGTTGCCGCGGATCCTCGGTGGATTGAATTATTCACTCACCACCTCCAGCACCGGTCGCCGGGAACTCAAGGTGTTCGCCACGCAAGCCCGCTCCAGCACCCGTGAAATCGTGGCCGATGAGGGCGATGGGGTGATCGCCAACGAATTGATCGTCCGTTCCAAATCCGGTTCCCCCATCGATCTAAAACTCTTGGCGGGTCTGAATGGAGCCAGCCTGGTCGGAACCAACGGAGTGGCCGGGGCCTATCAAATTCGCTTCGATTCGGAGAAGCTGGCCGAGGAAGCCAAGCAGAAGCTGGCCAATGAGTCCGAAGACCTCGCGGTCGAAAACAACCAACGACTCGACGCCCCAGATCCGCCCGTCGCGATCTCCGGAATGACCGCCCCGCCCTTGCGATTGACGGCCACGGTGCGACCCGATGGGAACCGGCGGGTGATCGCGCTCATCGACTCGGCGCCGCAACCGCTGCCTCCGGCTTTCCAGTCCTTCCTGCTGCCCACCGTGGATGTGGTTTCGGGGGCCCCGACCTCAAGCAGCCCATCGCACGGCACGTCCATGGCCGAGGCGATGGTTCGCGGCCTGAGCGCCGGATCGCCCGAAACCAGCACCAGCACCCGCATCCAGCCGTACAATGTTTACGGTGCCAGCGAGTCGGCCTCGACGTGGGACGTGGCCCGCGGGATCACACAAGCCGCCCAAGACGGTTCCACCATCATCAACCTGTCACTCGGTAGCGCCCAAGACAGCCCCTACCTCCGGGACGTCATCCAGCAAGTCACCGGTCAGGGGGCGTTGGTCATCGCCGCGGCGGGCAACAATGGCACCGCCGATCCCTTCTACCCGGCCGCCTATGATGCGACGCTGGCGGTGACCGCCACGGGACGCTCCGGACAGCTGACGCCCTACGCCAACCGGGGCGGCTTCGTCGATCTGGGTGTACCCGGTTCGACCGTGGTTCAGATGGATGGGCAGTCGTGGGTGGTTCAGGGCACGTCGGTCTCGGCAGCCTACGCCTCAGGCATGGCCGGAGCCATGGCTCAAAACCCACAGACGCCGCTGGCTCCCGTCCGCTCCAAGCTTATCGAAAGCTTCCCCATCCAGCGGGCCAAGGGGCCTTGAAATAGGGGCCTAGCCCCCGGGTGCGGCCACTCTCTAATACCCCTCTGATCCGATCAGATCCGGATGAACCTCGCCCTCGAGGTCCAAAACCCGCTTGGCCGGTGACGCTATTTTTAAGGCAACGGACGCACTCGATAAACCCGACCCGATCCGACGATCGGATCGAAGAGCACAGTTCCTCCGGCCTGACTCATCATTTCAGCCTGGGTTGCGAAAGGACCCGGCAAGGCCGCCGCCGACTCAATCGCGTAGCGACGACCGGTGAGCCCGTTGAAGGAAAGCCTCAGGGAGTCCGAGACGAGAGTGGGTTGGTCCCACACCACCGGACCGGCCACAGACAGCGTCGCGCCGTCGCTGTCCACGAATCCACCCAGGTTGGTAATCCGCACCCGGTACACCCCGGCCGCAGTTGCGGTGACATTCGTCACGACCAACGTCGGTCCCGGGGGGCCAGCACTCCCGACCGCCACGCCATCCCGCGTCCAAGCATAGGTCAAGTTGGTGCCTGTCGCAGAAACACCCAACGAGAAGCCTTCGCCAGCATGCAGCGCTCGCCCCACGGGCTGGGTCGTGATCACCGGCTTGGCAACCGCGGCCTGCACGGTGAGGGTCGCCCAGTCGCTGTAGGCTGTCGCAATATCATTCACCAATCTCAGCCGATAGCGTCCGGCATCCGCCGCTTGGGCGCTGGTAATGATCAGGGTCGCATTGGTGGCATTCTTAACCTCGAGGTCCTCCTTGAACCACCGCAAGGTCAACGGCTGATCTCCCTTGAAAGAAGCCGTGAGGCTCACCGATTGGCCCGCGGCCACCGTCACGCTGGTCGGTTGGGCTGTAAACACGGGCGGGTTGGCGCTCACCACCGTTAACGGCACATTGATTCCAGCTGAATCTCCGCTGAGGTTTGAGTTCTGCCATCCGGTCAGTCTCATGATGAAGTTGCCGCTTTCGGTGGGGGTGCCCGAGAGCGTTCCGCGGGTGGACAGGGTCAGGCCCTGAGGCAGTGGCAAACCACTTTGGACCGAATAGGACTTGGCCGTGCCATGGGAGGAACTGGTGATTGAAAACGTCACAGACATCCGGACGCCATTGGTCGCCCGAGCTGACGCCGGCGTCGCGCCCGTGGCACCGGAAAGCCCATGAAAACTGCCTGCCACGGCCGCTGCACCAAAGACCCATCTGAGAATGAACAGCGTGGGAGCCGCCATCACCCCGGGCGCGGACTGCGCCACACGCAGCAGCGGAGCCAATTGAAGGAAGGCAGCCAACACATGGGGATGAATCAAGATCCGTTTCATAGAGACCACACCAAGAATATGAGCACTTCGGGACCGTGCAAACGCAGAGACTAGGAATCAGTTACAACCGCAACCACCCCCGCCCACTCCGCGTCCGCCGGCTGCTGCCTCACGGCTAAACCACATATGTTCGGCGAGCAACAACCCTGCCGGATCCCGATCTCCGCGCATCGTCGCATCCGACAATGTGCGACGCTGCCACGGCTCGACCGTGGTGCAACCCGTGCCCAACCCAATGATGACCGCAACGGCCGCCAACACCATCCCACCCGGACGGGAGGAACAGGCTGGTTGAAGGGGTAGTAAATTTTTCAAGTTCATGTCGATTCTATCGATAAAGTTTAAGCTTTAACCGTTTTTAGGAGGCGCTCGATGATTTCAACGTACTTCTTGCGGGTCGCTTCCCCTTCGTATTTGGGATGCACCGAATCGAGACGCCCCTCCGGTCCAAAAAAATAGGAGGTCGGCATCCCGGGAGGGCGAACCTTGGAGGCGAGCTTCTCATGAGCATCGCGTACGGTGGCAAAACTCACCGGGTTCTTCTTGAGGAAACGGTCCATGTCCGGCTGACGCTCGTCCATGGAAACACCGATGAGCACATATCCCTTCGATCCATAGGTCTTGTGGAGGTTTTCCAACACTGGGAAGGACTGACGGCATGGCACACACCATGAGGCCCAAAAATCGAGGTGAACCACCTTGCCGGACAGGTCTGGCACGGTGCCTTCGAGTTGCAGGCTCTTGAGGTCCGGCAGGGTATCACCGGGCTGGAGCCCAGCGGCCCAGCCCAGCGGAGTCGTGGCCATCAGCGCCATCCCGACGGCCGAGGTCCGCAGGAATTGGCGACGTGGCAGGGAGATTTCAAGAGGCGACATGTTCATAAAATCGGCGACTGCTGAGTTTGGATTGAGGTCCGTGAAGGAGGCCCTCGGCCCCCGGTTGAGATTCGATCAGACGGAGACCTTCGTCGGCCCCCAGCACGAGGGCCGCGGTGCTGAGCATGCCCGCCAGGGTGCAACTCGGAGCCAGCACGTGCACAGCCTGACACCCATTTTGCACCGGCCGCCCCGTGCGCGGGTCGAGGATGTGTCCCCAGCGCTTGCCTGCTGCAGTGAAGCCGCGGTGGTAATCGCCCGAGGTGGCCACGGCGGCTTCGCGGACAGCCAGTCCACACCAAGCCCGACCCGGTTGGTTGGGGTCTTCGAGCCCCAGGTGCCAACCTGGACGACCATCGGCTGGCAAGCCCGTCACCCGGATGTCGGCCCCGAAGTCTATCAAGGCCCCGGTCAGTCCGCACTGACGCGCCAAAAGAGCCACCTGATCCACCGCGTACTCCTTGCCCATGCCACCCAGATCCAGACACATCCCGGGCTCACTCAATCTCACCGAACCCGGCTTGCGCTCCACCCTGCGCCAACCGACACACTGGCGCGCGGCTTCGATCTGTGGGTCGGTGGGAATTTGTGCCCGACGCCAATCCCACAATTGAATGAGAGGCAACGCGGTGGGATCAAAGACACCGCGGGTCAAAAAATGCATCTCATGGCACAGCGCCAAAATGCGGTCGATCTCCGGATCGGAAGCCACCGCGGCACCGCCGGCCGATGCATTAAGAACAGAGATCCAACTGTCGGGCAGGAATCGGGAATACTTGGCCTCGAAGGCCGCCAACCATCCCAAAGCCTCGCCATCGAAACGGCGGATCGCCTCCGAAGAACCCACCGTGACCCAGCAACACGTGGTGCCGAGCGCCATGAAGCGCAACTCCCGACCGCCATCGGTTGGCGACTCCTGACACGACTCCCGGATCCGGCGAAGCACCGGTGCGGCATTTCCCCGGACCACGTTCGCGGGCGCCGGTTTGCTGGATTGGACCGGGGCGCTCACCATTGGAAACCAATACCCATCGTGAAGACATTTGCCTGGGGGTAAGCCGACGACAAGGTCACGCCATCCAAGCCCTGCATGAGGTAGCGCTTGTAGGCCAGGTCCACAGAAACATGCTCATGCACTTGCCAGTGAATGCCGACTCCCAGCGTCCACGTCTCGAGATGGCTCAGGCGGTAATCCGCCGAATAATACTGGGGCCACGCGGGCACTGACAAAACACGCCCATCCCCGGGGAACCCAGGCTCCCCATCAAAGAGCAAACTTCCATCGGACTGCAGGGCCGCGTTCACGCCGTTGGGATCCACCAACGTCCCGTTGAACACGGGTGCGTAGAAGTCGGCCGCCGACTGGACGTGGTAGCGCAGCATTGGGGAAATCACGAGTTTCTCGCCGACCTTCTGGTTCCACTGGACTGCCGCGGTATTGGCCCAAATGCCCCAGTCGTCGTGGTGGAGGCGGTAGTTGGCGTCGATGCTGCCATTGAGCGCGCTCACGAAGTGGGTAATTCCGAGATAACCCACCTGCTTAATGCGTTGATTCGGGCGATTCTCACCCACCGATGCCGAGGGATCCGAGTTGTAGCCCTCGACTGGAAAGTCGTACTGGAAGTGAACCCCCTTGTACGGGTCCGTCAGATAGCCATCAGCCACGCCCACGGTCAAATTGGCCGTCAGGTACGTGTTGGGTCCCAGCAACTGGGTCACCCCCAAGAGACCATCCCAAGTATCCTTGTCTTTCCACAGCGTCTTGTTGGCCAACCAGAAGCCGGTGACCTGGTCGAAATTGCGCGACAAACCCAGATTCAAGATCGTGTTCTTCTGGTTGAACTCGATGCTCTCATTCAGAGAAAGACCGATAGAGCGGTAATCACTCTCTTCGCTGTACGAAAGTTGGGGGCGCGTGATGAAGCGACCGGCGGTTAGGTCGAGTTCAACGGAGCCAGCACGACGGATGTCCTGGAAGTTCTGAAGCGGCAAACGATCGGTTCCTGGCGCGGCGGCCGCCCCGGTCGGGGTCGCTCCCGAGATGCCATCGTAAACGAAGTTTCCTTTCACCACGGCCTTGGCGTTCAAGGCTTGTTCGGCATAAACCGCGTGGGTCCGGATGTGGA
>JAPLUF010000267.1 GCA_026397755.1 Verrucomicrobiota bacterium
CTGGCCAATGTTTCTTATCTGTACCAAGGCCGCCCGTTCGACCTGAACAACACGGCCGAGATCCTCGAGTATCGACGGATGCTGGCCAACTTGTACTACGACCCGCGAGTCCCGGTGGTCGCTCGCATTGGACGCATGGACACTCGGGCCGATTCGTTCGAAGACCGCTTTTACCTCGACCTCAATCGCAACGGGCGCTTCGAAACCAATGGTTATATCCTTCAGCGTGAAGCTAATGGAAGGCCGTCGCTAGATAAGGACGGCAAAACGCTTCCACCGATGTGGCACGTCGGTGATCCCGAGTGGATCGGTGTGTTGGCCGATCCCGACCGCCCGCACTCGGGCAACAATCGCTTCTTGTACCGCATCGCCTACCTAGTGGTTCCGGCCGATCAGACGGTTGACCTCAACTATTCCCATAATCAGGCCCGCAATCCGGATGCCACCTCCAGTCAGTTCTTTCGCAACCAAGGCGTGGCGCCGTGGGAACTCAACATGGCCGGCCTGTTCCGGGACCTGAACACCAACCTGTGGCAGACGTACGCGTACTCCACCAACGCGGCGAACACCGGCCTCACCTTCGAGCATGCCCTCAACCTCTGGACTTATCGCCGAGTGGCAACGGTCGCAGGCCGCGCCACCGCGCAAGACATCCTCACCGAAGACTCCCGTCCCCAGTTAGGGGTCGCTGGAGACACCGCTGCCGCTTCGCGGGTGCTGCCGCTCAACGGCGTGGATGACCTCTCCGATGGCCCACTCATCCAGAGCTTGGCCCAGGTGCGAAATCCTCGCCTGCTCAATGACGGCGATAACGTCACCACTCGGCGTTGGTCCGGCGGTGATGTATCCAACCCCTACCTGACCCCCTTCTCGCTGCTGAGTGATCCGACGCTGCTCCCGCTGGGGGCCAACCGAGTCATCTGGACCAATCTGGATACCCGTCGCACTGCGTTTGCCGGCCAATTGGTTTCGACCGTCCAAGCCTCCAACTCCACCTACAACGCCTACACCTTCTACCGCCTGCTCGGGTCGGTGGGCACCGACAGTTCCGACGGTCGCATCGAGGTCGGCGTCGATCTGGCCAATCGCTACTACCGTCGGTCCAAGCTGAACCTGAATTACCAAGTTCTCGATCCTGACGGGTCACAGCCCTACAGCGCCAACCTGGTAGCCACCAATGGGGAGTCTGGCCCCAAGGCCCGTGCCACGGCATTGGTGCCCTGGACCGCCCGTACTTGGGTTTCTTTGGCGGGCGATCGTCTGTTGCGCAAGGAGTTCTCCAACGGCCTGCCCGAGTTGGGCAATTTCAACTTCTACGATCCGGCCAACCCCAGCTCCAAGCTGGCTGTGCCCAAGGCGAAAGAGGAGGCCGCTCACGGAGTCGCCATCGCCGGAAGCTACTGGGTGACCAACGCCGTGGGTTCCCGCGCGCAAAACAGAGCGGTCTCCAAGACCAACCACACCTGGTCGGCCAAGCTCCACCGGCTGCTCCAGTTGGCCGCCAACATTCATGAGGTGCGAACCAACATCGTGGGCGGGCTCGGTTCCGAACCCTTCCCCCCGCATGTCTTCCGCCCGACCTTCTACCGCGAAGACCAAGACGACCCGCGCAACCCGGGCAAGAAGCTTTCCGTCGTCCGATTGGCCGGGCTGGAAGAAGTAACCAATGCCTTCACCCAGGTGCTGAACACCGCCTGGACCAACTGGATGGATTTCGAGAATCCCATCGACGTGGCCAACTTGAGCACCGATCCGTCGCTGCCCACCCGGACCAACGTCTTCGGCATTCCGTATCTTGTCGGGACCAAGCAGAACCAAACCGGTCCCAACGCCCTGGGCTTACCTAAGTTCAATGAGGCGTTCTGGCAAACGCGTGTGCGCACGGGTCGTCGGTTGTTGCTCGAGCGCCAGCCCAATGGGGCCGTGCGCCCCACCAACGAGACGTCTTTGAGCGCCCTCGGCGTGGTGAAGTACGGTCAGTACACCTTCCAGGTCGTCAATACCGCGGCAGCCGAGGGTTGGAACTCCTACCTCCAAGCCTTCCCAGCCAATCGCTCGCTGCGGCTCATTGCCACCAACTGGACCGAGGTGTGTCTCTACGACACCAGCCTGGCCACCGTCGCTCAGCCCTTGGGTCAGCCGCTGTTCATTCCCCAACCGCTCAATCCGAACCTGCCGCTGAGTGGCCAGAACCCCATGGTGTTCAACCGGACCAACTACGCGTTGCAAGTGGGCAATGTGGTTCGCATTGGCAATGGCAACACCGGGTACAAGTCCCGATGGGATGCTCAGGAATACATCCCGGCGCTCAACACCAACTCCGTCTTCGGCTTGGTGTATAACCCGGTGATCGGCCGTGTTTTCCCGCTCACCGAGACCAACAATCCCCTGGCCATGTTCCCCATGCCGGGCACCCGTCCGGATCGGTTGCTGCCGAAGCTGACCCTGGCCGTGACCAACCGGTTGGTCTTCGCCATCGTGGATGACAGTTTCGTCCCGGCCCGTCTGCTCGACTTCGTTAATATCAAGAGCGGGACCTTGGAGACCAACTTGCTGGAGAACTTGATGTACACCGCTAACGGTATTCTCCCGGGTAGCAGCGGAGACGCCGGTCTCGATCAGGGCTTCGACAACACCGGTGGCAGTTTGGGCGGAGGAGTTGGCTCGGTTACCCCATTTCGGATGGCGGACTTGTGGCAAACCAATTTCCTGGCCGGCCGGGTCATTCCTTCGGGCTTTGAGAACCAGTTCTCCGCTTCGCTCAATCCGCTCCGGGTACTACAATTCTGGGAAGCGCCAGTGGTGCCCGGTGTCATCACCACGGGAGACCCCCGTCTGGATGCCAGTTTGGGTCTGCGGGCTTTCCTTTATGGCATCAATTCGGTGCCGCGCAGTTCACAAGTCATTGCCCGACGCGAACTGGATCGACTGCTGGCCTCGGGTGGCAACATCAACGGAAACCGGATTCAGGTGGGCTTCAACCCGGTGGGCGAGGTTCACCTCACCGATCGGCGCATGGCCAACGATCCGATGGTTCATTACACCAAGGAAGATCTCCAACCTGGTGGACTAGTTTATACTTACCCCGAGGGTTACTGGAAGTTCTACGCTGACGTCTACCACGATCGTCGGCCTGAAATGTTCCAAGGTTTGCAATTGGATCCGAGCATCTCGGAAGGGCGAATAGCGGAGCCCAGCGGTGACTATTTGGTGACCTATGTGAACCGCACCAATCGCGTTGCGGCTCCTTCTAAGTTCATCAATGCCTATGCCCCCTGGGGAATGAGCGCGAATCTGGGCACCGGAATTCCTTCGCCAGCCCTGGCCGTGGACATGGCCTACAAAGACCCTCTGGTGACCAACAGCGCCGCGTGGTCTTTCCCAACTCCGACCAACGCCTTCGCCTCCATTGGGCAACTGGGCCGAATTCATCGGGGGACGCCGTGGCAGACGGTTTACTTGAAGAGCCCGATCGCCCTAATCTACGGCGACGGCGAAGACCATATCGGAGACCGCCATCACTGGAAGTGGTGGTCGGGCAGCTATGGCACGCACCCCACCAATGACTGGGCCTTACTCGATACCTTCTCGACGGCACTCACCGAGAACGCGGCGCGCGGCCAGATTGGCGTCAATCAGACGAACCTGTCGGCCTGGTCTGCGATCTTGGCAGGAGTTCCGGTCATTCAGAACCAAGCTGTTGCTAATAGAATTCCGTGGTTAGAAGACAAGTTCGAAGCC
>JAPLUF010000199.1 GCA_026397755.1 Verrucomicrobiota bacterium
ATTTGGAGGCACGCTACACGCAGCGCGTGGCCCTCGTCCGGCGCCTCTACGAGGAGGGCTTCAGCCGGAAAGACGTGGTGTTCATCCACGGGCTCATCGACCGGTTGATGATCCTTCCACGTCCGCTTATGGTCCGCTTCAAACAAGAACTCTTCACCATCGAGAAAGATAAAAATATGCCCTACGTCGACACACTCACACGCATGAGCCTCCAAGAAGGACGTAAGGAGGGTCTGCAAGAAGGCCGCCAAGAAGGTCGCGAGGAAGGCTCACTGGTGCAGGCCCGCGAGTCTGTGATCGAGGCTTTAGAAATCCGCTTTGGTGAGGTAAAACCAGAGTTGGTTGAACGCATCAACGCCTTCCAAGACCTCCGAACCTTAAAGGCCCAGCACCGCCGCGCCATCACGGTGCCGAGCCTCGATCAGTTTTGAGCGGTGGCGGGATGCAGGCGTCTGCGGCTGCACGGTGGGAATGGACCGTGAGGCACAGTCCCTACCGGGGAAAGCGGCCTTACCGGGGGAGGCTGTTGGCTCGTTCTGCCCATTTTCCGCAAATCCGTGGATTCGAAGGGCGGTTTCTGGTTGGATCGGGGGGAAGTGAAATCGCAGAAAGCCTACGCCGCCGCCGGAGTCGACATCGATCTGGGCAACTCCCTCAAGAGCACTCTCCCTGCCCTACTGGCCTCCACGCACCGCAAAGAGGTGATGGGCAAGGTTGGCGGGTTCGGCGGGCTCTTTGCTCTCGACCTCAAGAAGCACAAACAACCGATTCTCGTGAGCTCGGTCGATGGCGTGGGCACCAAGCTCAAGCTGGCCTTCGCCATGGATCAGCATGACACAATCGGCGAAGACCTCGTGAACCACTGCGTCAACGACATCGCTGTACTCGGGGCCGAGCCGCTGTTTTTTCTCGATTACCTGGGCACAGGCACGCTCAAGCCGCATGTGTTTTCAGAAATCATCAAAGGCTTCGCCCGCGGTTGCGCAGCCAATGGTTGCTCGCTCATCGGCGGTGAGACGGCGCAGATGCCGGGCTTCTATCAGCCGGGCGAGTACGATGTGAGCGGCACCATCGTGGGTGTGGTGGACAAGTCTCGCATGCTCGTGGGGCAGAAGTCGGTGAAGGCGGGCGACTTAATCCTGGGCATCGGCTCAAGCGGTTTGCACACCAACGGCTATTCGCTAGGCCGCAAGATTTTCTTCGAGACGCTGGGGCTCAAGCCGAAGAGCAAGGTGGCCGAATTGGGCTGCACGATCGGCGAGGCTCTGCTTGCGGTGCATGTGTCCTACGGGCCACTCATCCAAAATTTGCTAAAGAAGTTCAATCCGGTCTCGAAACCCACCACGGCCGGAGCCATCAAGGCGCTGGCGCACATCACCGGCGGAGGGTTCGTAGACAACATTCCGCGGGTGCTGCCGGCCAAGTGCGATGCGGTGGTGCTGAAGGGCTCATGGGAAATGCCGCCGATTTTCCAAATCATCCGCGAGAAAGGCGGGGTGGATGAGGCCGAGTTGTACCAGGTGTTCAACATGGGCATCGGCATGACCCTGGTGGTGGATGCCGACCGCGCCGATGCGGTGCTGCGGGCAATCAAGGCGGCGAAGCATCCGGCGTGGATCCTTGGCCAAATCACCAAGGGTTCGGGCGTGTGCCGGGTCGAGTGAGGGTGCTGGGTGCTGGGAGGTAGGGCGATGTCTGCAAAAGCGCCGAGGTGCGACGGACTGCTCGGAAATTGGGACGACGAGCGCTAGAACACTGCTACCCGACGGATTGCCTACCCGGGGGGATGTTGATGGTTTGCACGGCTTCGGAATTTAGAGCTACTTTGGGTTTACTAAGATGACTACGTCTAATTCTCCTTTTTTCCGGCGTTTGCTAGTGATTTCAACGGCCTTGGCGTTCGGGGGGATGCTGGGTTCGCTAGGAGTAGCGGGCCGCGATGCCGATGGGCTGCGGTTTTCGTTCCATTGGTCGGTTCCCCTGCTCTTCTTGGTGGGAGCAGGAGCGGCGGTGTGGTTCTGGCAATTGATCTTCCGCTTCGATTCCGGCGGAGATGCTCGCAGCAGTGGCTTTTGGCTGCTTCCTGTTCCCGTTGCGGTTGGTGAGTCCAGACAAGCGGATGGAGGTGATCTTTGGGATGGGCTTCGCCTTCGCGGTGCTGTCCGGGATGGGGTATCTCATCTACCAAACGATCCAATGGGTAGAAGCTGCAAGCCGCGCCGAAGAAGAACGCTCCGACGACCGTTGAGTCGGCAAGCGGCCAGCGACGAAGCTTATTTCCAGCAGGTTCCCGGGAGTTCACCCGACACGGGTTACCGCACCCGGCACTACGACCCTACGACCCTACGACCCTACGACCCTACGATGTACTGTTTGCCGTTCTTCGATATATGATAGTATGGCCCCTTTTGTGTAAATAGGTGAGACCGACCCCGGCGGGGGATTTATTGGTGGCTGGCAATTGATGCGGGGGGGCGGGTTCGACATGATGAAGGGACTGACTCATGAGCGAAACACTGGTCATCGGGCACCGTAATCCCGACATCGATGCGATCTGCTCGGCGATCGGTTATGCGGAGTTTAAGCGCCGGACGGGTTTGAAGGATGCCGTGGCGGCGCGCTGCGGGGATTGTAATGATCGAACCGATTTCGTGCTCAAGACCTTCGGTGTGCCGGCGCCGCGCTTCGTGGCCGATGTGTCGCCTCAGGTCCGCGATGTGATGGTGGATCAGGTGGTGTCGGTGTCGCCGCGGACAAGCATTTGCGAGGCGATGGCGGTGATGGATCACTGCAATATCCGGGTGTTGCCGATTCTGGATGCGGACCAACGGTGTCGCGGTCTGCTGTCCGTCTTTAAGGCCAGTAAGTTCTTCTTCCCTTCACCCAACCGCATCTTCGATTCACGACGCATTGTTTCGTCGGTTCAGGGGCTGTCCAAAACCTTGGGCGGGCGCGTTCTCTGTGGCTACGAGGAGGATTCGGAGGAGGATCTGATTCTCATGGTGGCGGCGATGAAGCCCATCAGCTTCTCCGAACGCCTCAAGAATTATGCGGCCAAAAAACTGGTGGTGGTGGTGGGCGATCGCGAAGACATCCAACGCACAGCCATTCAGGGCGGGGTCCGCCTGGTGGTGATCACGGGCGGCGAGGCCGCTTCCGAGGAAATCTTGGCCATGGCACGTCTCCATGCCGTCAGCCTCATTCTCTCACCCCACGATTCGGCAACCACGGCCATGCTGTGCCGGGCTGCGATCCCGGTGGAACGGTTGCTGCGCGATGACTTCTTGAGTTTCCGGGTCGACGAAAAGCTGGCCGATATCCAACGCATCGCGGCGGCTTCGGCGTTCCAAGCATTTCCAGTGGTGGATGGGGAGGACCGTGTGGTGGGCATGCTCTCGAAGTCCGACTTCCTGAAGCAAATCCGCCGGCGACTCATCTTGGTCGATCACAATGAACTCAGCCAGGCGGTGCAGGGAGCCGACCAGATGGAAATCATCGAGGTGATTGATCATCACCGGATCGGTGCCTTCACCACGCATCAGCCCATTTTGTTCCGCAACGAACCCGTGGGCTCCACCAGTACCATCGTGGCCGATTGCTTCTTCCAAACCGGCGTGGAGCTGCCGGAGGCGATCGCTGGGTTGCTACTCGCGGGCCTGGTGTCAGACACGCTGAACCTGACCTCACCGACCACGACGCCACGCGATGCGGCCGTGCTGGCTCGACTCGAGGCCATCGCCAAGGTCGATGCCACGCGGTTCACCGAGAAGCTTTTCAGCTCTGGTTCGGTACTCACGGCCAAGCCGGCGGCGCAGGCCATCACGACCGACTGCAAGGAGTACGCCGAACGCGGACGACGTTTCAGCGTCGCTCAAATTGAGGAGGTAGGGTTCGAGCAGTTCAATGCGCGCAAGATCGAGGTGGCCGCAGCCTTGGAGCTCTACCGGGCCAATCACGATTACCTGTTCTCGGCCCTGCTCGTCACCGATGTGGTGGTGCAGAATTCGTTGCTGCTCGTGGCCGGAGCCCCTGCCTTTCTTAAGACTATCGGCTATCCCGAGCGGGAACCCGGGATCTTCGAACTCAATGCCGTGGTCTCACGCAAGAAGCAGTTGCTCCCCTTCTTGACCGATTGTCTGGCTCTGATGAGTTGAGACGGAACGACTGATTTCAGAGGACTGTGACGGCGTAGCCAATTGCTTTCGCAAGACGAGGCGAGGAGTCCGGGGCAAACGGGCGACCGGTGGGGGCCCGGAACGCGCGAACAACAACGCAGCTTGCGAAAAAAAGATGCAGCCCGCGCGGCCGATCTAACTCAAAGCCAGGGCAGCCGATCTAACTCAAATCGCTCAGGCCAGCCCCGGTCGATGCGCCGATGCGCCCCGGGGCAGACTTTTACTCCTGTTCAAGCATCGGTTTGATCCGCAGGTGACGAAGGTGATCCTGATCCCAAACGGTGAGGCGAGCTTACTCGCGTTCAAGCATCGGTTTGAGCCGCTGCAGGAGTTGCGCCCCGGTCAGGCCCACGACGCGCACCTGCTTGTGGCGGCTGGTGGCTCCGCGGAGGAGTTGAACCGCACCCCGAGGCACATCGAGAATCTCGGCCAAGAACCGCACGACTTCGGCGTTGGCGGCCGAATCGACCGGGGGCGCGGTGACCTTCAACTTTAATGCGTCGCCCTGGACTCCCGCCACCGCATTGACCGACGCCCTCGGGATGACTTTTAAGGTCAGAACGACTCCGCCGGCCGTTTCCCGCAGAAACGCAGCGCCCGTCGCGGGCGCATTCATAGAGGCAGTCTGAGAAACAACCGTGGCATCCCGCCTTGGAGAAAATACCCCACGCTCCAATACACGCCCGCTGCGGCCAGAGGGGTGAAATCCACCCTGCCCCACTTCAGAGGCAACCAACTCAACCAGGCACAGAGGCGCCCTCCGGTGCCGTGGGCATAATCCCAGAAGGGCATGGATCCGAGGTACACGTGGTCGAGGAAGAATCGCAGAAGGCACAGACCAACCATCGGCCATTTCAATGCCGTGAGCCCGCCCAGAGCCACCACGAGGGCCTGTTGAACGGAATGAAACCCAGGAATCCGCGCTGGGGTCAGCCCTGCAGAAACCAAGGCGGGTGCAACGGCGAACCACAAGAGCCCCATCGCCCCCAGAAATGGAATCAGGGCAAGCCCCCAGGGCCACCGGGCCACCATCCCCAGTTCGGACCGAACCGAGCGTGCGATGGAATCGGGCTCGGCATCCGAGCGATGCAAGGTGGTCAGCAGCGCCAAACACAAGTAGGCCTGCAGCACAAAGTGCGTCCAACTGAGGAAGGAATGGGCAAGGATGCGGACCCACAGGTCGCTACGAAAAACCACGGTGACCGCCCCGGTGGCCCAGGGAACGGCCTCGGCAAACTGCGGCGAAAAGGTGTGATGCAAGAGAGCCCGCAAGACCAGCAGCAGTACCAAGGCCGGCAAGAACATCGGACTTCTGCGAGTAGAGCGATTGGCGGGGCGGAGGTTGGAGAGCAGCGTCAACGCAGGCCGCGGTGAAACGGGCAACGAGCCAAATCCCCGCCAGGAGAGCCAGAGTAGCAACCCGACAAGGTCGGTCATCCAGTCGAGCCAGTGCATCCGGGCAAAAAAAGAACCAGCCTCCGCGGTCGCCCGCGGAGGCTGGTCTAAAATTATTACATCATCTTCAACAAGGTGTCGGCCATCTCGCTCGGAGTGGCAGACACACCGATGCCCGCCGCGCGGAAGGCATCAAACTTGGCTTGGGCTGTGCCCTTGCCGCCGCTGACGATGGCGCCGGCGTGACCCATGCGGCGCCCCGGAGGTGCGGTTGCACCGGCGATGAAACCGGCGACGGGCTTGGTGCCGTGAGCCTTGATCCATTCGGCGGCTTCTTCTTCAGCGGAGCCACCGATTTCACCAATCATGATGATGCCGTGGGTGTCCGGATCGGCCATGAACATCTGAATGACATCCAGGTGAGAGGTGCCGTTGACCGGATCGCCTCCGATGCCGACGCAGGTAGACTGACCCACGCCTCGGCTGGTGAGCTGGAACACGGCTTCGTAGGTCAAGGTGCCCGAGCGGCTAACCACACCGATGTGGCCGCGCTTGTGAATGTACCCGGGAGCGATGCCGATGCGGCAGCCGCCGTGGGAATCCTTGCCCTCACCTGGGGTGACGATGCCCGGGCAGTTTGGCCCGATGAGGCGGGTGGTGGAACCTTGCATGGCCCGCTTGACCTTAATCATGTCGATAACGGGGATGCCTTCGGTGATGGCAACCACGAGGTCGAGATGGGCATCGATGCCCTCGAGGATGGCGTCGGCCGCGAAGGGAGGCGGCACGAACACGGCACTGGCAGTGGCCTTGGTCTCACGGACCGCCTCGGCGACGGTGTCGAAGATGGGCACTTTGACGCCCCGGTGTTCGAAGATCTGACCACCCTTGCCGGGGGTGACGCCGGCGACGACCTGCGTGCCGTAGTCGATGGATAGCTGCGCGTGGCGGGCACCAAAAGCGCCCGTGATACCCTGGACCAGAAGTCGGGTCTGAGGAGTGACGAGAATAGACATGCTATTGTGAAAGTATGGGGTTCGTGTCGTTGCGGGTGGTCGTGTCTGGGACTAGGCGGCCACGGCGGCGACCACTTTCTTGGCCGCATCGGCCATGGTGTCCCCGCTGATGATGGTCAGACCCGATGCATCCAGGGTGGCCTTGCCAGCGGCCACGTTGTTGCCCTCCAGCCTCACTACCAGGGGTAGTTTTAGGCCTGTTTCACGCACGGCTTCGACAATACCCGTGGCGATCACGTTGCAGTCCATGATACCGCCGAAGATGTTGACGAAGATGGCCTTCACGTTCGGATCACTCAGGATGATCTTGAAGGCTGCAGAAACTTGATCCTTCGAAGCCCCACCTCCCACGTCAAGGAAGTTGGCCGGTAATCCGCCGAAGTGCTGGATGATGTCCATGGTCGACATGGCCAGACCGGCGCCGTTGACCAAACACGCGATGCTGCCGTCGAGCTTGATGTAGTTGAGAGCGTACTTGCTGGCCTCGATCTCTAGCGGCGATTCCTCGGCGAGGTCGCGCATGGCCAAGATGTCGGGGTGCCGATAGAGCGCGTTGTCATCGAGACCGATCTTGGCATCGACGCAAATAATGGCTTCTTTGCCGGACGGGGTCTCGACCACGGCCAGGGGGTTGATCTCGACCATGGAGGCGTCGCTTTCCCACCAGGTCTTGTACACACCCATGATGAGCTTGACGGCGCCGTTGAAGGCATCGCCCTTTAGGCCGAGGCCACTGGCGATCTTGCGGGCCTGGAAGGGCTGAATGCCCACGGCGGGGTCAACCCACTCCTTGATGATCTTTTCGGGGGTGTGCGCTGCGACTTCTTCGATGTCCACGCCACCCTCGGTGCTGGCCATGATGAGCGGACGGCTGTTGGCGCGATCCAGCAGCACGGCCAGGTAGAACTCCTTGAGGATTTTCTCGGCGGCGGCCACGAGGATGGTTTGCACGACGCGTCCTTCGGGTCCGGTCTGAACCGTGACAAGGGTCTTGCCGAGCATGTTCTCGGCAAAGCTCACGGTCTCTTCGACCGATTTGGCCAATTTGACGCCGCCCTTGAAGCCGTGCGTGAAGGTGCCCTTTCCGCGCCCGCCGGCGTGGATCTGGGACTTGATCACCGCCAGGGTGTGTCCGGCAGCAAAGATTTTCTCGGCCGCCGCTTGGGCCTCGGCGACGGTCTTGCAGGGCTCACCGGGGGGAACGGCGACGCCATGCTGCTTAAGCAACTGCTTGGCTTGGTACTCGTGGATGTTCATTCAGTTCAGGCTGGATCTTCCAATGGATTGACTTCGAAAAGGAGGGGAATTGGGGTTTGGACTATCCCCCTCTCCTAACGGCGGGGGGATGTTGTGTGAGAAAATTTTACGTATCGTTCCGAGGGCCTCAAAGGCGTCTCGGTCGAGTGGGTTGAACCAGTCGGGCCCGGTTCTAGTCAGGCCCGTTGGGCGATTGGGGTGACGGTCAGTCCGACGGGGCCGGTATACACCGACTGCGGGCGAATGAGGCGGTTGTCGGCCAACTGCTCCAGCACGTGGGCCGTCCAGCCGCTGGTGCGGGCAATGGCGAAAATCGGGGTGAACAAATCGGTAGGAACGCCAAGGCTGTAGTACACCGTCGCGCTGTAGAAATCGACGTTCGCGTGCAGGTTCTTCTCGGTGAGCATGATCTCGGCGATCCTCTCCGACATCTGGATCCACTTCGGGTCACCCAGCTTGGCGGACAAAATTTGAGCCATGCGCTTGAGGTGCGGGGCGCGCGGGTCGAGCACTTTGTACACGCGGTGACCGATGCCCATGATCTTGCGCTTTTGAGCCAAGCAGTCGGCCACATAGGCATCGACCTGATCGAGCGAACCAATCTCCTTGAGCATTTTGATGACCCCCTCGTTGGCGCCGCCATGAAGAGGGCCCTTGAGGGTGCCGATGGCTGTGGTGACCGCCGAGTACATGTCGCTGAGCGTGGCGATAGTAACCCGAGCGCTGAAGGTGGAGGCGTTCATGCCATGGTCGGCATGCAACACGTAGCACATATCAATGGTGCTCTCCTTTTCAACGGAGGGCTTCTCACCATCGATCATCCAGAGGAAATTAGCGGCTTCGCCCAAAGTGGCATCGGGCGCGACGAGCGGCAACCCTTGGCGAGAGCGGTGGAAATAGGCCGTAATGACCGGAATTTGAGCGATGAGGCGCAGGGCCTTGCGGCGCTGGGCATCCATGTTGTCATCGTCGGCGGTGGTGTCGTAGCAGCCCAGAGCACTCACGCCGGTGCGGA
>JAPLUF010000377.1 GCA_026397755.1 Verrucomicrobiota bacterium
AAAACCGCAGCGGAGCGGTGTCGGGCCGGAGCGAGCCTTGGAGGCGAACACCCAACCCCCTCGCGCAAAGCGCGAAAGCTAATCCTCCCCAGAGCCTACTCAGCGAGCGGAGGCCTGATACCGCGGAGCCCTGATACCGCGGAGCCCACCAAAACCGCAGCGGAGCGGTGTCGGGCCGGAGCGAGCCTTGGAGGCGAACACCCAACCCCCTCGCGCAAAGCGCGAAAGCTAATCCTTCCCAGAGCCTACTCAGCGAGCGGAGGCCTGATGCCGCGGAGCCCATCGCCGTTCCAAGCCCGCTCGGACACCCAATGAAGAGCTCCATCGAGGTCAGTGAACTCACCGTCCAATTGCGCGGAATAGGCCTCCTTCAGAATGGCTCCCAACTGCGGGCCACCCGTCCACCCCTTGGACAACAAATGCCGCCCCTGCAAAAGCGCCACGGGCGCCGAATCTTGCACCTGGAGGTCCGCCGCAGCTTCACGGAGTTTGTGAACCGAAACAGGCACTCCCCGGGGGCGAGGTGGACGCCCCGAGGCATCGGCGGTCATCACCGCACATAATTCCTCGATCGAGGAAGGAACCAGCCGGACGGCCAAACGACGAACCATCCGCGCCGAGGGAGCCTCGGCATATACCATGTGATTGGCCACCAACGGAACAACACGAGCCACCCAGTTCTCCTGAAAACCGATCCTACGCAAAAAGCCCGCCGCCAAATCTGCGCCAATCGCCTCATGCCCCGGCGAGGTGATGCGATCCCTCCCGCCTTTGAACTCGGTGCGTGTGCACGTTGCCTTGCCCACATCATGGAGCAGCACCGACATCATAAGCACCAACCGCTCATCGGCCATCATCCCCGCCCAGTCCGGCAAAGCAACCAAGGCATCCACCGCATGCAACGTGTGAGTCCAGACATCTCCCTCCGGATGCCACTCCGGATCCTGGGCAACCCCAACGATCGCGGCCAACTCAGGCAACACATCTAACCAACCACTGTCCTTCATAAAGGCCAATCCCAGCGATGGCTGCACAGACCGTAGAGCCCACTTGAGCCACTCCTCCCGCACCCGTTCCACGGCCAGTTCACCGTAGCTCGAGCGGATAGACCGACACAGATCCAGAGTTTCATTTGCAGCCTTCAACCGGAAGCGCCCAGCAAACTGCATCCCCCGCAAAACCCGCAATGGATCCTCAGGAAAGGCAGCACTCGTGTGCCGCAAAATTCGCGCCTCGAGATCCGAGCGCCCCCCATGGGGATCGATCAACACATCGCTCCGGGGATCCCACAGCATCGAATTAATGGTGAAATCACGCCGTTCTGAAGCCTCGATCAGACTCAACTGCGGGTCGAACTCCACATCGAATCCCTTGTGCCCGGGCCCCCGCTTGGAATCCCGGCGCGGTACGGAAAAATCCCAAACCGCACCACTCGGGTGCGTCAACTTCACCACCCCGAAGGATTTCCCGACCCAATCGGCTCGACCATGCCGGGAGAGCAGCCTCACCAAATTCGGATAATCGACACCATACACCTCGATATCAAAATCATGAACCCGCACTCCCAAGAGCCAGTCCCGGACACAACCGCCCACCAGATAAGAGCGCTCGAGCCCCGGAGTGGAGCGAAGCATTGTCAGAAGCGCGGGTGGCAAGAATTCAACCATGGGACCAATGCTAAGAAATTCACCCCGCTCAACGACACTCCGGCAGACCCAGGCTTTGCCGGAGACTGGCCCAGGGCTCCGTGTCCCACTCATTCACCGTCCCCGGCTCATCGGCCACCGTCGGAGAAAGCATGGCCAGAAAGATCACCGGCTCGCGGAACGGATTGTAGGTGCCATGAATCTCGTTTTTCGGAATCAACACCATCTCGCCAGGCTTCAGAATGCGGTGTTCTCGACCGCACCACTGCTCGGCCTGACCCGAAAGGATATAGATAATTTCCTCGCGGGTGGGATGCCGATGGAATCCGTGGCAACGGCCGGCGTCGAGGGTGGCCCGGACTAGCAACAGTGACTCGCACGGCACAATGTCCGGACGCGACAGCCACGTGTTCAGGGTGTACGGCGTGAGGTCGGTTCGGCTTTCGGCCGCCGTGACAAAGCGCTGTTCGGACACCGCCGGAGAAGCGTTCATGCGGTCAATGGCGCGCAAAGTCACCGGACGACGCAAGCCTTTCCGCCCCGTCCGCCCGGTCCGCCTCGTCCGGCCACCCTCAAACCTCACTCAACCGACCTGACCCACTTGTCGGCGTATCGATCCGCAAATGGCCGAGGTCCAGCGCTCCATGACCTCCATGTCGGGGCCTTCGATGAGCAAACGGGCCTTGGGCTCA
Source organism: Verrucomicrobiota bacterium (assembly GCA_026397755.1). Taxonomy (GTDB): domain Bacteria; phylum Verrucomicrobiota; class Verrucomicrobiia; order Limisphaerales; family UBA9464; genus SXXZ01. The sequence continues at coordinate 2,339 of JAPLUF010000377.1, forward strand.
GTACCCGAGTAGCGCAGCAGAACCCGCCCTCCCTGCGGTTGGACCTCTGCCTCCGCCTGCTGGACCAAGTCCAGAATCTCCTCGAGCTTCTCAAAGGGCGTCTTCACCCGAACCTGGACATTGGTTACCAACTGCGGATAGCGGGTCCAACAGCGTGCCAACTTCGAAAGCGGTTCCCCACGCGTTCGCATGGTGCTGAGAATCTGGAGGGCTGCCACCAGACCGTCCCCGGTCGTACTGTGTTCGCGGAAAATCAGATGCCCACTTTGTTCGCCACCGAAGACGTACCCATTGGCGAGCATGCAATCGATGACGTTTTTGTCACCCACAGCAGTCCGGACCACCTCGCCACCCGCCGCACGAATTGCTACATCCAGCCCCGCGTTGCTCATCACCGTGGCCACCAAAGTGTTCTTGGCCAATCGTCCCTCAGCGAGCATTTGCAAGGCGCTAACGGCCATGATGTCGTCACCATCGACCAAACTCCCCGCTTCGTCACAAAGGATCACTCGGTCGGCATCCCCATCATGAGCAATACCCAAGTCGGCCCGATACTCGCGAACCTTGCTGCAAATCGTCTGCGGATACATTGAACCACACTCGCGGTTGATGTTTGTACCATTGGGCTGGGTCCCGAAGGCGATGACCTCGGCCCCCAGTTCCTGGAGGACCATCGGCGTGGTCTTGTAAGAGGCGCCATGACCGCAATCGACCACGATACGCATGCCTTCGAGCGTCAACGTCTTGGGAAACGAAGACTTGGCCTGTTCCACGTAGCGCCCAATAGCGTCCTCCACGCGGACCGCCTTGCCGATCTCATTGGCCGTGGGCCGAATAGATTCGATCTCGCCGCTGAAGACCAACTCCTCGATCAAATTCTCGGTCACATCGTCCAACTTGTAGCCGTCAGGCCCGAAGAACTTGATACCGTTGTCATCGTAAGGATTGTGGGAGGCCGTGATTACAATTCCGGCATCCGCCCGCATGGATCGGGTCACATACGCCACACCCGGTGTCGGCAATGGTCCAATGAAAACAACATCCACACCCATCGAAAGCACTCCGGAACTCAGCGCATTCTCCAACATGTAGCCAGAGAGGCGGGTGTCCTTGCCAATCACGATCCGGTGGCGCACCCGATTCCGCGCCTGAGAGTTCCTATTCTTAAAGACATGCGCCGCCGCTCGGCCCAACTTCAAGGCTGTTTCAGCAGTCACCGGCTCAATGTTGGCTCGACCTCGAACACCGTCGGTTCCAAAAATCCGTTTTTTGTAGGACATATCAGCAAGGCAGAGACTGCCAAATCCCCCGACCGTCGAGCAACTCGCAATCCTGCCGCGGACTGGGGCACTTGGATTCTTCGAGAAAATCCGATGTCACTGGCCCACGCCGGAACGATCCAACTCATTGGTTCTAGCTCAGGCGCATTGCCGCCCCGCTAACTTATCCGTACCTTCGCCAACTCGTGTCCCGATCCACCGGCCAAGCTCACCTACTGTCACTGCTCAAGCAGGTGTTCGGCTACACCCGGTTTCGGCCTCACCAAGAGGAGATTATCCAGGACGCTCTGGCCGGGCGTGATGTTTTCGCATTACTCCCCACCGGCGGCGGTAAATCACTGTGTTTTCAGTTACCCGCCTTGGTTCGTCCCGGTCTCACTGTTGTCATATCGCCCCTGATTGCCTTGATGAAGGATCAGGTCGACCAATTGCGGGCCAACGGTGTGGCCGCCACATTTCTCAACTCGTCACTGTCCGAAAAAGAGCGCAAGGCTCGGTGGCGCGGTTTGCATCAGGGGGAATTCAAACTCCTCTACCTGTCCCCCGAGCGTCTGATGATCGGCGAAGGCTCGCTCTTCGATGCACTGCGTCAGTGGAATGTCCAGCAGGTGGCGGTGGATGAGGCTCATTGCATCAGCGAATGGGGGCACGACTTCCGCCCCGAATACCGGCAACTGTCCCTGCTGCGGGAGCAGTTCACCGACCTGCCCTTCATGGCGCTGACTGCGACGGCCACCACCCGGGTTCGGGATGACATCATCCGGCAGCTCCACCTGAAGGATCCGTCGGTCCACGTGGCCAGCTTCAACCGCCCAAACCTGACTTACCGGGTCATCCCAAAATCCCAGGCCTATCGGCAAATTCTCGACTTTGTACGAGCTCGCCCCAAAGAGAGCGGGATCGTCTACTGCTTCTCACGGGCTTCGGCCGATTCAGTGGCGGCCAAACTGGCTCAGGACGGCGTCAAGTCGCTGGCCTACCATGCTGGGTTGTCCTCCAAAGAACGTTCTAACAATCAGGATACATTCCTGCGGGATGAGGTGCGGGTCGTCTGCGCGACGGTCGCCTTCGGCATGGGCATCAACAAACCCAATGTCCGTTTCGTCATCCATCACGATCTGCCCAAGAACATCGAAGGCTATTACCAGGAAACCGGCCGGGCCGGACGGGACGGACTGCCCGGTGAATGCCTGTTGCTCTACAGCCCTGGGGATGTCGCTAAGCAAACGGCCTTCATTGCCGAGAAAACCGACCCGGAAGAACAGCGCATCGCGCGCGAACAACTGCAGCAGATCAGTCACTATGCCGACAGTTCCGAGTGCCGAAGGGCTGGTCTGCTCGGCTACTTCGGTGAGGTCTACCCGCAACCCAACTGCGGCACCTGCGACAATTGCCTGACTCCCCGTTCCACCTGGGACGGCACGGTGGCTGCCCAGAAGTTTCTGAGCTGCGTCTTCCGCATCCGCCAGAAGAGCGGATTTGGAACCGGGTTCAATCATGTCATCGCGGTGCTCACCGGCAGCGAGTCTGAAAAAGTGATCCAGTGGGGGCACGACAAGCTCAGCACCTACGGCATCGGCTCAGAGTTGAGCCGCAATGAATGGGCCTCGATCGGGCGTGAACTGGTGCGTCTAGGATACCTTCGGCAAACCTCCGAGCAGTTCAGCATCCTAGAGATGACCCCGGATGGCATGGCTGCCCTGAAGGACCGTCGGAGCATCACCCTTACCAAGCCGATGGAGCGATCCCGCCCCAAGGCCGAACGGGTTGGGGACATCGACTGCGACGAACTGCTCTTCGAGAAGCTCCGCCTCCTGCGCAAGTCACAGGCCGACAGCTTGGGCGTTCCGCCCTACATTGTCTTTGGCGACAACTCGCTGCGACTCATGGCTCGGGACCTTCCCACCACCGATGAGGAGTTCCTAACCATCTCGGGCGTCGGTGAACGCAAACTCCGAGACTACGGTGAGGAGTTTCTCACGGAAATTCGCGAGCATCTGAGAAACAATCCCCGAAGCTAAACCGACCGAGGCACCCCGGCGGTCTCCAGAGCAGCAATGGCCTCAGAAATCCGCCCGCCTCACATCTTCTCAGTAACCTCGATCCCCAGCGTCTCAAGACCCAATCTCAAGACTTGGGCGCTGAGTCGGCACAAGGCCAACCGCGTCGAGCGGGCCGGTTCTTCGGCCTTCAGCACGGGACAAGCCTCATAGAAACTGCTGTAAAGGCCCGCCAGCTCGTGGAGGTAGTTGCACAAATAGTTGGGGCGACATTCCTCGGCGGCCGCCTGCAGCGTGAAACCCAAGTTCATGAGATGCTTGGCCAAGGCGATCTCGGCGGACTCAGTCAACGCGATGGGCTGGGCCGCTGTCGGCGCACCGGAGTCGCGGACCACCTTCGCTGCCCGGGTGTACTGATACTGGACGTAGGGTGCGGTGTTACCTTGGAGCGCCAGCATCTTATCCCAAGAGAACACGTAGTCGCTCTGCCGATTCGGCAACAAGTCCTGCCACTTGACGGCTCCGATACCGACAATCCGGGCAATCTCTCGACGTTCCGAAGGGTCCAAGTCGGGCCGCTTCTCGGTGACCACTTGCAGGGCCCGCTCCTCGGCTTCATCGAGGAGGTCGGCCAGTCGCACCGTATCTCCGGAACGGGTTTTGAAGGGCTTTCCATCCTCACCCAAAATCTTCCCGAAACCGATGTGCCGCAATTGAGTCTTGCGATAGGCATCCGGCTGCCACCGGACAAAGACATGGAAGAGCGCCCGAAAATGGCCCGATTGCCGGTCATCCACCACGTAGAGAATCTCATCGGGCGCCCAAGTCCGGATGCGATAATCGACCGTAGCCAGATCGGTGGTCATGTAATTGAACCCTCCGTCGCTCTTGCGGATCAGTGCCGGCACATTCACCCACTCCCCATCCCGGCTCACCAAGAAGGGATCCTCCTTGGGCGGCAACGTCCCATCGCTAAATACGGCAACGGCTCCATCGCTTAACCGTGCAATGCCCGCCGCCAGAAGACCCTCCACGACCGGGGCTAACTCGGAATTGTAGAAACTTTCACCCAAGGCATGGTCAAACCGAGTACCCATACGCCCATAGAGCGTATCAAACTGAACTTGCGAGAGGCGGATCATCTCCTTCCAGATCGCCAGGTTCTCAGGGTCGCCGGCTTGCAGACGTACCAATTCTTGACGTGCCAACTCCAGATGGGCCGGGTCGGCGTCGCACTGGGTGTTGACCGTCTTGTAGAGACGCTCCATTTCGGCGATTGGATCACTCTCCAAGGCCTGCCGATCGAGCAACTCCTTCCAACCCACCAGTAATTTGCCGAACTGAGTCCCCCAGTCGCCGATGTGGTTGTCGCTAATGACTCGATGACCGAGCAGTCGCCACATCCGCTGCAAAGCATCCCCGATGCCCGTCGACCGGATATGCCCGACATGCATGGGCTTGGCGACATTCGGTGACGAGAAATCCAAAACCACTGTCCGCGGCGTCTCAGCCTTGGGTATCAGCACCGGTTTCCCACTGGCCGCATCGTTCACCCAATTTTCAAGAGCAGGTCGGGTGAGTCGAAAATTCAAAAACCCTGGGCCAGCAATCTCCACCGGTTCGCAGCTATCGGAGACGTCCAAGCGCGCCACCACATCGCTGGCCAATTGGCGGGGATTCATGCGGGCGGCCTTCGCCGCCAGCATCAATGAGTTGCTCTGAAAATCACCAAACCGAGCTTCAGAAACCGGCTTCACCTGGATGGTGGCCGGATCGGCGGTAGGAACGAGGGCGGAAACCACGGCGCGGAGCCGAGATTCAATAACAGAATGGAACATGGGACGGAGGTGTCGGGCTCGGATGGAATCACCCCAACGAAGGTCAGCGCAGACCCTCGGAGAAGTCGCGAATCATTTTAATCATCGCCTCGGCATCCGAGGCGTTGGAGATAGACTTTAGGAAGTCATCGCGGCGCAGAACCTTGGCGATTCCAGCCAAGGTATGTAGGTGACGCTGGAACTGCCCGGCGGGCACTAAGAACAAGGTCACCAAATGGACCGGTTGATTGTCCAACGAATCAAAGCTGACCCCAGTGCGGGAACGTCCAAAGGCGGCGATCACCTCGGGAATCAAATCGGTGGAGGCGTGCGGGATGCCGATACCGAATCCAATGCCCGTGCTCATAGAGGTCTCGCGTTTCTTGACGACCGCGGTGATGGCCTCCCGGTGTTCGGGCAAAACCTTGCCAGCGGCCACAAGGCAACCAATCAATTCGTCAATGGCCTCCCACCGGTTTCTGGCCGCGAGTTCAGGAATGATCTGCCGTGTCGTGAGAATATCACCAAGATTCATGCGTACCTAGGAAGTGAAGCTTCTCGCCTGCGTGGGCTGAGTTTCAAGTGTCATTTGTAACACAGCGATCGAAACCCGCGCTGCATGACGCTCCGCGGAGCTTCCAAAGAAGGCCTCATTGGGTCACGAGATCCATAGTTGCACCCACCGCCATGCCTGCAAATAGAACTCACCGGAGAGCCGCACTGCTGATCGCAACGCAGCCCCCATGCTTGGCCGCCCGGCCAGCCAAGCCATGCCCACCAGAAGCATTAAGGCATTGCCCAGCCAGATCAGCGACCCCGAGAACAAGAACCCCTCACCCACCAAGTCTGGCTGTCGAATACGCAGGATCACCGCCGTCATGGTCACGTGAAACCCGTAGGTAAGCCCCAAACCCACCTGATACACCGGCATGACCCACCACGCCATTCCCCAGCGCCATTGCACCACGGCCATCACCAAGGACCAAAGGATCGAGTAGATGGGTAAAAAATAGGGAGAGAGAGCGATGAACGCATTGCTCTTGGTGACCCGAACCTCTCCCCCACGGCTGTTTACCTTGAAGGATTGAACCCGAGATCCACACATCCAGGCGCTGAGTGCATGGGTCAACTCATGGCCTAGGACATAGAGCCACATGGGGCGCGGCAGTTGGACATAGACCACCATCCAAATTCCAAAACCCACTAGGAGGGGCACCCAAAACGGGCTACCAAAAACAGAGGTTCGACCGACTTCCCAGGCGGCCCAACTCACCCCCAGGTTGATCGGCAATAGCAGTAGGGCGACTAGCCATCGAACCCCTCGGCGAAACCATCGAGACAACATTCCACCGACAGAGTTCCGTGCCGCGGAGGAATCGAACAGCCCAAAGCTTCTGACCCAAACACGGACCCAGCCTTGCGATCAGGGGCACACAATGCACCATCTAGAAGTGTTGCTCGTATGAAACCCAAGGCCAAGCCCACCGCTCGCACGCTGGCCGTTGCCCCGACCCTGACTCTCCGGAAGGCCGGGCGTCCGAGTCCACGTTCCGTTGCTGTTCCAGACCTCCCTGTCGAAACTCCCACGGACACCGCTGCCAGCGAATTGGCAAGCTGCGTGGCCGGTAAATTGGAACGTGCACTCAAGCCGAACGAGATTGAGATCATACGCCTCATCGACAGTCTCTTTGCACGGATCCGGAGCGGCACAGCTCTGACCCTGGGACACTTGACCGAGCTCGGTTTCCTCATCACCGAAAACGCCTGGCAAAAGGCTGATTTGTGGAGCTCTATGCCCCGTTCTTCCTGGGAACTGTGGCAATACATCGCCGTCTTTGCCGAAGAGCGGAATCTGGCAATACCGACCTTCCTAAAGTCGGTGACCCAACCCGACGAGGCCCGGGTTGCGGTGTCCACCCACAGGCGGGAGCGGGACGTCACTCGCTGGAGAGTCCTTCTAACCAACCTCCAACTCGGCCCTTCCGAGGATGCACGGCCCGGTAGCCAGATCGAACTGCGCCTCCGCCTAGACGCCAAGGAGGCCTTGGTCGAATGGCGCAAGGCAGGGGCGGACACCTGGGCTGCGATCAAGCCCGGTAAATTCAAGGACTTCGACGAGAAGCACGCCACAGAACTCTTGGCCGAGGTCGCCCTCCTCTGGCAGCCGCTGGCCCAACGGGCCCGGTACGGCTACCCCATCGAACTCTTCTACCACGATCAGAACACCCGATTGTTTCTGAACCGGGTGCTACGCCTGCCCGCACTGCATCCATTCATCGTCGGAGCGGCGGGAGAACCCTTGAACCGCCCCGAACAGCCCCTGCGCTGGATTCTCAACGATGCAACCGACGACCATTCCGACTACTCGCTGCGCCTGCTCACCGGTGACGGACAGCCCGTGCCGCCCTTCCTCCTGACCCTCCATGGCCGCCCGACTCTCTACCTGACCCTGGACACGCTCTTCTCCGGCCCACCGGCCGAGGACCGCGCGCTGGATCCCGCGCAGGAGACCCGCATCCCGGCCCCGGCCCTCGAGACCCAAGCGGGCGTCCGTTTTCTCTCCCACCTTCAATTAGCTCTTCCACCGCGCCTCTCCTCCAAGGTATCGGTGATCCACCTCCATCCGCGGATCCAAGCTGAGTTGGTCCAGCCCATCGTCGGCTATGACAATGAGTTCTGCTTCATGGACCTTCTGGCTGTCCGACCTGACGGTCAACCCGTGGAGCGTTGGACGGGCACAGCCTGGACCGACCTCGACGGCCAAGATTCGACGCACGCACCCGGGAAAACAGGGGCTTCGCGAACCGCAGACTCGCCAGAATCGCTCTGGATGTTCGACCGTTCTGCCCTTGCTGAAGCCGCCCGACGACTCGACGCCTCGGGTTTTCGGTGGGACTTCGCCCGTCAGCGCTGGTCCGCCAAGGTCACCCGACAATTTCCGGATCGCTTCGTTCCCTGGCTCAAGTCGCTCCCACTGTCGCTCGAACTCGACCTCCGCGGCGAACTCTCCTCGTTCCTGCAATCCGAGGTCGCGGGAACCGTCAAACTGGACGTTCAAGAATCGGGCATCGACTGGTTCGACCTCTCGGTGATCGTGGATGTCTCGGACACGTCGCTCTCGCAAGATGAGATCAAGCTCCTGCTCAATGCCCGAGGCAAATGGGTTCGCCTCTCCAACAAGGGTTGGCGAAAACTGGAGTTCAAACTATCCGCACAGGAAGACGAGCAATTGGCCCGTCTGGGACTCAACCCCCACGAACTCAGCTCGGAGAAGCAGCGTCTGCACGCACTCCAATTAGCCGACCCTGCTGCCCGTCAATTCCTCTCGGAGGCGAACTATCAAAAGGTCGAACGCCGGGCAGCTGAACTCAAGGCCCGCGTGACACCGGAGATTCCGGTGGAGATCCACGCAGAACTTCGCCCCTACCAGAAGGAGGGCTTCCACTTTTTAGCCTACCTAAGTACCAACCGCTTTGGCGGCATCCTCGCCGACGATATGGGTCTGGGAAAAACCCTTCAGACCCTAACTTGGATTGCCTGGTTGCGAGGCCAGTACGCCAAACCCGGGCCCATCTTAGTGGTGTGCCCCAAGTCGGTGGCCGACAACTGGCGCTCCGAGACCGCACGGTTCCTTCCAAGCGTCCGTCCGCGGGTCTGGAGTAGTGATGACATGAAATCGCTGCCCAGCCAGACCGGCTCGGCCGATCTCCACATCATCAACTACAATCAACTGCGATCCATCGGTGAGAAGCTCCGCACCGAATTCTTGGCCGTTGTCTTGGACGAAGGGCAGTACATCAAGAACCCGGGTTCCGTCACCGCCCTGATCGCCACCCGGATCGAAGCGAAGAACCGAGTTCTGCTGAGCGGCACTCCCATCGAGAACAAGCTGATGGACCTCTGGAGCCTGATGGCCTTCGCGATGCCCGGCATCCTCGGCAACCGGGGGGATTTCCAGAAGCTCTTCGACGCCAAGGAGGATCCCCTCTGCCGGCGACGTCTTGCGGCACGCGTCCGTCCGTTCCTGCTGCGGCGCACCAAGATGCAAGTCGCCAAGGACCTGCCTGAGCGCATCGAGGAAGACCTACTCTGTGAACTCGAGGGCGAACAAAAGACCCTCTACAAGGCCGAGCTCAAGCGGGCTCAACAGATGCTGCTGGGCATTAGCACCGCCTCCCAGCTCAACAAGAACCGATTCAACCTCCTAACTTCCCTGCTTCGGTTGCGGCAAATCTGCTGCCACCCAAAGTTGGTCAAAGAGGACTCCAAAGCCGAGAGCACCAAGGTCGAAGCCCTCATGGAGACCCTCGATCCCATCATGGAGGAAGGCGGCAAGGTCATTGTCTTTTCCCAGTTCGTCGAAATGCTGGGTCTAATTAAAAAGGCCATCGCCGAGCGAAACTGGCCCACCTATTATTTAGCCGGCGACACCGAAAACCGCGGCCAACTTGTTCAGCAATTCCAAGAACACTCGGGTGAAGCCGTATTTCTGATTTCCCTCAAAGCGGGGGGCTTCGGACTCAACCTGACGGCCGCCAGCTACGTCGTACTCTTTGACCCGTGGTGGAATCCGGCCGTAGAAAACCAAGCCATCGACCGGGCCCACCGCATCGGCCAGCAACAAACGGTCATCGCCTATCGGTTGCTCATCAAAAACAGCGTCGAAGAGAAGATTCGCGCACTTCAACGATCCAAGAGCCAACTGGCCGAGGATGTACTCGGAGAAGATAAGTTCGCCCAGGCGCTCACGCTCGACGACCTGCGGTACTTGTTCGAGGGATGAGTGCCGGACGCCGGGTCGGGGGACCCGGCCTATAGGGGGACGTCGTGGGTTGAGCGGTGCGTTGTAGGCCTGGTGCCCTCACCGGGCGATCTGCAGGGCTGATCACCAATAGCGCGGCACCGACGGATCGGCCTCGCGACTCCAGCGGTCGATGCCACCGGTCAAATTCACCAATCCAGACAACCCCTTCTCCTCGAGGAATGCGATTGCGTGCGCACTGCGCACCCCGTGGTGGCAATACACCACGGTGTCCCCACCGGCTCCGCACCACCCCTCCAGTTCTTGCCACCGCGCCTCCAATTGCGAGAGCGGTAGCAGTCTCGAATCCGGCAGAGCGCAGTGAGCATGTTCCTCCGGTTCGCGCACATCGAGCAGTCGCATCGGGCCCGTCTCATCAAAATGAGCCTTCAAATCCGTCGGCGTTATGGAGGTCATAGCGGAGGAAGGAATGCAGAAATTGCAAAGTCACAGAAAGTACTCAACAACCCATAAATCAGAGCCCTCGACGGTCTCAACTCTGGATGGCGGCCAGGTGGCGTTCGGCTTCGATCGCCGCGGAACAGCCAAGCCCTGCGGCCGTGATGGCTTGGCGGTACACCGAGTCCACGCAATCACCGGCCACGAACACTCCAGGAATCTTCGTCAGCACCGTACCATCGGTCTTGAAATAGCCATTTTCGTGCAAATCTAGGGTGCCTTTGAAGAGCGACGTGTTGGGCACATGCCCGATGGCCACGAACACCCCGGTGCACGGCAGGTGTGACTCGGCACCGGTTTTGAGATTTTTGAGCTTCACGCCCGTGACCTTGTCTGCCGCCACATCGGTGACCTCGGTCACCACGCTGTCCCAGACCATTTCAATCTTGGGATTGGCCAACGTGCGCTCGGCCATGATCCGCGACGCCCGCAAGGTGTCGCGTCGGTGCACCAGATAAACCTTCGAAGCAAATCGAGTCAGGTAGGTCGCCTCTTCGCAGGCCGAGTCGCCGCCGCCAATCACCACCACCGGCTGATTGCGGAACATGGGCAACGCCCCATCGCAGGTGGCGCAGTAGGTCACACCTTTCTTTTCCAGTTCATCTTCCCCAGGGACGTCGAGGTGCTTGTGGCCAGCACCGCTGGTGATGATCAGCGTTCGGGTCTGCACCGGCTCGCCATCGACGATCAATTCCGTCACGCCGTCGCCGAACTTCACCGAATCCACAGTAGCAAACTTCACTTGGGCTCCGAACTTCTCCGCCTGCGCCTGCATGCGGGTCATCAACTCATAGCCATCGATCCCCTCGGGAAAGCCTGGGAAATTTTCAACAATGCTTGTCGTGGTCAGAAGTCCGCCGGGCATGGTTCCCGTAAGCACCAGCGGCTTAAGATTGGCACGAGCCGTGTAAATGGCAGCAGTCAGACCGGCACAGCCAGTCCCAATGATCACGACGTTTTCCATGTTCGTGGGGAGACCTTACCCCGAAACCCCACCCCGGCCAAATCGCAATTCGAAACCTTGCCGCAGCCACTCAGTCCATAAATTGGTCGTGCCCACCACCTCGCCGAGGAGTTGATCCGGTCCGCCCTAGGGCGCAACACCGTGAACAATTCCGACATCCGCCGTACCTCATCGATTACCACCAACCCCTTCAGTCTGCCCAACAGCAATTGGGGTTCCTCTCATTTGGCCCGATCGAACGTCTTCTCCAGATCGAAGAACACCGAAGGTTGCTGCCCGGCAGGTTGAATTTATCTAGATCTGGGGATGGAATAATGAACCTCTGGCCGGGCCGGGTTTGGATACCATGGATGATCGGTGGCGTGCCAAAGGCCGCCTGGCGGTTTTTCACCCGGCACCGCTCCTCCTCGAAGCTCACATCCCGCTGGTAATGCACCCCGTTCTCAATGGCTGACCAGTAACGTTGGATCACCTTCAACAACTCCTTCGAGCTCATCTGCTTCTGGTTCAGACTCTTCGCGTAATAGCCAACCTCGGTGCTAGGTTCCAAAACCCCGGGAGGACCGAAGTCCTTCCGGGGAGTTGCTGGAGACGCTTTGGACGCAGAAATCAATCCGCAAGAAGACCGGTTTTGAAACCCTCCCCGAATGCCATCGGGCCTGCCGA
>JAPLUF010000174.1 GCA_026397755.1 Verrucomicrobiota bacterium
AAGGCGGAGCGTGAAAAATCGGTCAAGCAACTCATCCATCGGGTGACCCGGACCATCGCGGACTGGGGGGTGGCCGACGGCTACTTCAGCAAAGAAGACGGCGAGGTGTTCTACGACGAGTTGACCTGGCTGTGCGTCAACCAATACGGGGCCTTCAATTCACCCGTCTGGTTCAACGTAGGGCTTTATCACCAGTACGAGGTCGGTAAGGACAGCGACCGGGGCAACTGGTTCTGGGACCGCAAGGCCAAGGTGGCCCGCCGCGCCCCCACCCAGTACGAGTACCCGCAGGCCAGCGCGTGCTTCATCCAGTCGGTCCAAGACAACATGGAGAGCATTATGGAACTGGCCTACTCAGAGGCCATGCTCTTCAAGTACGGCTCTGGCACCGGCACCGACCTGACCCCGATTCGCTCCAGCCGCGAGAAGCTCTCCGGCGGCGGACGTCCGTCCGGTCCGATGAGCTTCCTCAAGGTCTATGACCAAGTAGCCAACGTGGTGAAGTCTGGCGGCAAGACCCGTCGTGCCGCCAAGATGAACACCATCCGCGACACCCACGGTGACGTGGAAGAGTTTATCACGGCCAAGGCCAAAGAAGAAAAGAAGGCCTGGGCGCTCATCGAGCAGGGCTATGATGGCTCGTTCAACGGCGAGGCCTACGGTTCGGTGATGTACCAGAACGAGAACCTCTCGGTGCGTGTTTCCGACTCGTTCATGCAGGCGGCGATCGACGGCAAGGAGTGGTGGACTCTCTCCACCGTGACCGGCAAGCCCCTCGAGAAGAAAGACGCCTCGCGGTTGCTCGACCAGATTGCCGAAGGCACCTGGGTTTGCGGCGACCCAGGCCTGCAATACGACGGCGCGATCCAGAAGTGGCACACTTGCAAGGGCACTGAGCCGATCCACTCGACCAACCCCTGCTCCGAGTACGTGTTCCTCAACAACACGGCGTGCAACCTCGCCTCCCTGAACTTGATGAAGTTCAAGAAGACCGACGGGCAGTTCGACATCGAACGCTACAAGGCCGCAGTCCGCATTTACATCACGGCTCAGGAGATCTTGGTGGACAACGCCAGCTATCCGACCCAGATGATCGCCGAGAACTCCCACGTGTTCCGCACACTGGGCTTGGGCTATGCGAACCTCGGTTCCCTCATCATGAGCTACGGCCTAGCCTACGACTCCGACGAGGGTCGCGCACTGGCTGGCGCCCTCACGGCCATCATGACCGGACATGCCTACGAACAGAGCGCCGACATGTCGGCCATCCAAGGCGCCTTTCCGGGCTACCATGACTCCTCTTGCGGAGGCGTCGCCAAGACGAAGGCCAAGGACAACGTGGCCAGCACCCTCGAGGTAGTTCAACAGCACCGCGACGCCGTGGAAGGCATCCAAGCCAGTCGCGAATTTGCCTACCTGAAGGACGAGGCCCGCCGCACCTGGGACCGCGCCATCGCCCGGGGCCGTGAAGTGGGCTACCGCAATGCGCAAGTCACCGTGCTCGCGCCCACCGGCACCATCGCCTTCCTTATGGATTGCGACACCACCGGCGTGGAACCCGACATCGCCCTCGTGAAGTACAAGCTTCTGGCGGGCGGCGGCATGCTCAAGATCGTCAACCGCACCGTGCCGGAGGCCCTCCAGCGCCTCGGTTACTCGCCGAGCGCCATCTCCGCCATCGAGAAGCACATCGAGATTCAAGACACCATCGAGGACGTGGTCAGTGACGACGGGGTTGTGATCGCCTCGGGCCTCAAGGCCGATCACTTGTCGGTCTTCGACTGTGCCTTCAAGCCCTTCAAGGGCCAGCGGAGCATCCACTACAAGGCGCACTTGAGCATGATGGGTGCGGCCCAACCGTTTGTCTCCGGAGCCATCTCCAAGACGGTGAACATGCCCAATGACGCCACCACGTCCGAAATCCGGAGCGCCTACGTAGATGCTTGGAAAATGGGCCTGAAGTGCGTGGCCATTTATCGCGACGGCTCCAAGCGCTCGCAACCGCTCAACACCAAGCGCACCAGCGAGGGTGGCGATAAAACCGACGCCGCCGGTCGCGAAAACGCTTCTGAGCAGGCAAAAACCCTCGAAGCCCGCATCGCCGAGCTGGAGACCGAATTGGGCTCACTGCGCGAAAGTGCCCGCCACCCGATCCGTCGCCGCCTGCCCGACACCCGCATGGCCGTGAACCACAAGTGCGACGTGGCCGGGCACGAGGGCTACCTGACGGTGGGTCTCTTCGACAACGCTCAACCCGGCGAGCTGTTCGTCACCATGGCCAAAGAAGGTTCGACCATCGGTGGCCTCATGGATTCGGTCGGCGCCCTGACCAGCATGTCGCTTCAGTACGGCGTGCCACTGGAGGCCTTGGTCAAGAAGTTCGCCCACCAGCGCTTCGAACCCAGTGGCTTCACTCGCAACCCGGACATCCGTCAGGCCAGCTCCATCATCGATTACGTGTTCCGCTGGATGGCCTGCCAGTTCATTCCCGGTTATCGCGAAGCCAATTCGCCCAACGCCGGACAAGCCGAACTGCCCATGCCCACCGTGGCAGCGGAACTAAAAAAAAAGATAAACCGCCCGGTCAGTGATTTGGCCTTGGCCGACGAGGCCGAGGGGTCGCTGATGCTCAAGGTCAGCGCCACCACGACCACCAGCGAGGGAATTGCCTCGGCAGCGGCGGCCGGCCACATGATCGCCGCGTCCCTGACAGCGACGATCCAGAACCAGAAGGACGCGCCGCCGTGTCCGAAGTGCGGGCACATCGCAGTGCGCAACGGCGCCTGCTACAAGTGCCTCAACTGTGGTGAGAGCCTCGGTTGCTCGTAGGCGGCCCTCCACGGGGCTAAAAGCCTGACAGGCCTGACAGGCCGGGAAGTGTGATCCACAGTGATCAACGCTTCCCGGCCTTTTTCGTGTTCGTGCATCCCCTTCTCGGTCGCAACGTCCGCGTCACCCATTCATCACCAGACTGTTGGATGAACTGCAGACGACCGCCGAATAGATTGAGGAAGTGCGGTGTTCTTCAAAACCTCTCAAATCGACTAGAAAACGAGCTCAGATCGTCGGATTCACGCTGATCGAGTTGCTGGTGGTGATCGCCATCATCGCCGTGCTGGCCTCCATGCTGCTCCCGGCCCTGTCGAGCGCGAAGTCCAAGGCCCAAGGCATCGCCTGCCTGAACCACTTGCGCCAGCTGGGGGTGGCCCTTCACCTGTACACCAACGACAACTCCGACGGTTTCCCTCCCATTCAGGCGCGCATTCCCAACGGCGAATCCAGCTGGCGCGCTTACCTCTACCCCAACGTCGGCCAGAACCCGAGGGTCTACGACTGCCCAGCCGAAAAGAACGATGTCTACGCCAGCGCCAAAACCCGGCCGAATTCGCGGCCCAGTCCCTGGGTGATCGGCCAATTGACGCCCGGCGAGATCGAGATCCCCAGCGGCCTGGCGGCCGTCAACGTGCACTGGCTTTCGGGAGGTGCCCAGCCGCCCTTTGGACGGCCGGCCGGGTATGAAAACAACCTGTGCCGGTGGGGAATGGTGGAGGCGGCCTCGCAGTTAATCCTGTTCGGAGACGGCCACAGCGACGTGTACGGGGTGTGGCCCTCAGACCGTTGGTGGATCTGGAAAGAACTGGGCGACGCCAATCAACCGGGTTTCAACCGGCTGGCCCAAGGCGACAAGGGGGCGGTGCGGCATCAGCGCCGTTCCAACTACGCCTTCGCCGACGGAAGCGCTCGCTCGCTCGACCCAGGCCGAATCCCTTGCAACACCAACGAGTGCTGGTGGTCGGCCAAGGCCGATCCCCACTGACACGCCCATGGCCACTCCGAAAAATCTCCGGCTCATCGGAGCCGCTGTGGCAGCGGCCGCGGCCCTGGCACTGCTGTACCGGACCTGGTCGTCCGACACCGGCGGACCCCGGGGATTCTTATACGACCTGAGCGCCGGACGGCTCTTCGAGGGCCCCATCGACGCCATCCCCCCGGTCGCCGGTGTCGATGGTCCCGATGCCGACGGCTACCGCGCGGTGATCGTCTCAGTAAGCGGCAAGCCCGAGGAGCGGTCGTCGTGGCGTGTGGCCTACCTCGAGCG
Organism: Verrucomicrobiota bacterium; assembly: GCA_026397755.1. GTDB lineage: Bacteria > Verrucomicrobiota > Verrucomicrobiia > Limisphaerales > UBA9464 > SXXZ01. The sequence goes on from JAPLUF010000174.1 coordinate 4,100, forward strand.
CTACTCGCCCGAGTTGCAGCGACAAATGGAGCAGGCCCGGCTAGGAGGACCCGCTCCGACGATCCCACG
>JAPLUF010000219.1 GCA_026397755.1 Verrucomicrobiota bacterium
GCCTGTCCCTTGTGAGGAGCCTGTCCCTTGTGAGGAGCCTGTCCCTTGTGAGGAGCCTGTCCCTTGTGAGACGGAAGGCGACGATCAGGTGAAAATCAGGAAGTCAACACCAAGACCGGGTGGAGGAGATTTGACTGAGCCGAACCAGTTCAATCCGATCGGTCGGCAACAGAGGGACTTTTTCTCAGCGAGTTTTATGGTTCACGCGTTCCGAACATCGCATTGACCGGTGCAATGTTCGTTCCGTTCCGTGCCCGAGAAGCCGCGGCACGGTTTGATCGCATCCCTCTCGCCTCGTTCTCAGAGGTTTCCGCCGCTCCAGCCGAACTTCTCGCGAAGTGTTGCAAAGAAACTACTGCCCTCGGGGCGTAGCAGTTTCACCACATGGTGGCTCCGGCGTATCAGGACCCGGTCGCCGGTGCAGAGGAGGGTCTGTTGTTGGCCGTCACCAGCAAGGGTGGCTTCCAGACGGCGGCTGAGAAGGGTGACTTGGACGACTGAGTCGAGGCTCATCACCACGGGGCGGATCGAAAGAGTGTGCGGGCAAATCGGCGTCAGCGTCAGCACATCGGCATCAGGGCTGACAATGGCACCACCGGCTGCCAGGGAATAGGCTGTAGATCCTGTGGGGGAACTTGCAATGAGACCATCGCAACGGTAACGCGTCAGGAGTTCACCATTCACGGCGACTTCCAACTCGATGAGGCGGGAGGCGAGTCCGCGGCTCAAAACAAAATCATTCAGCGCGGTCTGGACCGCGGAGGATCCGTCGCGGTGGATGACGGCCTCCAGCAGTGCTCTGTTTTCGATGCGGAACCGACCAGCAACGACCGTGCGCAGAGCGTCGGCGACATTGGCCTCCTGAACGGCTGCAAGAAACCCCAGGTGCCCTGCATTAATTCCGAGGATGGGAACCCCGGACCCGGCGGTTTCGCGGGCCACCTGAAGCATGGTTCCGTCGCCACCGAAAACGAGCAGGAGATCACATTGCAGAGCCAGCGAGCCAGGATCGGTGGTCGTGGGAATTGTATTGAGTCGCGCGAACTGTGCAGTGACCGAGTCGCAGAGGATCTCTCGCCCAAGGCGTTTGAGCTGGGTGACAGCCTTTCGGATGACCGCGATGCTTCGAGGTTTCTCAGGATTAGCGATCAGGCCGATCCGTTGGAGTGCGTCAGCGGTTTTTTTCACGTGATTCGTTCCAGGTAAGCCAGAAACTCCTTGTTCCCGGCGGGGCCCCGCAAGGGGGATTCGGTGACCCCGCGCCAGGCCAGCATGGGGAGGTCCGTGGCGACGAAGCTTTCCAGGTTAGTGATCACGCGGGCATGAATTTGAGGATCGGTGATCACTCCGGCTCCGCGATCCACCTCTTCCTTGCCTGCTTCAAACTGGGGTTTGATCAGGGCGACGATGAGGCCGCCAATTCGGAGAAACCCTGGGATAGGAGGCAGGATCAGTCGCAGGCTGATGAAGGAGCAGTCGGCCACCGCGACATCGAATTGAGAGGATGAGGTTCCGAGTTGATTGAGGGTCAGGCTCCGGGCGTTAGTGCGTTCCAGCACCATGACCCGAGGATCTTGTCTGAGTTTCCAGGATAATTGTCCGTGTCCCACATCCACGGCATGGACGGAGGCTGCGCCGTGTTGGAGAAGACAATCAGTGAATCCTCCGGTGCTGGCGCCCAGGTCGATACACCGACAGGCCTGGACAGAAATGGCGAAATGTTGCAGGGCGTGTTCGAGCTTGTGACCGCCTCGGGAAACATACCGATCCCCGCTGAGTAACTCGACGGTGTCACCGTCGCGAACCCAATCGCTCGATTTTTGGGCGGGGTGTCCGTTGATTCGGACCTGTCCGGCCATGATGGAGCGCTGGGCTTGCGAACGAGATTCGCAGAGACCGCGGTCCACCAGGGTTTGATCGATACGGGCCTTCAAGTGTCGTGGGAGTCTGCGTGTGCTGGAGGGCTGAGGCAAAGCCCGATAGCAGAGCGTGACGAGCCTCCATGGGATCGGTTGCCTAAACCGAGTCGTTGGGATAGTGTTTATTTATGTCCGAGATCGCCAGCTATGTGGTTCATGGAGCCGCTCAGGTCACTCCTTCCACGTTGGAAAAAGTCCTTCGGAGTCTTCCGATGTGGAAGGTTGAGTTTGCACAGATCAACGCACCGCATTTTCCTCATTTGGTCAACCAGCTCGAGTTCTTGGCCGACCTAGTTGAAGACGTCGCTGAGGGTGTCTACAAGGACTTGCCTTATAGTGCATTGGCATCTGCTGTCTTTGCCATCACCTACGCCCACAAGAAGACAGACCTGATTCCGGATCTGACCCCGATCATGGGGCACGCCGATGATTCGAGTGTGGCTCGAGCGGTTTTAATCCTCCATGAAAAGGCTCTGGCCCGTTACTCCGAGACCATGGAATTGGATTGGGAGACCATCACTAGCAAGCCGTGATCGGTTGGGCGTGGTTTTCGCTCAGTTGCGGGGTCAAACCTGCCCCAAGAGTTGCGTGCCGTTCGATGTGATCCGGAAAGTTGAACTTTGATTCTAGAGTGGACCTCAGGATTAGCCTCGTGAATTGGAGATTCCGGGATCCTGAGAGGGATGTGCCACTCCGAGGCCACTTGGAGTTGATTGAGCTACTCTGTTCGGCAACCTAGGGTTAACAGGATGTTGGCCCAGAGAGCGCGGTCTCCTGTTTGGATGGTTAGGACGTGGTCGGTGGATTCCACATGCCGGTAGAAGTCCCATTTCAGGATGGGTTCCAGCGCCAAATTTGATCCCGCGTTCTGGATCACCTTGCGGAACTCCTGCC
>JAPLUF010000371.1 GCA_026397755.1 Verrucomicrobiota bacterium
AACGGAGCAGCCGGGCCACCAAAGGTGCCTCTCCGACCGCATCCAGGGGTTTTCTCTTTCGGGCCATGTCAGAGAGTCCCAAATCTCAAACCACCAAACAAGAAATTTTACCGATATATATGGTGATTTGGTATCACTCCTTCTCACGGTGCTGCCTGTGGAGGGAGCGGGGCGTGGCTATAAACCCATCTTCAACGGTCGGGATCTGCGGGGATGGGTCAACGTCAACTGCGCCCCAGAAACATTTACAGTCCGGGACGGAATGATCCACTGCGATGGCATTCCAACCGGAGCCCTGCGCACTGAGCGCCAGTATGAAAATTTTATCCTGGAGTTGGAATGGCGGCACCTCAAGCCCAGCGGCAATGCGGGGGTCTTCATCTGGTCAGGCCCGATGCCGGCGTTGGGTCAACCCTTCCTGAGAGCCATCGAGGTTCAGGTCCTCGACCACGGATATGGCAAATCGGACTGGTTCACGACCCATGGCGACATTTTCCCGATCCACGGATCGACCATGAAGCCGTTTTCTCCCAGCCGCGGCGATCGCAGTTTTCCAAAAGAATCCCGGAGCTTGGGCGCCCCGGAGTGGAACCATTACCGGATCGTCGCCACCAATGGGGTCCTCCGCCTCTCAGTCAACGGCGCTGAGGTTTCCGGCGGCACCGGTTGCAATTGGCGGCGTGGGTACATTGCCTTGGAGTCGGAGGGTGGAACCGTCGACTGGCGCAACTTGCGTGTGCAGGAGTTGCCTTCCACGAAGGTCCCACTCGGCCAGTCGGCACCCGACGCTCAACCGTGGAAGAGCCTCTACGATGGCCGGTCCTTGCGTGGGTGGCAGGTCCCCGTCGATTCCGAGGTGTGGAAGGCCAGCGACTGGACTCTGAAGAGCCGAGCCGGGCTCGGGGGTGAATCGTCGACCCTCTGGTCGGAGGCCCAGTTTAATCGCGATGAAGTGATCTTCGACTGGCGCTGGGAGGTGAAGACCGCGGACCGGGTGCCTCCGCTGGTTTTTCGCCCGATTCGGGGTGGGACGATCGTCCGGATGCCAGAACTCGCGGCGCTCCGGGTCGATGGATGGAATCGTCTCCGGGTCCGCCGGTCTGGAGGGGTACTCAAGGTCTCCGCCAATGACGCAGATGAGGTTTCCGTGGAGGTTCCGCGCGGTCGGTTGGAGTTCGGCTTCTTGCCGGCTCCGGTGCCGCTTCAGATTTCGAGCGTATTCATCCGCTGAGTCGGAACGATTCAGTTGAAATCGTTCCGGCTAAGTCGTGACGGTTCGTGTCTGGCGGGAGTGTCCTCGGCGGCGCTACCGAAAACAGATCCGGCTTACAGCATCATCGAAGCCCTGGGCCCCGGCGATGATCTTGATCTCCACTCGCATGAAGTAGATGGGAAGGTCTCGGCGGTCGAGCTTGGGAAAGCGGACCGCATCCTTCTGCGTAGTAACAAGCATGTCCGCGCGGCGCTTCTTGCCTCGGTTCACAGCATCCAGCACCTCTTGCTGCGTGAATCGGTGGTGGTCGGCGTAGCGTCGGGCCAAGACGATCTCGGCTCCGAGTTCCGAGAGCTTCGATTCAAAGCTCTCTGGCTGGGCGATCCCGCTGAGGCTGGCCACCCGCCGACCTTGCAACAGGTCGAGGCCACGGCGTTCGCCGGTGAAGACATCCTCGAAATAGAGCGGGTGATGCACGCACTCGATGATCCCGGCGCGCGGGTTGAGCAGGGCAATGCGATCGCGCAGCGCAGCAGTCTTGCCGTCGCTCTTGGTCAGGAAGATGACGCTGGCCCGAGCAAGGTGGGATGGCGGTTCCCGGAGGGTTCCGCGCGGCAGCAGGTACTCATTGCCGAAGGGTTGCTGGCAGTCGATTAAGACCACGTCGGTGCGGCGGCCGGCCAGCTTCCAGTATTGAAAGCCGTCGTCGAGCAGCAGGGTGTCGCAGCCGAAGTGCTCCACGGCATAGCGACCGGCTTTGACTCGGTCTTTGTCGACCAGCACCACCACATCTCTTAGGTTGGATGCCAGCATGTAGGGTTCATCGCCGGCAGTCTCGGAGTCGAGCAGCAGCGATTGGCCATCGGAAACGATGCGGGGCGGGGTGGTGTCTTCTCGGAGCAGGATCTTGTCGAGGAGGCGCTCCGACACGGGCTTGGGCTTGGATCGGTATCCGCGCGAGAGGATGGCCACTTTGCGGCCGGCATCCTGGAGAGTACGGGCAAATTTCTCGACGACCGGAGTCTTTCCTGTGCCGCCCACCGTGAGATTGCCTACGGCGATGACCTGAACACCCAGGGTTGAATCCCGCAGAATGCGAACGCTGTAGAGCAGGCGCCGCAGTTTCACGATACCTCCAAAGACATGGGAAAGCCCCGAGAGTAATGCCCGGATCATGGAGGCCTTGCGACCGGGTAGGTTCTCGAGGATCACCGCCAGAAAGTAAGTTTCGGCGGTCTCTGTAAATTTTTGCCAACTCTCTCTCACTGACCTCCAAGCATGTCATCTGGACACGACTTCGGAAAGATTTCGTGCAAAACGGTGAAATCCGGTTGTCAAGAGTCGGCTCAGGGCATTATCTCAGAGAACGTTCCCCGGTCGGAGCTCTCATGAATCCATATCAGGTTTTAGCGATTCAGACACCGTCCTCTCGGTCAGCAGGCATTTCTGGTCGATCCAGAAGGTGCACAGGCCGTCTGTTGACGTCGATCCCCTCGGCTGAAGGTTTTCCATCTAACCTTCCGCAATCTGAGGGATCCGTTTTTCGAATTTCTGACGCATCGGGCCATTGGTTCCTCCTAGTTGGGGAGTCAACGGTTCCGGTAAGTCGGGCCTACAAACACAACAACAACAAACTCAGCGTGAAACTAACCGAATCCAACTGCGAAACCCGGCTTGCCCGGACCTGCGCCCTGGCTGCCACAAAGGCACCCGTTAAGAAGGCAGCGCCCGTCAAGGTAGCTGCTCCGGCCAAGAAGGCAGCACCTGCAAAGGTAGCTGCTCCGGCCAAGAAGGCGGCGCCTGCGAAGGTGGCAGCTCCGGCCAAGAAGGCAGCGCCTGCCAAGGTGGTTGCTCCGGCCAAGAAGGCAGCGCCTGCCAAGG
>JAPLUF010000217.1 GCA_026397755.1 Verrucomicrobiota bacterium
AAACCGCGAATTTCAAACCGCATACTTTCCGTAAATTCCAGAACGCTGCTGACAACCACTGAGCCCGGAAACTCAACGGATGATCGATCCGGCCTGAGCTTGTCGGTGGCCTCAACGAATTCTAATCAACTCTGGTGGGCCCCGGAGGCATTCAGCCTTATCTGGAAGAAGGAACAAACGCTGGGGCTCATCCTGGAAAGAAAACGGGTTCGAGGATCCGGCAAAACCCCGAATTTCAAACCGCCTACTTTCCGTGAATTCCAGAACGTTGCTGAGAGACGGGAGAGGTGAATGTAGAAAAGGGCCGATTTCCGTGGGGAAATCGGCCCTGTGGTTGAAGATTTGAAGGCGAATTGTCTGCCTTCGTGACGTCAGCGGATGCGGTAGAACTTGGCCGATCCGGTGGGCGTGATCTTGAGCGGGGAGACGGCCCCGGTGACTTCAGTATAAGTGCCGTTAAGGCTGTCAGACTGCTGGAGGGCGCCGCCCGACCAGGTCAATGTGGTATCGGCTCCGCTCAGGCTGATGGCTACTTTGGCCGGTTCGCTGGATCCGCCGTTCACGGCGATGGTGTAGTGCTTCTGGATTTGTGCGGCCGACAATGCTTTGGGATAGACGGCCACTTCATCGATGGCTCCGGTGAAGCCTCCGTCCCAACCGTTGCCGGTAGAACCGATGGCCCAGTCGGCTCCGGTGGCGGCGATGGCTTTGCCCGCTCCAGCGGCCGCGGCGATCTCGGTTCCATTGCGGTACAGGCGCCAGTGGGTGCCGTCGTACACGCCGCTCAATTGTACCCATTGGCCGGCCGTCAGGTCGGCAGCCGGAACTGGGGCGAAGGCTCGCTCCACCGTCAGGTCGGGAGCGCCTTTGTACTCGCTGGATCCGAAGGAGTAGTTGAGCGCGCCGTTGACTAATTCGATGCGCAGGGACACTTCGGTGGTGTTGGTGTTGAGCGCGGTGATCTCTTTGGCCTGTTCAAAAATCTGGGCCACGAAGGAACTGACGGTGGCCGGACCTCGGGCCAAGATACGCGCCGGTGAGGTTTCGGTTGTGAGTGTCCCCGGCTGGATCCAGGCACTGAAGGTGACCCGGTCGGTGAGCTTCAGGCTGCCCAAATCATTGAGGGCTCCAAAGGCCTTGGTCGTGGTGAGGTCGAGGGCGCTGTTGTTGGATTCGAAGCCCTTGAAGGCCGGCGGGCGTGGGCCAGCGGCTGAAGTGTTGGCGAGGACGCCGTGACCATCTGCATCGGCTTCGAGGCTGCCCGCGTTGGCGAGCGGCGATACCGCGCCTTCGTTGAAGCGCAGGTAGGTGGCCGGGCCTTTACGCTCGGGGCCCGTGAAGGGGGCGGTGATGACCAGGTTCTCGTAAGGGATGGCCGGGTGGGCGTTGGTGCCCGCCTGATAATGAGCCAGCACTTGTTCCGGCTTCAGCAGGTAGTCGCCGTAAACGGCAAACTCGTCGACGTTGCCTTCAAAGGGGTTGCTGCCCAGTCCCGACTTGGCGTTGTAGGAGCCGATGCCCAAATCGGCCGCCACGCTGCCGTCCTCGGTGGTCTCCAAGTTGGCCGCATAGAGGGCCGCGCTGTTGGTGTTCACAGCCACGCCATTGACGTAGGCCTTAAGGATACCCTCCCACTGGTTGTTGCCGTTGCTGCCCGGATCGCCGTTGTCGGTGACCGGTTCCCAGGTGAAGGCCAAGTGCTGCCATTCACCAATGCTGTAATCGGTGTCGGTGTTGACATCAGCGCCGCTGCTGCTGACGCCTCGGAACATGCGGAAGTTCCATCCAAGGCCTTCTGAGGCTGGGTAGGTGGCATTGGGGTTGCGCTGGAAAATCACCCAACCGGTGCGACCGCTCCCGCCGACGAAGCGGTTGTTGACGGGGCACTGGCCGCCTTGCTGGTCCCTCATGGGACGGGCCCAGAACTCCACCGAAAGAGGCTTGTCGGCCCCGGGATTGTTGCCCGCGGTCCAAGGCAGGGTGGTCGTCGATTTGCCGTTGCGGTTGTGATACGCCACCGATCCGTCGTTGCCGCCGGCCGAGATGGCCCCCGGAGCGGGGTGCCGCACTTCGGAGGTATGGCTGCCGTGGCCGATGGAACGGGTCTCGCCAAAGTTCACCGCGATGTCGGGGCCCGGAGCCTCTTCGTCGAGGTGCAGGTAAACGGCGGGTTTGTCCGCCTGGACCAGGCTGGAGTAGGAAACCGTCCGGTTGGCGTTGGTGGCGTTCTGATAGTGGGCCAGGATTTGCTCGGTGCTGAGCTTGGTCGGGTAAAAGGCGAATTCGTCCACGCCGCCGAAATAGGGGTTCAGGCTTTTTCCAGCCGTGTTGTTGTAGTTACCAATAGACAGGGCCGCATCGCCGAAGGTGGCGACGGCGGGATCATTTCCGCTGGTGTTGGCGACGTAGCCCGGTTGGGTGCCGTCGGTGCCGCCAGTCCAGGCCTTGGTGACAGCCTCTTTGCCATCGATGTACATGGTGACGGTGGCGTCCACTACCTTCTTCGGATCATAGACCACCACGACGTGGGTCCACTTACCGAGCACGTAGGGCACGTCGCTCAGGATATCCAGACCGGAGCTGCTGCCTGCGCCGCGGAACATACGGAAGTTCCAGCCGACGCCTTCGCCGCCGGCATAGTCGGCGTTGGGCTTGCGTTGGAAGAACACCCATCCCTGCCGGTCCACGCCGGAATACGCGTAACGATTGTTAATCGGGCATTGGCCGTTGGCGGTCTGGTCGCTCGTCGGATAGAACCACGCCTCAATGGTAAACGGTTTGTCGTTCTTGGGGTTCACCGCTGCGTTCCAGGGGATTTCAGTGCGGGAGGTGAAATCGAAGAAGGCGGCTCGGCCAGAGTCGCCCAGGATTGCGCCGGGCATGGTATGGACTCGGCCCAGGTTTTGGAATGCTGTGACTCCGGTGGCGACGCCAGAGTTGAGATGGTTGGTGCCGCGCACCGTGCTGTCGCCCAGGCGATAGTAGGCAGCGGGTCCGTCGGCGAGAATCGACTTCGCGTAGTCGGAAGCCACTACTGCGGAGGGCAGGGCGGCGAGGCAAGCAGCAGCAATGCCCCAAATAGGAGTTCGGATCAGGTGTTTCATAAGCAACACCTTACACTGTCCCAAACCCGGCTCCGATCCGGAAGTGTTTTGTCCCTCGGCATCGGATTGTTACCCGATTGTTAGACAAGCGAGGTCGGGTTTTGAGCGAAAGGTTCACAGACGAGTGAATTTTTGGTCGCGATGTCGGTCTTCGTGTTCCTATGCTCGGGGATCCACCGAGTGCGCAGTCCGGGAGGGCCGATGGGTCGGTTCCTCCGGTGGCTGCATTCTGAACCCTATGAGATCCATACGACTGGCCTTGTTATCACTGGCCCTATCCCTGGCGGTCAGCGCCCAAAC
>JAPLUF010000053.1 GCA_026397755.1 Verrucomicrobiota bacterium
CTGGGCCGGCGCTACTGGCGTCAAGCTCCAGAGCTCGGCCACCCTCGGTGGCGTCTGGACCGACGTGGCGGATTCGGCCGGTGTTAGCACCGTGCCCGTCCCGGCGGGCAACGCCGCGGCGTTCTTCCGCCTCGTCAAGTAATTGGCTGAGGCTTCGGCCTCACTCGAACAGGGGGCCGGTCGCAAGACCGGCCCCTTTTTTTCTTTCCATGGGTTTCCTCGGCGGCATTCCAGCGGTAGCTTGAAGCTCATGTCGAAGGAGTTCATCCGTGTCGTCGGGGCGCGGCAGCACAACCTCAAGAATCTCTCGCTGGAAATCCCGCGGGATCGTCTGGTGGTCATCACCGGGCCCAGCGGTTCCGGCAAGTCGTCGCTAGCCTTCGACACGCTGTTTGCGGAGGGGCAACGCAAGTACGTGGAGAGCCTCTCGGCCTACGCACGACAGTTTCTCGACCAGATGCAAAAGCCCGAGGTCGACCACATCGAGGGGTTGTCTCCGGCCATCGCCATCGAGCAGCGAAGTAGCGGAGCCAATCCGCGCTCGACCATCGCGACCACCACGGAGATTTACGACTACTTGCGGCTTCTCTACGCGCACCTCGGTCAGCCCCATGATCCGGAGACCGGCACGCCCATGGCCTGCCAGTCGGCCACCGAGATCGTCGACCGCATCGCGCTCTTGCCCACAAAAACGCGCCTCATGGTGCTGGCTCCGGTGGTCGAAGGTCAGCGGGGAGAATTCCGCGACGTGCTGGAGCGTCTGCAGCGGGAGGGATTTGTCCGAGTTCGCGTTGATGGTCAAATTCAGGAGCTGAACCCGAAGGAACCCATCCGCCTCGATGCCAAGGCCACCCACACGGTCGAGGTGGTGGTAGACCGCATTGTCATGGCCGAGGGGGTTCGGGTGCGCTTGGCCGATTCGGTGGAGACAGCGCTGCGTTGGGGGGAAGGGCGACTCAAGGTGCTGCATCAGGCCCCGGACCGGCCGACGGATCCGTGGACCGAAACCCTGCATTCCACGCGGATGTATTCTCCGGCCACCGGTCGTTCGTTCGACACGCCCACACCGCAGCACTTCTCCTTCAATTCGCCCAAAGGTGCCTGTCCGGTTTGCCATGGGTTGGGTCAGAAGATGGTTTTCGATCCGTCGCTCATCGTCCCCGACGAAACTAAGACGCTAGAAGACGGAGCCGTGCAGCCGTACCGACGCATGGGCGGCAAGAAGATGGTGAGCTACTACAAGGGGCTCATCAAAGGCGTTGCCAAGCACTGTGAGGCTCCATTGGACCAGCCCTGGAAGGAATTGTCGGAGAAGGCCCGGCGGACGTTGATGCACGGCTCCGGGACCGACGAGGTGGAGTTCTGGTTCATGTCGGGAGGAGCGCCCAAGAAGACGAGCAAGCCTTTCGAAGGAGTTCTACCCAACTTGGAACGGCTTTATGCCGACAGCGAGAGCGAGTTCACCCGCAACCGACTGAAGGCCTACATGACGCTGCATCCCTGCGATGCCTGCCGGGGGCGGCGGCTCCGCCCGGAGATGCTGGCGGTGACGCTGGGAACTGAGACTCCCGTGGGTTCGGTGGTTCCTGGCCGGAGCATCGCCGATTTTTGCGGACTCTCGATTGCCGAGGCCCACACCGTTCTCGCTGGTCTGTCCATGAGCGATCTCCAGCGGCGCATCGCCGGAGAGGTGATCTTAGATATTCGCAAGCGGCTTGGATTCCTGGTTGAGGTGGGTTTGGGATATCTCACCCTCGACCGCGAGAGTGGCTCTCTGAGCGGTGGCGAAGCCCAGCGCATCCGCTTGGCGACCCAAATTGGCGCCGGACTGGTGGGGGTGCTCTACATCCTGGATGAGCCCAGCATCGGGCTTCATCAGCGCGACAACGACCGGTTGTTGGAGACGGTCCGTCGCCTGCGGGATGCCGGCAATTCGGTCATCGTGGTGGAGCATGACGAAGACACCATCCGGGCCGCCGACTATGTCTTGGACATGGGGCCCGGAGCCGGAATTCATGGTGGCGAATTGGTGGCCCAAGGAACCCCGGCTGAGATCATGGCCCACCCCCGTTCCAGCACCGGGCGTTACCTTTCCGGAGATTTGTGCATTCCGGTGCCGCGCCACCGGGTCGAACCGCGCGAGGACAAGGGATGGATCGAGATACTCGGAGCCACCGAGAACAATTTGCGCAATATCGATGCGCGTATTCCGCTGGGGACGATGACTTGCGTGACCGGCGTCAGCGGCAGCGGCAAGTCCACGCTCATTGATGACATTTTGCGGCGCACCCTTTTCCGCCAGTGGTATGGATCGAAAGAGCGCCCCGGAGCCCATCGCGAGATCCGCAATTTGGAGCTCCTCGAGAAGTGCATTGTTATCGATCAGGCGGCCATCGGTCGCACCCCGCGATCCAATCCGGCCACTTATACCGGGATGTTCAACGAGATCCGGGATCTCTTCGCCTCGGTCGCCACCGCCCGGGTCCGCGGCTACAACGCCGGTCGCTTCAGCTTCAATGTCAAAGGCGGGCGCTGCGAGAAGTGCGAGGGAGATGGTCTTCTCAAAATTGAGATGCACTTTCTGCCGCCGGTCTATGTCACCTGCGAGGCCTGCGGCGGGAAACGCTATAATCGCGAGACGTTGGAGATCACCTACAAGGGTCTGAACATCGCTGATATCCTTCAACTCACGGTCGATGAGGCGGTGAGTTTCTTTCGGGCTGTGCCCAAGCTCCATGCACCGAGCCTGACGCTGGCCGAAGTGGGTTTGGGTTATCTCCGGCTGGGGCAGTCGGCCACGACGCTCTCCGGAGGCGAGGCTCAGCGACTGAAACTTGCGGCCGAATTGTCCCGACGTCAGACCGGCCGTGTTTTGTACCTCCTTGATGAGCCGACCACTGGGTTGCACTTTCAGGACATCGCTAAATTGCTGGAGGTGCTCTTCAAGTTGCGCGATGGCGGTAACACGCTGGTGGTGATTGAACACAATCTCGACGTGATTAAGACGGCCGACTGGGTCATCGACCTGGGCCCGGAAGGCGGGTCTGGCGGCGGTCAGATCATCGCCCAGGGGACGCCTGAAACCGTGGCCGCCACGCCTGGCAGCCACACGGGCCGATACCTGACCCGAGTGCTCCGTCAGAAACCCTCGCCGCCCTCCCCATCGAACCGAGGTTGACGTCGCGCAGAGTCCGCCCACGTTGTTCTTCATGTTGCGCCTTGAGGATCTCGCTGAACTGGCCTCCCGCCACGCCGATGCCTTGCCGTCTCGTGTGGCTGCCTTCGACCTCGGGGGGCGTCGCTTCGACGGCAACGTCCGCAGCGAATTGATGGGGGTGATCAACCTGTCGGCCGATTCTTGGTATCGCGAGAGTGTGGTGCTGACGGCGGAGGCGGCCATTCGGCGCGGGCGAGTGCTGGCGGCGCAGGGCGCAGCAATCTTGGACATCGGGGCCGAGTCCACGCTGGCGCATGCGGCCCGAGTCGATGACGCCGCTCAGACCTCGCAGCTATTGCCGGTGGTGCGCGGGTTGGCCAGCGAAGGCTGCATCGTGTCCGTCGAAACCTACCATCCCTCGGTGACCCTAGCCTGCCTTGAAGCGGGCGCACGAGTGCTCAACCTGACTGGCAACGACCGCAGTGATGAGTTGTTCCGGATGGTGGCCGATCACGACGCGGCCGTGGTCCTTTGCTATGTAAAAGGATCCAATGTCCGGGAAGTCGGCGACTTTGATTTGGCGGGAGATCCCACGGCGCGCCTGTACGAGCATTTTGCTCGGCAAACTGAAGTGGCCCTGAAGAACGGTGTGAGTCGCCTGTGGATCGATCCGGGTCTTGGGTTTTATTACAAGAATCTCGGGGACTCGAAGACGCGGATCCGGCACCAGATGCAAGTGTTCCTCAACACCTTCCGGCTCAGGGCGTTGGGTTTCCCCACCTGTCATGCCTTGCCTCACGCCTTCGAGTGCTTCGAAGACGAAGTGCGTTCGGCCGAACCCTTCTTCGCTGTGATGGCCGCACTGGGAAAGACAGACTTGCTCCGGACCCACGAGGTTCCAAAAACCCGTGCCGTGCTGGAGACGCTGGGGGTCTGGTGAGGCTGAGTTTGTCGAAGGAACCCGGGATGTAGCCCGATGAGGCACCTAGTCCGATGACCTCCGAGGTAGGGACCGATCTCCGAGCGGTCCATGTCTGCGGCGAACCGTGTCTGCAGGTGTACCGCGTCCGCAAACGTTCCATGTCTGCAGCGTACCGTGTCTGCAGGTGTTCCATGTCCCCTTACGTTGGTCCTTTCAGAGAC
>JAPLUF010000172.1 GCA_026397755.1 Verrucomicrobiota bacterium
CAGTACATCACCAACAGCTTCCGATTACTGCGCCAGCCGCCCCATCGAAACGCGCCCTCCCGCTGAGCGAGTCTTACCCCGGCAAGCGGTCCCGGCGCGGGCAACTCATAGCAATACTCAAGGCCCGGGCGATTCTTCCGATAACCCACTCGAACTCAATTTAGGTCCGTTCGTGTGGACGGATCGAAGGGGCCGGCCGACGTTATCCCATGCCGGCCGGCCCCGGATAGGGTTCTACTTCTGGATAAAGTCTCACCTCCGGAGAGGGTCTGGCTTCCGGAGAGGATCTCGCTTCCTGCTGACGGTTCCGATAGAGGCTGGGCCGCCACCCCGTCCAACGCTTGAAGGTATTGGAGAACACAAAGGGGTTGGCATAACCCACCCGCTCAGCAATGACCTCGAGCTTCAGGTCCGTTTCGGCCAACAGGCCGGCCCCATGTCGGATACGCAAGTAGGTCACCTGCTGCATAGGAGAACGCCCCAACTGACGGCGACACAACCGTCGCAAATGCTCACCGCTGCAATGGGCGCGACGCGCCAACTCGGTGAGAGTCCACGCATGGGCGGGCTTCGCCGCCACCGCTTCCCACAATTGACTCAATCGGTCGTCGATGTGCCAGGGCTGAGCAAAGCGCGAAATGTAGCCTTGGACGAGTTCCACCCAATGGTGGAGCGCGGCCAGACGTCCATCGCCTGCCTGTTCGGCCATGAGGCCCTCGACCGCATGCCGGAAGACCTCCGAAGGAAATTCGGCCAATACCGGCGCACTGGCGGCTCCAAGGGGGCCTCGACCGGCCGAGGCCTCATACCGGACCCAAACAAAATCCCAGCGATGCCCGGGAACCGCGTGAAACGCGCAAAGCACGTGGGCCGGCGAGAGACACGCCTGACCGGCGCGGCAGCGCTGCCAGCGACCGTCGAGCCAGATGCGCCCTTCACCCCCAAAGCATGCCAGGAAGTAGCTGCCCGGCAGATCGGTCCTCACCATGGTGTACGGTTCGACCGCCTCGGCCAGGCCTACGTGGGCGATCTGATAAGGCACCAGGGACGGGCAACCCGCCGCCCTCAGGATTCTTTCCTGGGTGCCGGGTCCCGGTGTGTGCGTTTCAACCAGAGGTGGGTGGCGCATGATCCTCTCCAACCCTGCGGCACCGGTCTTCAAAACTGAATAATGAAAACCACGCGGGCCTCAAAACCATCTCTGAGCTGCGGGAACCCACCTTGCAGGGTTCCTAAGTATCAAAAGCTGCGATGAGTTTTCTTTGTCAGGTCGCCCTAGTTTTACGTAACCATCAGGCCCGCCAACCATGCCGTCCCGAAATCACCCCGATATCGTCCCGCCAACCGCTCGTCCATTCCGGAAGCTCCTGGCGGCCAACCGTTCCGAAATCGCGGTCCGCATCTTCCGTGCGGCGACTGAACTCAATTTGCGCACCGTGGCCGTCTATGCGCAGGAGGACCGGTTCTGCATTCACCGCTTCAAGGCCGATGAGTCCTACCTGATCGGTCAAGGCAAGGGGCCGGTCGCCGCCTACCTGGACATCGAGAGCATCGTGGCCACCGCCAAGGCGAAGGGGGTCGATGCCATTCATCCGGGCTACGGATTCTTGAGCGAGAACCCAGCCTTCGCCCGCGCCTGCGCCAAGGCGGGCATCACCTTTGTTGGACCCAGCCCAGAGCTTCTGGACATGATGGGCGACAAGACGGCCGCACGGGCCGTGGCCCAGCGCATTGGCGTACCCACCCTGCCCGGCACGGATGAGCCCATCTCCGATCGGGATGAGGCCATGAAGGCCGCCCGCAAAATCGGTTTCCCCCTCATCATCAAGGCGGCCTTCGGCGGCGGCGGTCGAGGCATGCGAGTGGTCAAGAAGGAGTCGGAACTGTCCGGTCTTCTTGATGAGGCCCAGGGCGAGGCCGAGCGCGCTTTCGGCAACGCGGCCGTATTCCTAGAAAAATACATCCCAAGAGCCAAACACATCGAGGTTCAAGTTCTCGGGGACAGCCACGGCAACGTCATCCACCTCTTCGAACGGGACTGCTCCGTGCAGCGGCGACACCAGAAGGTGATCGAAGTGGCCCCGTCCTTTGGGCTACCCGAGAATGTCGTCCAGGAACTTTGCGATGCAGCAGCCCGACTGGCTCGAGAGATCCGCTACAACAATGCAGGGACGGTGGAGTTCCTCTACGACCTCGACCGCCATGAGTGGTTCTTCATCGAGATGAACCCCCGCATCCAAGTCGAGCACACGGTGACCGAAGTCATCACCGGGCTAGACCTCGTGCGAGCCCAGATCCTCATTGCCCAAGGTCACGCCTTGCATTCGAAGGAGGTGGGAATGCCGGTGCAAAATCAGGTGCCTCGCAATGGCTACGCCATCCAGTGCCGGGTCACCACTGAGGATCCGGAGAACAAGTTCACTCCCGATTACGGCAAGATCCTCGCCTACCGCTCGCCCGGTGGTTTTGGTATTCGTCTCGATGGTGGCATGGGCTATTCGGGTTCGGTCATCACGCCGTTCTACGATTCAATGTTGGTCAAGGTGATCGCCTCCGGGCAGTCCTACGAGATCACCATGGACCGCATGGATCGGGCTCTCTCGGAATTCCGGATCCGCGGGGTCAAAACCAATATTCCTTTCCTCGAAAACGTCATTCTCCATCCGCAGTTCCGCTGCGGACAGGCCACGACGACGCTGATAGACACCACGCCCGAACTCTTCGCCTTCCGCAGCCGCAAAGACCGGGCCACCAAACTGCTTAATTTCCTGGGCAACGTCATCGTCAACGGCAACCCGCATTCCAAGGGGTACCGGCCGACCAAGACCTTCGACCCAGCCCCGCTGCCCAAGACCGATCTGGCCGCACCCTTTCCCAAGGGCACCCGAGACCTTCTCATCGAACTCGGGCCGAAGAAGTTCGCCGAATGGACTCTCAAGCAAAAGCGACTACTCATCACCGACACGACTTTCCGCGACGCTCACCAGTCGCTCATGGCCACACGCGTGCGGAGCTTCGATATGCTCGCCTGCTCCGATGCCTTGGCGCGCAGTATGGGTGACGCCAAGAGCGGCCTGTTTTCTTTGGAAATGTGGGGAGGTGCCACCTTCGACACCGCCATGCGCTTCCTCAACGAAGACCCCTGGGAACGCCTACGGCAGTTGCGAGAGAAGATCCCGAACATCTGCTTCCAGATGCTTTTCCGGGGTTCGAACGCCGTGGGTTACTCCAACTACCCCGACCATGTGGTCGCCGGCTTCGTAAAGCACGCGGCGGCCTCGGGCATGGATATCTTCCGCATCTTCGACTCGCTCAACTACCTTCCCAACTTGCGCGTGGCCATGGACGCTGTGCAGGACACCCACGCCCTGTGCGAGGGAGCCCTGTGCTACACCGGCGACATCCTTGACAGCCGGCGCGACACCTTCTCCCTCAAGTACTACATCAAGCTGGCCAAAGAATTGGAGCGCATGGGCGCACACATCTTGGCCATCAAGGATATGGCCGGTCTCTGCCGTCCTTACGCCGCCCAGAAACTGGTCAAGGCGCTGAAGGGTGAAGTGAGTATCCCCATCCATTTCCACACCCACGACACCAGCGGCATCAATGCCGCCAGCATCTTGCGGGCGAGCGACGCTGGAGTCGATGTGGTGGACTTGGCATTGGCCTCCATGAGCGGCAGCACCTCGCAGCCCAACCTCAACTCGGTGGTGGCCGCTCTGCAGAACACGCCGCGCGACACCCATCTGGATCTCGAAGCGCTCAACGGGTTCTCCGACTACTGGGAGAAGGTCCGCGAGTACTATGCACCCTTCGACACCGCACCGAAGACCGGCTCGGCCGAGGTGTATATCCATGAGATGCCCGGCGGCCAGTACACCAACCTGAAGGAGCAGGCCGCGAGCATGGGGGTTTCGCATCGATGGCCGGAAATCGCCCGGACTTACGCCGAGGTGAATAAACTCTTCGGCGACATCGTGAAGGTGACGCCCTCGAGCAAGGTGGTCGGTGACATGGCTTTGTTCTGCTTCAGCAAAGGCATCCGCCCAGCAGACATCGTTAATCTGGAGCCTGATTCCACCTCCTTCCCTGAAAGTGTCATCGACATGCTCGGCGGCGGGCTTGGCTGGCCTCAGAGTGGTTTTCCGGAAGTCGTACAAAAAGTCGTCTTGGGCGAGAAGCGCTTTAAGGAAGCTCAGGCAGCCTTCAAAGCAGGACGCGTCGGCAACCGCGCCGAACCGGTCCATCTCGATAAGCTGCGCAAGGAACTCACCGACAAGTTGCGCCGCGAGGCTACCGACGACGACTTGTACTCACACCTGATGTACCCGGCCGTCTTTGCCGAGTTCGCCAAACATCTTACGCAGTACAGCGACGTGAGTGTCCTGCCCACGCCGGCCTTCTTCTACGGATTGCGCCGAGGCGAAGAAATCAGCGTGGAAATCGAGTCCGGCAAATCCCTGGTGATCCGCCTGATCAACGTGAGCGAGCCCGACAAGGACGGTCGACGGACCATCATCTTTGAACTCAACGGCATGACCCGCGAGGCTTCTATCGTCGACAAGAAGATCACCCCACAGACCAAGACCCGGCCGAAGGCAGACCTGGCCGATACCCTGCAAATTGGCGCCCCCATCCCCGGCCTGGTAACCAGCATTGCCGTCACCGTGGGCCAGAAAGTGTCCAGGGGAGACCGCCTCATGATGATGGAGGCCATGAAGATGCAAACCACGGTCACGGCCCCCGTCGATGGGGTCGTCGCCGAACTCCTCTGCGTGGTCGGAGAAACGGTCGAAAGCAAAGATTTGCTCGTCCGATTGCGAGCTTAAGTCCGTTCAGAAACTCAAAGAAAGTCTGCCAGACTGCTTGAGCTTCAGCCTGCGTTCTTCAGTGGACCGTCCCCCACGGTCCCGAAGACGCAGGCTTCGTTTTTATTGGCACAGAGGTGCAACAATTGGAAGGACTCGACCCAACGGGGCATCTCACGCTTCAGAACATCGAGTTGAGCGTAATCCTCCTGCCCTTTGAACTTGATGGTCACCACAAAATACCGGCAGCGGCGCTCACGCACCCACTCCAGCACTAGGCCGATGCTGCGCT
The DNA here is from genome assembly GCA_026397755.1 of Verrucomicrobiota bacterium. Classification (GTDB taxonomy): domain Bacteria; phylum Verrucomicrobiota; class Verrucomicrobiia; order Limisphaerales; family UBA9464; genus SXXZ01. Next base: position 5,101 of record JAPLUF010000172.1, read on the forward strand.
CTGGCGCAGCGATGACGTCACACAGCAGCCAATCCACCGGAGCCTCCGGCACAAAACGGAACGCATCGCCTTGATGGAAGGTGACTCGCGGGCTTCGCATGAGGTCGTCGCGCAGCGGCGATCGGTCCACAGCAATCACCCGAGCGCCGCGCTGCACCGGCTGGTAGGTCCAGCTGCCAGGGGCTGCTCCCAGGTCCACGCACGTCTCACCGGCGACGATGGCCCGGCCCATCCGCCGTTCTGACTCCGCCAGCTTAGCAAAAGCCCGACTGGGTGCAGCCTTGTCCACGGCCACCGGAACCTCTCCCAACGGAAACGGGCTCACACAGCCCATCGAGGTAAACGGACCCGGAGCCGGCAAAATGGAAAGAAAACCCACCTCGAGGGAGGTCAAGAGCAACTGGACAAGCGACTCCTCCGGCTGAAATAAGGGACAGGCTCTGTTGGGATCTCCCAAGGCCGCCTTGGGCACGGCATCCAACCCTTTGAGCAGGGAGCGGCGGCGTTTGCGCAACTGTTCGATGACCGAATCTCGGATCAACTCGCAGCGGTGCCGGCCCGCATCGGCAACCCCGAAGCGAGGTTCAACTTGCAGACGCCACGGGGCTCCCTCGGGCAGGCATCCGATGAGTTCGGTCACCAGCGTCTCGGCGGCCGCTCGGATGGATGGCACGGGAAACGACCGAGCTTCGGGCAACCACTGGCGGGCGAAGACTGTCAGGCCCACCGCGGCACGGATCTCTGACCAAGACCCCGGCGCTTTCAGTGCCAGCATCGAGTCTCCCAACGGCTCCAAGACCGACGTCGGTAGAGCACGGAGCAACTCCTGCTCAAGGAAGGGTCGGTTTTCAGGAGCACTCAGGATGAGATGCATTGCAAAGAGTGTGTCGGAAAAGAGAACCGCCGTCGCCAGAGGAGTCCGGCGACGGCGGTCTGAAACCAAAAAAAGACTATTGGGTCTTCAGGAAGGCCTGCAAGTCGGCCAGATCCTGAGCCTTCAGCCCCAACTGATCGGCACTCATCATCAAGGAGCGGCCCAGCCCCTTGCGTTCGGCGATTCGGTTCTTGGGCACCGACTGCACCAGACCTGCCGCGCTTTGGATGACCACCGGGTCTCCCTCGCTAATCACAACCCCATGAATCTCCGTACCATCCTTAGTCTTGAGCATTGTCCCGTTGAAGCCGCTGGCGATGTCCGCACTGGGATTAATGACCGAGTTAAAGAACACCTCCGCCGTCTGCCGTTTGGCCCAACCCGTGAGATTGGGAGCGTATTCCACACCCACAGTTCCGACCCGATGGCAACTGGCGCAGACCGTATTGAAGCGTTCTTGCCCGCGCGCGGCCGAACCACTCAGTGCCGCCACATCCGCCACCGAATAGGCAGGCTTATCGGCTGCGGGAATGGTCGCCGAGAGGAGTTCAACGGCCTCCGGATCATAAATACCCCGGGCCTTGAGCGGGGCGGCCAGGCCATGCTCCTTCCAGACAGTGTCTTTCCGATTCATGAGCCACCAAATGGCCTCGGCTTTGACCACACCCTCGGACTGGGCTGCGACGTCCAGCATGGCAGCCGAGGCGGCCGGGACGGTGTTGAAGCCGATGGCCGTCAGGGCTGATTTGCGGGCGGCCAAGTCCAGGTTTGTGGACAGGGCACGGGCACGAAAATCTCCGATGGATTGCGGCGGATGCAGACGCCAAGCGATGGCGGCGAAGGCAGGCGACCAGCGCAGAGGATCGGGATTGTTGAGCACCGGTTTGACCTGGTCGTACAGAGCCGACTCGCGCCCATCAGCACCAGCACCCCAAGCCTCGAGCAGGGTACGGTCGGTCCCATCAATACCCTTGGCCAATGTCAGGAAGAGACCTTGAGTTTGTTCGAGGGGCAGGTCCCGAAGGGCCAGCGCCACCTCGCGACGGACCGCCGGAGAGACATCCTTGGCCAAGGTTTCAGCCTGGGCCGGCAGGGCCTTACGGATCCGGTGCAAGGCGCGGAACGCCACGATGCGCATCTGAGGATCAGAATCCTTGAGCAAGGCCTCGACGGGTTTCTGACCCGACTTTCCGAGGCGAGCCAGCAACCAGACGGCACGGGCACGAACGAAGGCGTTCTCATCCTTCAGCAGTCGCACCAGCGGTTTAACGGCCTTGTCGCCGTGCTTGAGAATCGCTTCCTGAGCGGTGCCCCGGATGTTGACCGACGGGCTCTTTAAGGCGGCCAATGCTCCGTCCAGCGTGTCGAACTGGGCCGGCGGCACTTTGGAGCGGAACCCCTTCGGCGCGATGCGGTAAATCGTTCCGGAGGTGGTGTCGTCCCAGTCGGCATGACCGCCGACACGCGCATCGAACCAGTCGGTCACGTAAATGGCTCCATCGGGTCCGACGGCCACATCGCTCGGGCGGAACATGACCTTGAGGGTCTGCTCACCGCGGCTGCCGCCCTTGAAATCGGTACCAGAAAAAGCCTCCTCAGAATTGCTGGTCAGGAAGTTGAAGCGCTCGAGCTTGAAATTAGCTCCATCGGGTTTGGGCAGGTAGCCGAAGACCACATTGCGCCCGGGTTCGCAGCTCAGCAGCAAGCCCCGGTATTTCTGGCCCAAGGCACCCTCCTCGTAAAAGGCGATGCCCGTGGG
>JAPLUF010000188.1 GCA_026397755.1 Verrucomicrobiota bacterium
GGCCGCCCGAACCTCATCCACCCCGGTGAGATTTCCAGAGAGCCCGCCAAAGACATCCACCTGGATTTCCACATCCCGGGTCAGGCACTGGGTCAATTGACCCACCCGAGCCAGCAAAGCCAAGCCATCGGCGGGTTTGCCCTCGGACGACACGGAAGCCCGGGCCTGCTCGAGGACTCGTTGGATGCGCTCCTCTTCGGAGGGGATGAGCCACCAGAGCGCTCCGATCGCCAGGGCGACCAGCACTCCGAGCCAGATCTTCCGGGGCAAGGGAATCATGGGTTCATCAGACGGCCGACAATGCGGTTTTCATTCACGATCCCAAAGTAGTGGTCGCCCTGGCGCATGGATCGGTTGTCGCCGATGACATAGAGTTCATCCTCCTGCAGTCGGACTTCTTCGATATTCCACCGGGCCGGGTTTTGGACCCCATTGGTCGGGGGTAGGAGGTAGGGCTCCTCCAGCGGTTCACCGTTGATGAGCACCGTGCCTTGCACGATGCGCAATCGCTCCCCAGGGAGGGCAATCACCCGTTTGAGGAGGAGGACTTGTTTGCCTGCCTCCTGAATGCCAATCACGTCTCTGCGCTGGGGTGTTGCGAATCGGTAGGCCAACTTGTTGAGAAAGCGCCGCTGACCGTCCCGGTAGGTGGGCTGCATGCTGATGCCCTGCACTCGGATGGGTTGGATGGACATCCGGAAACCGACGAAGACGAGCACCAGCGTGATGGCGAGTCGCACCAGTGTGGTCCGGGGGTTGCGACCAATGGCCATCACCTGCCACCACGGGACTGGGGTATCGATGAATTGGGACATGCGGTGGATGGGGACCGATCCGGGAGCGGATGATCGGACCGCCCAAGGGTTTGTCGATGGAATCGGTAGGCCCGAAGTGGCCGTAAGGCAAGGATGGACCCATTGGTCGCGGGCCAGGCCCGCCATCAGGCGAGTATCTCGCGAATGACGTGGCCTTCGACATTGGTCAGGCGTCGCTGCACTCCGTTGTGCTCAAAGGTCAGTCGTTCGTGGTCCAATCCGAGCAAGTGCAGCAGGGTGGCATTGAAATCGTACAGCGGATGGATGTCCTTCACGGCCGCCCGTCCGAGTTCATCGGTCACGCCATGGCTGACTCCTTTGCGAATTCCGGCGCCGGTCATCCAACAGGTGAACCCGTCCGGGTTGTGGTCCCTTCCCTGAGCACCCTTCTGGAAAAATGGCATGCGTCCGAATTCGGTGCACCAGACCACGAGTGTGTTCTCCAAAAGACCCCGCTGTCGCAAGTCGCGGATGAGGGCCGCCGCGGGTTGATCGAGGATGGACGCGTGGCGGTCGTACTGTTCCTTGAGCTTGTTGTGACCGTCCCAGTTGAGTTCGCCGCCGCTGGCGTAGGCCCCATTGAAGAGTTGCACAAACCGCACGCCCCGCTCCACGAGCCGCCGTGCCAGGATGCAGTTGCGGGCGAAACCCGCCTTGATGGGATGGCCGGTGTCATCGGCTCCGTAGGCCCTCAGGATGTAGGCCGGCTCGGTCGACAAATCGCTGATCTCCGGAACGCTGAGCTGCATTCGCGCCGCCAACTCATAGCTGGCGATTCGCGCGGCGAGTTTTTCGTCACCGGGGTGCGCTTCGAGGTGGCGCTGGTTCAACTGCCCGAGCAGGCGCCGGGCGGCTTGATCGGCCTCGCGGGTGATTCCGGGAGCCGACAGGTGACGCACCGGATTTTGAGCGCTCCACGTCGTTCCTTGAAAGGTGGCCGGCAAGAAGCCTGAACCCCAGTTGTTCGATCCATTTTGCGGGACGCCGCGGGGGTCGAGCAGCGAGACGAAGGCCGGCAGGTCTTGATTGTCGGTGCCCAACGCATAGCCAATCCACGACCCAACACTGGGGAACCCGTCGAGGGCGAAGCCCGTGGAGAGGAAGTTTTCGGCAGGCCCGTGGGTGTTGCTCTTGCTGGTGAGCGAATGAACGAAAGCGATGTCGTCGGTCAATTCGGCCAGGTGCGGGATGAGGTCCGAAACCATCTTGCCGGTTTGTCCGCGCGGTCGGAAGGCGTACTGAGGGCGGGCGAGATTCCCGGCGGGTCCCTGGAACGTCACGGCGGGTCCGCCCGGCATTGGTTTGTCGTGCCAACGGTGGAGCTCAGGCTTGTAGTCCCAGGTTTCGAGTTGGCTGACCGCCCCGGCGCAAAAAATCACGATGACGTTCTGGGCCTTCGGGGAGAAGTGCGGCGGACGCGGACGGTTGGGGTGGGCCAGGTCTGCGAGGACAGCGCTTGCATCGGGTTGGGCCGCCAGAAGGCCCTCTCGACCGAGCAGGTGGGTCAGGGCGACCGAGCCGAGAGCGGTGGCACTGCGACTCAGGAACCCCCGGCGGTCGAGCAGTCCATGTCCCTGGAAGGAAAGCGATTCAGCCCTGGGGTTCATGGAATGAAGAGGAATTCGTTGCTGTTGAGCAGGGCCCGGCACAGCACCTCGAGGTCCTGTCCCCGCAGAGCCTCCAGGGCTTCCTGTTCTTCGGCCGTCGTGGCGTGGCGGGACAGGGTCAGCAAGAAGGCGCGTTGGACTTGGTTTTGCGGCAGGCTTCCGGCTTCCCGTCGCACCCGACGGGCCAAGGCGGACGAGCGTTCCAGCGTGAAGCGGCTGTTCCAAAGATTCAGGGCTTGGATGGGGGTCGTCGATTCGCGCCGCCGTGACGTGCTTTGTCCGGCATCGGGGCAATCGAAGGCTCCGAATACCGCCTCGGGTTCTCGGCGCACTTTATGCGCGTAAATCATGCGTCTGAGGCCCTCTGCCGAGAAGGACTCCACCGGTTTAAATCCGCTGAGACCGCCCCGTTGATCGAAGAGGTCGAACCCCCGACCGCCCCGTTGCCGGTTGAGTTCCCCTGAAACGGTGAGCATGGCGTCCCGGATGGGTTCAGAGTCGAGCCGTCGCGCGGGGTACCGCCACAGGAGTCGGGCATCGGCGTCCAGCGCAGCTGCCTCCTTGCGGTGGCCTGAGGACTGGCGGTAAGTGGACGAGAGAACGATCAACCGGTGCAGGTGCTTGGCGGATCCACCGTTGGCGATGAACTCGCGGGCCAGCCAATCCAAGAGGCCTGAATGGGATGGTCGGCTGCCGGTGCGTCCGAAGTCGCTGGGTGTGTCGACCAAGCCGGTCCCAAAATGTCCCTGCCAAATCCGGTTGACCATGACCCGTGCGATCAATGGCGCATTGGGTTGGGTCAACCAGTTGGCCAGTGCGTGTCGCCGCTGAGGTTCCGGCGCGTCGGCTGGCAGGCGCACGGTTCCCAAGACCTCCGGCACCGCCGGCGACACCTCGGGCCCGGGCTGTTCGGGATCGCCCCGACGAAGCAAGTGGATGCGGTCGGGTTTGCGGAAAATCCCGGCAAAGGCGTGTTGTGAGGCCACTGCACCGGCGATGGCGCGTTCGAGTCGGAGGCGTTCGTCCAGCAGAGTCTGGGTTTGTTGGCGGGACCGAGGATCCAATTCAGCCAGAGCGGCGGCCGGCAACTCCCACTCATCGGCGGTGGGATTTCGGCCCTCAAAGGGCTTCCGGTCACTGGCATCGGCCACCGTGATCCAGTCGCCGGAGTCGGTTCCCACTTCGATGCGGTAGGCCGTGGCAAGCCGATCGGAGAATACTCCCTCACGGTCACGGGCCCAACTCACTCGGTCGATGCGCCGAGGCTCAGGGAACTCCAGGACGACCCATCCGCGGCCTTTCTCATGGGACATCCAGCTGTGGGAATTGCCGTACTGTCCGTCGTGGATGAAGCGCAGTTCGTGGCGGTTTTCTACCGTGGTGTCACCCGAGGAACGGACTTGGGTGCCTAGGCTCGCCAAGGCGACGTTCCGTGACTCTAGGTCCCATACTTCTAATTCGTCGATGCACGGTTCTAGAGAATTGGTCTCCAGAACGGTGAAGCGGATCCGCCGTGTGGTGACGGCGGCGAAGCGGTCGGAGTTCATCCGAGCTTTGAGCGCGACGCGTGCGGCCGTGGAACCCGACGGAGAGTTTCCAGTGGGTGTCCCGGGTCGGGCCAAGGGTTCCAGTCGGGACAGCGTGGCCACCACGGCCGCCTTGCGCTCTTTCCACCGGCGGATGTCCTCGCGGCGGGTTTGGGTTTCAAGGTCCGTCAGCTCCCGATCTCCGTATTCGACCCCGGCGAAAAAGGCCTGCATGCCGAAATAATCCCGCGAAGAAATAGGGTCGAACTTGTGATCATGGCACCGCGCGCAGCCGATGCTCAAACCGAGGAAGCTCTGAGCGGTGTTGACCACGATTTCGTCGAGGGCGTCCTGCCGAGCCAGGCGCTTGGAAATGTCGTCGGCTCCGATTTGGCCCGGCAGAAGCACCGAGGCCGTGACCAGAAATCCGGTGGCGGCATCGCGACCGTGCTGGTCTCCTGCCAGTTGCTGACGGATGAAATCGGGATAGGGCGTATCGGCATTGAAGGCCCGGATCACATAGTCCCGATACGGCCAGGCATTCGGGCGCTCAGTGTTGACCTCGAAACCATGCGTGTCGGCGTAGCGCACCACATCGAGCCACTGTTGCCCCCAGCGCTCTCCATAGGCCGGCGACTGCAACAGCGACTCCACCACGCGTTCGGTGGCATCCGGGCGCGGGTCCCGTTGGAAGGCCAGAGCCTCTTCCGGGGTCGGCGGAAGGCCGGTGAGATCGAAGTGGACCCGGCGCAACCAGGCGATGCGGTCGGCCTCGGGTGACGGTTCGATGCCTGCGCGTTCCAGCGCATCCAAGATCCACAAATCGGGAACCGTTCGGGCCCACCCAACGGCCTTCGGCTGAGGAGGTTCGGCCTGGCTGAGGGGTTGAAAGGCCCAGTGGGTGCCAGGGTTGTTCGTTGCTTCAGCCAACAACGGCACGGCTCCCCAGAACGCGAGGGCGAGGTGACGGATCCAAACTGGAATGAAGCAGGGCATGCCTAGGGCTATCCGGGGAGATGAATTGCCTCACAGCAGACCATCCTCTGTGCCGGGGTCAAGGGGTTGGCTGTTCAGACTTTCTGCTTGCCTCGGAATGGTTCCGGCCGAACTTGTCCTTGATATGAAGAAAATCCTCGCACTCGCCGCCACACTATTCCTCTCCACTTCTGTTTTCGCTGGGGAGTTCCCTGACATCAGCGTCAAGGAGGTTAAAGCTTTGGTGGCTTCTAAGAAGGCCGTGTTCATCGATGTGAACGGTTCCCAGTCCTACGCCAAGGCCCACGTCCCGGGAGCCTTGGATTTCGACACGATCGAAAAGAATTTCGCCAAGTCGCTGCCTGCCGACAAGTCTGCCCTGATCGTCGCTTACTGCGGCGGCCCGCGTTGCAAGGCCTACAAGGCCGCTGCCGAGGCCGCTGAGAAGCTCGGCTACAAGAACGTGAAGCACATGTCCGCCGGCATCTCCGGATGGACCGCCGCCGGCGAGAAGACCGAGACGGCCAAGCACTAATCGGTAGTCGTTCGACCCATCACCGGTCGCCCCGCCTCAATCCGTCTTCAAGTTTCCGTTGGGAAACCCAGGCACGGTTGCTTTGAGGATGGTCCGGATTACCGCGGCTTCTTCGTCACTCAAGTGGCGGGAAGCCGCGTTGCGTTTTTCAGCGGACAAAGACTGTTGGGTCGTTGCATCCAGGGCTCGGTCCAAATCCTGTAGGATTTTTCGGCGCAGATCCCGATCCAATCCATCGAAGAAGGGCGTGTGAACCAGATAGCTGCAGCGGAAGCGCAGCAGGCGGGTTTGCAAGTCCAAGTCTTTCAGTGAATGTCCGCCGATCGATTTCCGGTTTCGGGCAAACGCCTCCCGGAAGGCTGGGTCCCCGGGCACACCCGATGGAGGCAGAGAGGCCTCTTGGGCAAAGAGCAAGTAGCCCAACAAATCGGCCAGTTCGGTCTCCAGATCCTGTGGAAGGTCTTTGGGCAGTGCCCCCTGATTCTGGTGACGGAGTTCCCGGAAACGGTACTGGGCTCGGATGAGACGATTAATTCCCCCCACCTGATGTTCATGGAGCAGGTGGGCCAACAGGTCGCTCGTGGCAACCGGATAGCGCGCGAAGGAGAATTGCGTACCGGGCTCCAGTGGCGTGGCACTGAGTTCGCCCTGGAACAACCGACCCATCCGATTGCCCCAGTGCTTGTCAAAGCCGCCGGTGCCCGTGACGTACCAACCGCCGAAGCGCTCAGCCAGAGGTTGGGTGTGGCCCGACTGGCTGGGATGGAAGGTGTCGAGGCTGCCACCGCCGGGACCCGGAGCCACGGATTTCAGGGACAATCCGGGGACCTTGAGCGTGTCCTCATTGGCGTGGCAGTTCATGCAGCGCCGGGCCCGCTCCACCACCACCCGGGAGTCGCTCCGGGGAATATCGAAGATGTAGAAGACGGCTCCGAGTTGGGCGTCGATTGTAGCGACCTCAATTTTCCCGCCCGGCACGTAGCCCAGGTACAGGTCGTCGCTGAAGTAGAGTGCCCGAGGATTGCCGGGGTTGATGAGGCTCAGTTGCAGGCTGGTGTTGGAGAAGACCAGTAATTGGGACGACTCTGGAATGTCGAGAGCCGCCAGCAGGCTTTTGAGGAAGGCCCGTTCACTGGAGCGGTCTAAGGGGAGACGCCCCTCCGCCAGTTCAGGAATGAGGCGGCTGAAACGGTCGACGGCCGTTCGTTGGAAATAGCGGTGAGGCTCGGAATCTAAATCGGGCTCCCACTGCGATGAGCGCGCTATTCCGATGAGGCCTATCAGCCCAAGCAGCCCTATGGATGCGGCTCCGACCGACCCTCTCCGATGCAGTGCGCCCTTCATGGGTTCCAAGGTGTCACCGACCCCGGGGTCGGACAAATTTCAAGATCGGATCCATCTGGCTCATTAACTCGGTATCGCGGGGCAGGTTGAACTGGTCCCAGTAGCGTTGTTTGAAGGGGTTGAGATAGGTGCCCAGGGCTTGTTCGTTGGCCACCGTCTCGGGAAGCACCTCGGTCCACCACGCATCGTAGGCTGTTTGCAGGCGGGCTACGATTTCGGGGTGACGGGCGCTGAGGTTCTTGATTTCCCCAGGATCGGTTTCCAAATCGTAGAGTTCTTGGTGGTTCACCAGTTTGAAGCGGGAGTCCCGGATGGCGCACAGGCGGTAGCGTGCGGCGTGCGCCTCGCCATAGTCCCAGCGACCAAAGTGGGTCACCAACAACCGGTTGGCCCACGGTGCCTGTGAATTTTCGAGCAGCGGCACCAGGGAGCGGCCCTCGACTTGGCTGCGGACGGGGGTGAGGTCGGCTCCGGCCAGCGAGGCCAGGGTTGGAAAGAGGTCGATATGGGCCGTGAGCGCCGCGCAGTCGGTGCCGCCGGGGAGTCGGCCAGGCCAACGCCAGAAGGCGGGAACGCGGATTCCGCCTTGATAGGCGGTCCCCTTCATTCCTCGCATTCCTGCGTTGAAGATCCCGTCCATCGAATGCCCGTTGTCGGTCTGGAAAATCACCAGAGTATTTTGGCTCAGTTGCAGCTGATCCAAACGCGCCATCAATCGACCGAGCGCCGCATCGAGATGGGCGATCATGGCATAGTAGGCCACTGCATTGGTGGACAGCCCGCGGTTCCGGTACGGTGCGGCCCATTCTTCGGAGGGGATCACGTAGGGACCGTGTGGGGCATTGGGTGTGACCATGGTGAAGAAGGGTTTTCCTTGAGCTTGGCACTCGGCCATCCAGTCGCCGGCTCGGTCCATGAAGACATCGGTGCAGTAGCCGTGGGTCTTTTCAAAGCGGCTTCCATTCCAGAGGGCTGGGTCGTGGTACTGGTTGTTGGGGGCATCGCCGCAACTCCCCGGGAAGGTTTGCCCAATGCCACCACCGCCGTGAATTAACACTCGGTCGAACCCGCGTCGTTCTGGCAGGTAAGCGTCTTCATCGCCGAGGTGCCATTTGCCGAAGATCCCGGTGGTGTAGCCAGCCTTCCGGAGTACATCGGCCAAGGTGACCGCATCGAGCCGAAGGCGTTCCCGCTCAAAGATGGTGTGGGTGACTCCATTGCGAAACTCGTGCCGGCCTGTCAGCAAGGCTGACCGGGTCGGAGCGCACGTCGGGCTGACGTGGTACTGCGTGAATCGGAGGCTTTGCGAATGGAGTCGATCCAGGTGAGGGGTTCGCAGGATGGGGTTTCCGTGGCAACCCAGTTCGCCATAGCCCTGATCGTCACTCATGATGAGGACGATGTTCGGTCGGCTTCCGGCGAGACGATCGGCTGCAGTTCGACCGGATTCTGCCGGCCGAGAATTTCTCGGCACCAACTCAGCAGCCCTCGCCGCGAACAAGATCCAGAGCCCGATGAGGAGTTGACGGAGAAGTTTCATGGCTCTGGGTGTTTCTGGGGAGTTCAGTCCGGGTAACCGTCCGGGTGCTTCACATGCCATTCCCAGGCTGTTTGTACAATTTGGTCCAGGTGCGGGAAGCGCGGCTGCCATCCGAGTTCTGTCGCGGCCTTTTGGGCGGCGGCGACGAGGCGGGGCGGATCTCCCGGGCGGCGGTCTTTCTCCACCACCGCGATCGGCCGACCAGAAATCCGCCGGCAGGCTTCGATGACTTCGCGCACTGAAAA
>JAPLUF010000302.1 GCA_026397755.1 Verrucomicrobiota bacterium
CAAGAAACTGAACGTCGGATGAAGGGTTCCTTCGAGCGCATGCACCAGCAGGTCTTGCCACTGCTCGATGAAGATCAAAAGCAGTTGCTCGAAGAACACCGCAAGAAGATGGAACGACGCGGCAACGAACGGCGACACGGTAGCGGCGGTAATTCGACCAATAGCGGCGCCGGACACAACGCTCCGTAATCCAAGGGAAGGGTTTCCCCCCAGGTTCACTGTTCATGCCGCGGCGCACCGCCGCACACCTTCGGGTAACAGCGACTTCTGGCGCAATGCGCCGTGTCGCAGTCCAGGACCCCGAGCCGAGATTCAGCCTCGCCGCAATTTTTACCCCAGTCGCTCGGACAGCCCACAGAGATAGCTTGCCGACGCGGCCCACTGGCTCAGATCGACCAAGCCGAACTGCGCCCCACGCCAGAACCACTAGGCACCTGCCGCCATTCGTTGGACAGTTTAGTCTGGCAGTCGGTTTGACTTGCAGGATGACCTTGTCCCGCCGACAACCGTCTTCTTCCAATGATACATCGACACCTTCTCCTCCTGCAGTGTCTCTGCAGCCTGATCGGATTTTCCGCTTGGGCCGATGGACTGACCGGTCTTCGCCGCACCGAGGTGATTTATGGCCGCAAGTTCGGTACAGCACTCACTCTGGATGTACTACAACCGGCCAAGACCAATGGCATTGGCATCATCTGGGTCATTAGCGGGGGATTTTATTCCGACCATAACGGCATCAACCCTCCCTACTGCAAAGCACTGCTCGACGAGGGCTACACCGTCTTCGCCGTCGTCCATGGTTCCCAACCCCGATTCACCGTCCTTGAGATCGCGGAAGACATGCATCGAGCGGTTCGCTGGATCCGACATCATGCGGCCGATTATTCCGTGCGGCCCGACCGTCTCGGCGTCACCGGTTCCAGCGCTGGAGGCCATTTGTCGCTCACCCTGGGAACCCAGGGTCACGACGGCGACCCGAAAGCCAAAGATCCGGTCGACCGAGAGAGCAGTCGTGTGCAGGCCGTGGCCTGCTTCTTCCCGCCCACTGACTTTGAGAACTGGGGAGCACCGGGCGACACCCAGGTCGGCGTGGGCAAGGTAGGACGACAATTCTACGGAGCCTTCGGCAGCCCTTCCGACACATTGGAAAGCCGCCTCGAATACGGCCGCCCCATCTCCCCGATCCACTTTGTCACCAAGAGCATGGCCCCCACGCTGGTGATCCACGGCGAAGCCGACGGACTGGTACCCATCTACCAGGCGGAGATCTTCGAGAAAAAAGCCCGGGATGCCGGAGCCGTCTACAAGTTAGTCCGCCTGCCGGGCAAGGACCACGGCTGGCCCGGCATGGAAAAAGACCTCGTCCAATTCGCCCAGTGGTTCAACACCCACCTGAAGTGACCCACATTCCCCCGTCGCCCCTCCATTCGGCAAGGACACCTCACCCGCAAACACCCGTGAGGGCAAATCAACCGCACGCCCGGTCAGGGCACCGGGCCTACAGCACATCCCCCGCCCCACAGCGTCGCCCTGTAGGCCGGGTCCCCCGACCCGGCGTCCCCCGGGCCTACAGCTCACATACGGGTTTGACTCCGTGACGGTGGGTTCCGGAGGATCCTAGCAATGAAACCCCTTTTGCTGGCCGCGGCTCTCCTGTCACTGGGCGCAATCACCGCACAGGCCGCGGACAACTATACCCTCGGAGCCGATTCCACGAACCGCGCCCCGGGCGTCCTCAAGGGGCGGGTGGAGACCTTCGAATTCAACGAGTCGAAAGTGTTCCCCGGGACCTCGCGCCAAGGCTGGATCTACATTCCGGCCCAGTACGACGGCAGCAAGCCCGCCGCACTCATGGTATTTCAGGACGGGCACGAATACGTCCGTGAAAACGGTTCCCAGCGGGTGCCCATCGTGCTGGACAACTTGATCGCCCGCGGAGAAATGCCCGTCACCATCGCCCTGTTCCTCAATCCCGGCCACCGCGGATCCGGGACGCCGGGGGCCAACGGATGGGGCGACCGCAACAACCGCTCCTTCGAGTACGACTCGCTCAGCAGCGACTACGCCCGATTCCTCATCGACGAGTTGATCCCCTTCGCCACGACCCAATACAAGGTTCGCATTAGCGACGACCCCGAGATGCGGGGCATCGCTGGCATGAGTTCCGGCGCCATCTGTGCGTTCACGGTCGCTTGGGAACGTCCGGATCAATTCCGCAAGGTCCTCTCGCAAATCGGTAGCTTCACCAACATCCGAGGCGGCCACGCCTACCCGGCCCTGATTCGCAAGACCGAGCGCAAGCCGCTGCGGGTCTTCCTGCAAGATGGCGTCAACGACCTCAACAACCTCCACGGCGACTGGCCGTTGGCCAACCGCACCATGGCCAGCGCGTTAACCTTCGCCGGCTACGACACGCAGTTCGTGATGGGAGACGGTGCGCACAACGGCAAGCACGGCGGCGTCATTTTGCCCGACTCGCTGCGGTGGCTGTGGCGTCCCACGATGCGCCCACCCACTCCGAGCACCAACAATTGGAACGGTGACGAAGCCCTCAACAAGGTGTTGGCCGGTGGCGGCACCGAAGCCCCCTGGGAATTGGTCGGCGATAATTTTGGCTTCACCGATGGGGCCTGCGGTGATGCCCAGGGTAATTTCTATTTCTCCGATTTGCCCAAAGGCATGATTTACCGCGTGGCCGTCGGTGCAACCAAGGCTGAGCCTTGGCTGAGCAACGGCCCCAAAATCAGCGGCCTCAAATTCGGACCCGACGGCCAGTTCTATGCCGCCACCCAAGGTGAGGCTCCCAAAATCGTGACCATCGACCCGGCCACCCAGGCGATCCGCGACGTGGCCACCGGGGTCAAGCCCAACGATCTCATCGTCTCCAAAGCCGGATGGATCTACTTCACCGACACGGGCGCGGGCCAGGTCCAGGCCGTACCCATCGGAGCCAAGTCCCTCTCGCGCCCCCGCACTGTCGCCGGCGGAATCACCTCTCCCAACGGCATCGCTCTGTCACCGAAGCACGATTTCCTCTACGTCTCGGAATACGGCGGCACGAATGTCTGGAGCTTCGCCATCGCGGCCGATGGCAGCCTCACCGCTGGCGAACGCTCCATGACCCTAGTGGTACCCTCGGGCAAGAAAGACAGCGGTGGCGATGGTTCGACCGTGGATGCCCTCGGACGGCTTTATGTCACCTCGCACGCCGGCGTCCAGATGTTCGACTGGATTGGTCGCCTGGGAGGCGTCATCGCCAAACCCCGCCCCGACAAGGGCGTGTACAGCTGCGTCTTCGCCGGTCCGGGAAATGCCTACCTGTACGTCTGCGGGGGCGATGCCGTACACCGGCGCAAGACCCTAACCCAGGCTCCCTGAGCCTCGGCTGCAGTGGCGTAAAAGGATTATGAGTGGAGGCGACAGACCTGGGGCAAGAGGCCTCAGGTCCTCCTGAAAGCAAAACGGGGCGCTCACTGGACAACGGCTGGAAAGTCTGTGGGCCTGACCTTAGGTACGGGAGCTGCTAGTTTTATTCCATCAAATGAAACTCTCGCTGGCCGCCGCACTGTGTTTGCTCCCCATCGCGACCCAGGCACAGATCCGGATCAGCGAATTCCTCGCCTCCAACACCCAATCCCATCCCGACCTCGTCGATTTCAGTGATTATCCCGACTGGATCGAATTGGAGAATACTACCAGCGCGCCCGTTTCGCTGGCCGGGTGGTACCTGAGCGATGACCCCAAAAAACCCTTCCGCTGGACCTTTCCTACGACAGCCGAGTTGCCCGCCAAAGGGCACCTGATCGTCTGGGCCGACGGCGAAGACGCCGTTCCCGGCGAAACCCACCCTCGAGGCTATTGGCCGTGGCGCGATTTCACGACGGAAGGCTACCACGCCAATTTCTCGCTGTCGGCGCTGGGTGAATCGGTGGTCTTAACCCACGCCACCGGGATGACGAACACCGTTCTGATCCAGTCCGGGGCGGCGCGCTGGAAGTATTTGGACGACGGATCCAACGCCGGCACCGCGTGGAATTCACCGGGCTTCAACGACGCGCTCTGGGCTAGCGGCGCAGGCCAATTAGGCTACGGGGATGGCGATGAAACCACCCTCTTAACGGCCGCGGCCGCAGGTTCCAACCACCCGATCACCACCTACTTTCGGCACGCCTTCAACGTGTCCGACCCGACCCGGCTCCTGGAGCTCGAACTCCAACTCTTGGCCGATGACGGCGCGATTATTTACCTCAACGGAGCAGAAGTCGTTCGGCAGAACCTGCCGGCCGGGGCGGTAGACTTTAAGACGCTCACCACGACCTCCCTGTCCGGGACCGCCGAAAACGCCTTCACCACCCATCGTATTCCGGCCACGCACCTCGTCGTCGGCATTAATCTGGTGGCCGTCGAAGTGCACCAAAGCGCAGCCAACAGTTCCGACCTCAGCTTCGACCTGTCCCTCTCCGGGGCGAGCTTTACTGGCTCCACCAACGTGGATCTCCAAACCTACGGAATCCAGATTGCCGACGTCTCTCGAGGCCGCAATACAGCCGGAGACTGGGTTCAGTTCGCGACCCCCACACCCGGCGCCCCGAATTCCGGCACTGAGGTGCCCGACCTTCGCACCCATGGAATCGCCGCGATCATCAGCCCTGAGGGCGGCGTTTCGGCGAGTCCAGTGAAAGTGACATTGAGCGCTCCGTCCGGAACCGTGCGCTACACGCTCAACGGGGCCGTGCCGACCCCAAATTCACCGGCCTACACCCAACCCCTCACCCTCACATCCAACACCGTGGTGCGGACCCGGGTCTTCCAAGATGGGCGTCCCAATGGTCCGATCGCCACGCGGACCTACCTGATCGGTGAAACCCTCGGATCCCTGCCGATGATCTCGGTGGTCTCCGATCCCGAACTGCTCTTCGGCGACCGATGGGGTATTTACTACAACCAACACGAACAAAGCGTGAGCGGCGGCTCCAGCCGCGGACTGCGCGACGTGTACAAGAACAAAGACGCCCCAGGTTCATTGGAATTCTTCGCCCCGAACGGGCCATCGGGCTTCCGGGTCAACGGCGCCTTTCGTATGGGTGGTGAGAACAATTGGGTCCACGCGCAGCGCGCCCTGAACTTCGCGATCCGCGGGGCCTACGGTGATGACAACCTCGCCTACGACCTATTCCCAGGAACCGGCATCCCCAACCACACTTCCCTGACCCTGCGCGATGGCGGCGACGCTTGGAGCATGGAGATGTTGAGGGACGGCCTGTGGTCCTTTCTCCAGCGCGGCCAGATGCGGGTCGGTGTGTCCGATTACCGACCCAGCGTGGTGTTCATCAACGGAGCCTACTGGGGCATTCACGATGTCCGTTCCCGATGGGACGACGCCTGGTTCTTCGAGCATCACCGCCTGAACGCCACCGACATCGACCACCTGAACTACGGGCACATCACTTCAATGGCCATCACGCTGGGCGCCGACAAGGGCGACACGGTGCACTGGCTAGAACTCCTCGAGTTCGCCCAATCGCACGACCTGAACGATCCGGCCGCTTGGGCAGTCATCGAATCCCGGGTCGACATTGAGAGCTTCATCGATTTCATCGCCTCCGAATCCTGGGGTCAGAATACCAGTTGGGCTCACAACCGGGAGTTCTGGCGTCCGCGCACCCCCAGCGGACGTTGGCAGTGGTTTCTGCCCGACATGGACCAGACGTTCCGCGCCTCGCAACTGGGCGGCAACGTCCTGTCCGAAATGCTTTCTTCGGATCAACTGCTGTCGCGACTGAAAACCAGCACCCAGTTCCGGCAACGCATGGCCCAACGCATGGCGGCCCACGCCGATGCGACCTTCCGGCCCGTTCGAGTCCAAGGCCTCTTGGACACCATGGTCCAGGAGGTGGAATCGGAGGTCCCGCGCCACGCAGCCCGATGGTCGAGCCTGGGCGGCATGAGTGCCTCCGGACGGGCCTCGGCCTTGGCCGACATGAAGAAGTTCATCGACGCACGTTCCGATGGATTTTTGGTCGAGATCCAGAGCCGCCTCAGCCTGTCCCCCGCCGTCGCAGTGACCCTGGAGGTCCGCGGCCTACAGCACGGACGAATCCTCGTCGAGGGCGTGCCCACCGAACCGGGAGTCCACCGACTCTTCCCCGGAATTCCCCTCAGGCTCACGGCCGAAGCGGCCCCGGGTTTTCGCTTCGTCCGCTGGAATGGCACCAACGGCGATCTTGCCACCAAAGCCAACATCACACTCGTACTCACTGGCACTGCCAGCCTCACCGCCGAGTTCGCCCCATCCGAGGAACGAGTGATCGGCGGTACCCTCAAGGCAACCACTTCCCTGGTCGCCGGCGCCACTTACTCGCTGGATTCGGACCTCATCATCCCGCCCGGCATCACCCTCAACGTGCCTTCGGGAATCACGCTGAACATGCCGGCTGGGCGGCACCTTCGGGTCCAAGGCACCTTGAACGTGAGTGGCACCGCGGAGGCCCCGGTGCGTATCCTCGGCCGCAACGGTGCGCGCTGGGGCGGCCTTAGTTTTGAGAATCCGGACGGGGCAAGCGTGCTGCGCCACCTCGTAATCCGCCAAGCGACGCGAGGAGCCAACCCACTGGCATTCCCCTCCGCACTCTCCGGATTGAATGCGAACCTCCTGATCGAACACCTCGATATCGAGCACTGTGACGGCCCGATCTTCTGCCGCGGTGGATCCATCGTCCTGCGTCATAGCCGGCTTCACACACCCTACACGGGCGACTGCATCAACGTGAAACGTGGAGCCGCGCTCATCGAGGACAGCGACTTCATCGGCGACAACGCCCCGGATACCGATGCAATCGACTACGACGGCGTCGTGGGAGGCGTTGTGCGGAACTGCCGCATCTATCGGTTTCAAGGACCCAATTGTGACGGCATCGACATCGGCGAGGGGGCCCAGGACATCCTCATCGAGAACAACCGCATCTACTTCAATTCCGACAAGGGCGTCTCCGTGGGTCAAGGCTCCACGGTCATCATGAAGAACAACCTGATCGTCGGCTGCGCCCTGGGCGTGGGAGTGAAGGATGCCGGATCGCGAGTCACCCTAGACCAGAACACCATTGTCGACTGCGGCATCGGCGTCGACGTGTACGAAAAGAACTTCGGCGTGGGTGGCGGATCGGCCTTCGTCACCAACACCCTCTTCTCCAAGAGTTCCATTGTTCCGGTACAGGTCGATGCCCTCTCCCAACTGGTGGTATCCTACTCTCTTTCAGACACCATTGCGATCACCGCTCCGGGATCCAGCAATCTGCTCAAGGCTCCCCTTTTCGTTGCTCCGGCCTTATTGGATTTCAGTCTCCAACCCACCTCACCCGCCATCGATTCCGGTGATCCCGTCCATGCGACCGATCCCGATGGAACCCGCGCCGACATTGGGGCCCGCTACCAATACCAAGCCAGCGACTATCCGTACGCCCTCACCCCAACGGTGGTGATCGACGAGATCCTTGCTAACTCCGAAAGCGACCAAGACTGGATCGAACTCTTCAACCGCTCCTCCAACTCCGTGGACATCAGTGGCTGGTTTCTCAGCGACAGTGCGAGCGATCTAAGGAAATACCGCATCCCCTCCGGAACACGTCTCGAGCCCGGCGAGCGCATCGTGTTGAGTGAACAGCAGCATTTCGGCGTTGCTTCGTTGGATGTGGGACGGATCACCGGCTTCGCCCTGAGCGACGTGGGGGAGACCCTCTACCTCAGTTCGGCCACCGGTGATGAACTCACAGACTATCGCACCCAAGAGCGGTTTGGCGCATCACTCCCGGGCGAAACTCTGGGCAATTATCGCAAGGCCTCAACCGACTCCTGGAACTTCATCCCCTTGCAAACCCCGACTCTCGGCAAGGCTAATAGCGCACCGCGCATCGGACCCATCGTGATCTCGGAGATTTTTTATGCAGCAGCGACCGATCCCGACCTCGAGTTCTTGGAACTCCTCAACATCACGGCCACTCCCGTGCCCTTGTACGACAGCGTCCGAAGTGCTCCCTGGAGCATCACCGACGGGATCGCACTGGAGTTCCCCTCCAACCCACCGCTCATCCTGGCCTCGGGCGAACGGTTGGTCCTAACGCGCAGTCTGTCTCACTTCAACTCGGCCTTTACCGTGCCGGCCGGGACCCGCGTCTTGGAATGGACGACCGGTCGACTGGCCAACGAAGGCGAGTCGGTGCAACTCGGCCGCCCCGCCGGACTCGACGACGCCGGAGTGCGCCAATTTGCCCGAGTGGACCGCGTAAATTACGACCGCAACGCACCCTGGCCCGCCGGAGCCGCCGGTTTGGGTCACTCACTGCAAAAGCGGGTTGAGAGTGAGTACGGCAACGATCCGTCTGCATGGCTTGGAGCAACACCCACACCGGGAGCCGCCCTCATGGGTGTGCCTTTCTTCGATTGGATCACCGCGCAGGGGCTCCCCAAAGACCAACAAGGCCCCGGCCAGGATCCCGATCGAGATGGTCGGCCTAACCTCTTGGAGTTTGCCCTAGGCAGCAATCCACTCACCGCGGACCTCCGCCTCCCACTGCTAATGAGCCTAGCCACGGAACCGGCCACACTACGCTTTGCCCTGCGACTCGACCGACCGGGCGTCACCATCCAACTCCAGACCACTACCGATTTGGGAGGCGGCACCTGGACCGAGGTACCCACCGAAGTCCTTTCGACCGAGGGTTCGACGCAGACCCGCATCGCGCGACACTCCAGCGACGCTGCCACACGGTTTTTCCGCCTCGTCGCCCATTGAGGGGGGAGGGATCGGCCTCACACCCCATTGCCACCCAAGAGTCCCGGCAGGTGGAGCTCAAATCCTTACGGGAGGTTTCAGAAGAGGCGTTCATCTGCCGATATCTGAGAGAACACACCACGCGGCCTCATCGGAAGGGGACGCTAACGGTAGCTTCATCCAATGATCGTAGACATGTGCATGACCCGCAGTGTGGAGACCGTCACCCCGGAAACCACGCTCACCGAGGCCGTGCATCGAATGAATGCCCGGAACATCCGTCGCCTAGTGGTCGTCAAAAACCGGGCCCTCTTGGGGGTGGTGTGCAAGCAGGACATCGTCCGAGCCTTCCCTCCTGACCTCAACCCGTTCTCGGTGGCCGGCATCGACGGTCTCCCTTCGCTGGGCACTGTGAGCGACGTCCTGCACAGTCCCGTCATCACCATCGAGGCCGATCAACCCATCGAAGCGGCGGCACGACGAATGACTGAGCACCACATCGGTGGGCTTCCGGTCGTGCAGGGAGACAAACTGGTGGGCATCATCACCGAGTCGGACATCTTCCGAGTCTTCAGCAAGCTGCTCAGTGGGCAACCGGGTTCCACGCGGATCACCTTCGACATCACCGATCAAGCATCCGCCCTAGGCTCGTGGGTCCGACTGTGTGAGGAGCTAAAATTGGAACTAACCAGCCTCATCACCTTCACCGACGGAGTCCGCCGCCTCGCCGTGGCCCGCGTCCAAGGAGCCAACACCCATCGCCTCATCGACCGCCTCTGGGACAACGGCCAATCCGTAATCAACGTGGTCGATTGAGAGTCGGGGAGACGCTGAGGATCCGGAAGAGGGCCGGGGTGTTGAGACCATCGTGGGAACCCCGAAACCGAATTGACGGAAGGTGAGGGGTTTGAACCCCCGACACCTTTGAGAGCACGTCTTTTTCGGTCGCCTTAATACCTGTTGCTAATTACTTATCTGTTCTTATGCAGTACAGAGTACAGAGCCGTTTTATTATTTCTTACCGCTCTTCTGCACATTTCTAAAAATTTTTGGCAACAGTTCAAATTATTATAACTACTATTAGTTATTGTACGCCGCCTATTTTTGTCATCTCCGGTCACTAAAGATATTTCACGGGTAAAATTTTATCTATACCCCAACTTTCCCCCTGTTATTCGGGTAAACTCGTTGAACCCATTTTTGTTGGGTGTACATTGACCATTGTTACCCCCTACCAAACCATTCATTCCGCCAGCAGATTCCGGATTAGGGTTGCTTGCCACTCACCTTTTCCAGTGCGGGTTCTTACTTCTCTTTTGTTCAGGCACGATGCAATTCCGGCCGCTTTGAACCTGAAAACTTTAACACATTATTCAACGAGGGCGAATCCATTAACCACTGCAAATTGACGGGCCCTCTTAATATGAGAGAAAATTAATATAAATTAACCGCTTAGATCTGCTCACTAATTACGCAAGCATAAATAACCGATTATATTTAACCAAATTAACAATTTATGAGTACTAAAGAAACAATTTCATTGAAATCAAGGCAGTTAATAGATTTCTGCCGAACATTAACACTAGACGGTGATATAAGTGATGAAGAAGCTTGGAAACTAAGAAAGTTTCTAAATGATAACCCAGAATGCTGTAGTGAATGGCCTGGTGCTGAAATCGATTATCTACTAACCAAAGTTTTTGAAAACGGTTCAGCTTCAGAGCATGAACTAAAACAAATCGCTTCAAAACTGATTTCAATTGAAATGAAATCGTTTAAAATATTTAATAAAGAACAAATAGATGAATTAATTGAATCGTTTTCACCATATGATTGCATCCTACCTTCAATACCGACAATAGTTTCAATAAAATCTGATTCAAATCCAGATGAAACATATTATGTTAATCTATCAGATTCATCTTGTTCATGTTCTGATTGGTACGGTGAAAGACGGCACTTTCAACCAAATACTTTAAATCGATGCTGCAAACACGTTGCCTATGCTCTGCATAAAATTAATAAAGATTCAGAATACCCAGAATGGTTACAATGTTTGATCAATGAATGTCGTCATTCAAAAAAAGGATTAAATCCTAAATTCAGATGGACAATTGTATTAGTTAAAAACAATCCGGTACTTTTTTCATCCGGAAACAGTGATTTGATAAATATTTACGCCCACCACGACGGAAATTTTTCTAAGTTTGGATATGATATCAAAGAAAAACGGTGGTCCTATGGGATACGTCCACACTATTCGGAAACCATAAAAATAGCTTTAGGAATACAATTATAATATTAATTTAAATTTTACTACTGATTGCGCATTTTTATTTGCCTGTTATGGGGAGCAAAAAATCAGGCTGACCAAAGCTGGTACGGATAAAATATAATTGTAAATTTTTTGTATTTACGAAGTTAATTGAACTAAAAACAAATCTCTACATTAAATGGTGTGGTTGTTATCCGGTAAAAACTAAAATTAAACCAAAAAAATGGCTGATTATTTATTTTTTCCACCTTTCAGTCAATTATATAAAACCGCTGAGTCTTGCCCTCATTGTGGTGAACAATTAATCATCTGTTCAGATTGCAAGTTAAAAATATCCAGGATGTCTAAAATATTCCCACATTGATTTAAAATTACACGTAATATTTCTCCGATGGTGTGTGTAATTTTATTTTTATTAATATTTGTTTTTAAATAAACAATATATTATTACCTAAATAAAACAAAAAACCTAAACCATTTTCACGGTGAAGGTTTTCGTCGGTTTAAAATTTTTTGAATTGTTTACTTCGCTTTACGAAATCTTTTTGTAATAAACATTACGCCCCTTGGAACCAACTTTTTCAATTTTAATCCCTTCGTGACCTTCGTTCAGAATGCTGCCCAGGGACGGTTGAGTCCTGAAATCAGTGTATTTCCCATTTTCTCCGAACTTAGATATGAGCAAATCAACAATGTTTTTGTTTTTGAATTCCTTACCAAGGGTAGGATAAATCTCTAAAAACTGGACACGAGTCATAGCGGGAATAAATCCATCTTGGCCATTTTTCTTACGAGGGCCACGAGTTCCAGATTTACGAGATTTACCAATCTTGAAGACGATTTTTGTCATCAATCCATAATCATCAAACTGGACATCACAAGAATAACCCTTGGCTTCGTATTCTTTAATCCCATCTTCAATCATCTTGTTTGCATCAACAAACAATTTCGCTCGTTCCACTGGGTTGTTGAGAATGGCATCTTGGGCTATTTCCAATTCTTCTAAAAGACGATTATTTTCAGCAATCTGCTTATCCAGCACGGCTTTAGCCTCTTGAGCAAGTCGCACTCGTTCTTGTATAGAAACAGATTGGCTGGGGTTATCAGTAATATCAGTCATAGTTTTAATTTAATATTCACAAACAGTTTAGTAAATATTTTAAACTTGTCAAAGTGTTTTTAGATTTATTTTTAATCCAACAACCTTCAAAATAATTTAATTCGTTGTTTTAGTTATAATTTCTCACGGGTGGTAAATCTGTTGTTGTATTTTAATATCTAAATAATTTATATTAACGCGTTTTTAGAGTTTCGTATTTTTATCGCCGTTCTAGTTTGCAACAAATTGATTCCAAAGATTCCGTTGCTCGTGGGTGTCCTGAGGGTTTGTATAAAAACTGTTTGTCAAGCCAAAATATATTTTTTTGAAATCTGGTTTCAGAGATCTTGAATCTTGTCAAGTTATTTTTGAAGCTGCGGCTGACTGGAGGGGGGGTTCCATTTTCTTGTCACCACCGTGTCACCTGTTGACACCGAATCCGTGAGGTTTGAAGGGCAACCAGGAACTTGGGATACTGAGAAAAACCCAATGAAACCAAAGGGAGAAGTTGGCGGAAGGGGAGGGATTTGAACCCCCGGTACCCTTGCGAGTACGTCTGATTTCGAGTCAGGTGCCTTCAACCACTCAGCCACCCTTCCGCGACTCGCTTTTACTGGGCTTTTCGCTCAGTCTTGGGATCTCCGATTTGCCACTTGCATACTACCCTTGTATACTCCGCAAGTGAAACCGACCACCCAGAAGGCTAA
>JAPLUF010000092.1 GCA_026397755.1 Verrucomicrobiota bacterium
AGATTGGCAGGCGTGGCGACCAAATAGCGGACAGAGGAATCCAGCAAGGACCGTATCTGGGTCGACAGCCAAGGGTTGTTGATAATCCTGGTGGCGGTGGTGCTTGCTGTCGCCCTTATTTCCTATGACCGACTGGATCTCGACGTCAATACCACCGAGCCTAATACGGCCATCCGGAATTGGATGGGCCGCTTCGGGGCCTATGTGGCCTACAACCTTCAACTGGTCCTGGGTTATGGTACCTGGGTGCTCCCAGTGCTTTTGTTGGGGTTCGGTTTCGCATCCTTCATTCCTTCCCTGAATTACCTGCGCCGTTGGCGATCGCTCATCGCCTCGGTGGGCCTGGTGATCGCCTGCGTGGGCGTGCTGGATCTTTGCGAGCGTTGGATCCCAGGTGTCCAAATTCGCAAGAACAGCGGGCCTAGTCCGGGAGGACTTCTGGGGCATCAAATCAACAATGCCTGGGTCGAGTATTCGGTGGGCCGGATGGGTGCGGCGGTGACCTACGTCATCATCTATCTGGCGAGCCTGCTCTTCCTCACCGACTACCAGTTGCTGGTTTGGATCCGGCAGTTGTGGGTACGAGTCCCGAAGACTCCCGAGGAAAAGATGGCTGCCGAGGAGGCCTCCATCGAGAAGAAGTCCAAGGCTTTGGAGAAGAAGGCTCGTGAGTTGACTCAGCAAGCGACCGTCGAGTCGGAGGCTTCCTCCGGGGTGACCAATCCGGCCCGTGGCAAGGCGGCTATTGTTCCCCAGCCTGAAGGTGCTCCGGAACCCTCCGGAGTGGGAGCCGACTTGCGACCCTTCCCCGAGGTGACTATTCGTGATTTGAGTGTCCCCCAACCCCGCGAAGTTCGGACCGTCCAGGCCGGCGAGGTTATTAAGGCTGATGAAATTTCTGCGGTGCTCACCCCTGCGGGCGACGAGTCGGCTCTAGCAGCAGAATCTCGGAAGCCCAAGTCGGTGGCTGAGCGCATTTTGGGTCGTCCGCCGGGTGCTGATCTGAATGATGATGAGGGGAGCACCGCTGAATCCGTTGAGTCCGTCAGACCCAGGACCGAGCAGCTTGATGGCACCGATGCCGAGGATGCTCCTCCTTGGGATCGGCCTGAGGATGCTGCACATCCAATGGTCGAGGCGCTGCCTGTGGTCGCTGCTCGTCCACGTGTGATGATGCAACCCCGCAAGGCTAAGCCGATCACCGTGGCCAGCGCGCCGATCATCGGAAATTATCGACTGCCTTCAATTGACCTGCTGAGCCTGCCGGACACCTCCGTCAAACCGACCGAGACCAAGGAGGAACTCATGGCCAACGCTCGGCTCATGGTTCAAACGCTGGCCCAGTTCGGCATCGAGGTCGCACCGGGTGACATCACTAAGGGGCCCACCATTACCCGTTATGAATTGCATCCAGCGCCCGGGGTGAAACTGGAGAAGATCGCAGGCCTGACCAACAACATCGCCGCGGCCATGAAGGCCGAACGGCTGAACATCCTGGCTCCGATTCCTGGCAAATCCTCGGTCGGTGTCGAGGTTCCCAATGCAATCAAGACCAAGGTAATAATGCGGGATCTTCTGGAATCCCCGGAGTGGCAGAACACGAAGGCGCGGATTCCGCTGGCTCTGGGCAAAGATGTCTATGGGCATCCGATCATCGCCGACCTGGCTGAGATGCCTCACGTGATGATCGCCGGCAGCACCGGTTCGGGTAAATCGGTGTGCATCAACACCATCATCGCCTCCTTGGTTTACCGGTTCAGCCCGGACCAACTCCGCTTCGTGATGATCGATCCGAAGGTGGTGGAATTGCAGCAGTACAACGCGCTGCCGCATCTGGTAGTGCCTGTGGTGACCGATCCCAAGAAGGTGATCCTTGCCCTGCGATGGGTGGTCAACGAGATGGAGAAGCGCTACCAAATCTTTGCTCGGGTCGGGGTGCGCAATATCAAGTCGTTCAATGAGCGGCCGAAAGAAAAACCGCTGCCACCCAAGGAGCCAGAATTACCGCTGACCACACGCAAAGAGCGTGTCGAACCGGGGGCTGATGGGTTTGCTGTCCAAATCGATGAGCAGATCGTCGTCCCCCGGGACGAGGACATCGTTATCCCGGAAAAGCTCTCCTACATCGTGGTCATCATCGATGAGTTGGCGGACCTAATGCTGGTGGCTCCGGCCGATGTCGAGATGGCCATCGCCCGTATCACGCAAATGGCACGGGCCGCGGGCATTCATTGCATCGTGGCGACCCAGCGGCCTTCGGTGGACGTCATCACCGGTGTCATCAAGGCCAACATCCCGGCGCGTATTGCCTTTCAGGTGGCGGCCAAGGTCGACTCCCGCACCATTCTGGATCAGATGGGTGCCGACAAGTTGTTGGGCAAGGGTGACATGCTCTACTTGCCACCGGGATCCGGACGATTAATCCGGGCTCAAGGGGCCCTGATTACCGACGCCGAGATCGAAGCCGTGATGAGTCACATCCGAGTGCAGGGCAAACCGAGCTACGAGCCCGAAATTCATCAGGCCCTGCAGAAGGCTCAGAGTAGCATGGGATCATTGACGCTCGATCCCGATGACGAGGGGAGCAGTGAGGATGATGAGCTCCTCCAAAAGTGCATTGAGGTCATCCGCACGGAGAAGAAGGCAAGTGTTTCCCTGCTTCAGCGGAGGCTCAAATTGGGCTATGGCCGCGCCGCTCGAATGATGGACGAACTGGAGGATCGAGGTGTGGTTGGGCCGGGCAAGGGGGCCGAACCGCGCGATATTCTCATCGATCTGGATGGGAGTGGTTTCGACGGTGGTGGCCAACGGTTGGTCTGAAGGGGGTAGATTGGGATTCGGCGGCGGTGAAACCTCGTTGGTGCGCGTACACCGACTCGGGGGTGTGCATCTCACCTTGAGAAAGAAAGGAGTCGGGACTAGAAAGACAGAAACAAGGTTCTCCCAACATGCCCCTTCCACGCCCCTCCTCCTTCAACGAAAATACCCTCAGCATCATCATGGGGGGAGGTCAGGGGACCCGCTTGTTCCCGTTGACCCGGGATCGCGCCAAGCCGGCGGTGCCGCTGGCAGGCAAGTACCGGTTGGTTGATATTCCCATTTCGAACTGCATCAACAGTGGGCTACGTCGCATCTATTTGCTGACGCAGTTTAACTCGGCTTCGCTGCACCGGCATGTCTCCCAGAGCTACAAGTTCGATCACTTCAGTGGCGGCTTCGTGGAACTACTGGCGGCCGAGCAGAGTTTCTCCAGCACGAGTTGGTATCAGGGAACGGCGGATGCGGTCCGCAAGAATCTCCAGCACTTCAAGAACAACGACTTCGAGTACGCACTCATTCTCTCGGGTGACCAGTTGTACCAGATGGACTTCCAGGCGGTCCTGCAGGCTCACATAGAGAACTCTGCTGACCTGACCGTGGCGACTAAACCCGTGGCCGCGCGTGAGGCTTCGGCACTGGGCATCATGCAGGTCAATCCGGAGAATCGGATCACCCGTTTCGTTGAGAAACCCAAGGATCCCGCGGTGTTGGAGTCCATGAAGCTCGACCGGGCCACCTATCCGAAGTTGGGCATCCAGCGCGATGAAGACCTCTACCTCGCCTCGATGGGTATTTACGTCTTCAACCGAGAGGTGCTCTTGGAGTTGCTGAACAACAATCACACTGATTTCGGTAAGCACATCATTCCGGGGGCCATCGAGAATCACCGGGTCTATTCCTACATTTTCCAAGGGTACTGGGAGGACATCGGAACCATTCGAAGCTTCTTCGAGGCCAGTCTCGACCAGACTAGTGATCGGCCCCAATTTGATTTCTTCAATCCCACGGTTTTCACGCGGCCTCGCTACCTGCCGGCCACCCGCATCGAGAGTGCAGCCATCGATCACGCGGTGATCGCCGACGGATGCACTATCGACCATGCTCAGTTGCGCCACGCCGTCGTGGGGATTCGCTCCATTCTGGCCGCGGGGAGTTCCTTGAATCGGGTAGTGATGATGGGTGCCGACTACTACGACGACACCGAGAAGCGCAATCGTCCTGAAAATCAGGGGGTCCCCATTGGTGTGGGCCGTGGAACGCGGATCGACAACGCGATCATCGACAAGAATGCCCGCATCGGCCGCAACTGCATTTTGTCGCCGGAGGGTAAGGCAGCCGATGTGGATCACCCTCTCTACTACATTCGGGACGGTGTCTTGGTAATCCCCAAGGGGTCGGTCGTTCCGGACAACACCCTCATCTGATCGGTGTTCCGTAGGATAAGACGAGCGGTCGGGCTGGTCAGGTTTACAAAATGATCGCTTGCCTCTCTTACGGGATTGATACTACTTTGTTCTTTCGTTTGAGGCAATTCGCCCGTGAAACCGGGCAGAAATACACATTTCTATGGTTCGCATTCGTTTGAAGCGCGGCGGTAATAAAAACAATCCGGTGTACCGGATCGTGGTGGCTAATGGACGCAGTCCTCGGGACGGCAGGTTCATTGAAGAGATCGGCACCTACAATCCTAAGACCAAGGGCACCAACTACACCTTGGACTTGGGTCGCGCCCAGTATTGGATGGGTGTCGGGGCGCAGCCCAGCGAGACAGTGGCTTCTTTCATTAAGAAGTCTGTCAAGGTGGCTGCTGTTGCTACTGTTGCTGCTGTTGCCGCCTGAAGCGTTCCATCGCTGACACGTTGTCGCTATGCAGGCCTTCCTCGAGTTTGTGGTGAAGGAGTTGGTGGATGAACCGGAAGCGGTCTCCGTAACTCCTGCCGAACGAGGTGGCCTCACAGTGTACGAGGTGCGCGTTGCTCGCCAAGACGCTGGGAAGATCATTGGTCGTCGTGGCGGTACAATCCAAGCTATTCGGTCCGTGCTCCAAGTGGGCGCGGCCAAGGCGGGGCGGCGCTGTACGGTCGATTTGGTTGAGGACGATTTGGTTGAGGACAAATAGCTCCGAGACCTTTCTATCTGGTTATCTGGTTAATTGGTTGAGGACGATTAGCTCCGAGACCTTTTTAGCAGGGTCTCACGTTTCTTGGAGGGTTTCTCAGGGTTTTGCATGGTCGTGTGTTATCGCTGGCTGTAGCAACGCCTTCCTTGGTTTCAACCAACTCTCCAACTCTGGTAGAGTGCCCCATGAAGGTTGATATTTTGACCCTATTTCCGGAGA
>JAPLUF010000283.1 GCA_026397755.1 Verrucomicrobiota bacterium
GATCGCGGGGTGGTGTTCCAGAATTACAGCCTGCTTCCCTGGATGACTGTGGCCGAGAACATCCGGTTGGCCGTGGACTCGGTCTTTCCGGATTGGAGCGAAACCCGCCGCTCCGAGCAGGTGGATCGGTATATCCACTTGGTCAATCTGACTCATGCCCGGGATCGGCGTCCGAGCGAGTTGTCCGGAGGTATGCGCCAGCGGGTCTCCGTGGCCCGGGCTCTGGCTATGGATCCTCAAATCCTCCTGCTCGATGAGCCGCTGGGCGCCCTCGATGCGCTGACGCGCGGAACCCTTCAGGATGAAATTTCCGGCATTTGCCGCGCCTCCGGAAAGACCGTCGTGCTCATCACCAACGATCCCGATGAGGGGATCTTAATGGCCGACCGGATCATCCCGCTGAGTGCCGGCCCAGGAGCAATTCTGGGGCCTTCGTTCTCGGTCGCTCTCGACCCCACGCGGGATCGCCGCGCCCTCAACCATGATCCTCGCTTTAAGGCGCTCCGGGCCGAGGTTGTCGCCTGGCTCTTGGGCCCAGGGGCCCGTCCGGCAATTTCCGTTTCCCGAAAGCTGATCCTGCCGGATTTAGAGCCGGAGGATCTCGAAATTCCAAGACCTCTCATCGGGGGGCGTCGTCGGTCGCGTCGGCGATCCGAGGAGCGGCGGGAAACAGTGGATCTCACTCCCTAGGAACCCATGTCTGATCACGTCGAAATCTCCCACCTGAGCAAGGTGTTCCCGACGCCCAAGGGCCCGCTACGGGTGGTGAAGGACTTCAATCTCCGCATCCGGCAGGGGGAGTTTGTTACCCTCATCGGCCACTCGGGATGCGGCAAGAGCACCGTGCTCTCTATTCTGGCTGGTCTGAGCGAGGCCTCGGCCGGGGGGATCGTGCTTGCGGGTCGGGAGCTCACCGGGCCCGGGCCCGATCGGGGTGTGGTGTTCCAGTCCCCTAATCTTCTCCCATGGATGACCGCGCTGGAGAATGTGATGCTCGGGGTCGACCAAGTCTTCTACACCGCCTCGCGCGAAGAGCGCCGCCAAATCGCCGAGTACTATCTCACGGTAGTTGGCCTGGGCGAGGCCCTGCATCAGAGACCCTCCGAATTGAGTCAGGGCATGCGCCAGCGGGTAGGAATCGCCCGAGCGTTCGCGCTGTCGCCGAAGATGCTGCTGCTCGACGAACCCTTCGGGATGCTTGATTCGCTCACTCGGTTCGAGCTCCAGCAAGTGCTGCTCGACCTATGGAATCGCACCTGCCTAACGGCACTCATGGTTACGCACGATGTCGATGAAGCGCTCTTCCTATCCGACCGCATTGTGATGATGACCAATGGCCCAGAGGCTGAGGTTGGGGAGATACTCCAGGTGCCGTTTCCTCGACCTCGCCGCCGCCAGGAATTGCTGGAGAATCCGGAATACTACCGGCTCCGCGAGCAACTTATCGAGTTCCTCCATGTGCGAGCCTACACCCTCAAGGGACAGACACCCAAGGGGGCGGCCTCGGGGGGGACTCAAGGTCTATCATCGACAGCTTCCGTCTTCCCGACCGCCTCGCCCGTGACCGTGGGCGCATGAACCCCGGGACAACTCTCCACTCTCCGCATCACCAACCCTGACCCAGACACCGAAAACAGCCATGAAACCCTACGCAGCCGTCTCCTGCCTTGCCGGACTCATTGTGTCCCACGGTGCCGCCTTTGCCGCGGCCCCCAATCTCGACTGGGGTGTGACCACCCCTGTGGCCCCCTCGCCGGCCGGCTTCATTAATGACTGGCTCCGGCAGGACAATCCCTATCTGTCATCCTGGAACCTGGGGGCCTTGTACTGGAGCCGGTACGAGATGAAGCAGAATGGCGGATTCACCGGCCCGGGCTCACTGGCCGACTTCCGGACAGACACCGACAACGACAATAGCTACCTCCTCCAGCGAGTGCTCCTGCGCGGGGGCTACACCGGACGCTGGTTCGAGGTGTTCGCTCAGGGACGCTCGAGTACTGTTACCGGAGACGACCGCTCCAGCACGGGCAACAGCGTGACACGGGCTGCGACCCTCAATGGTGTGACGGTTCCGGCCTACCCAGCGGGACCTTCTGGCGGCGGCAGCAGCCCGGAGTCGGACGGTCCGATGGATTTGCAGCAGGCCTACCTCTTTCTCGGAAACCACAAGGAGTTCCCCGTCTCGCTCAAGGTGGGTCGCCAAGAACTGCTCCTGGGTGATCAGCGCATCGTGGGCCCGTTGGCCTGGAACAATATCGGGCGCCAATGGGATGCGGCGAAGGTGCGCTGGCAGAACCCCTATTTCGCCCTAGAGGGTTGGAGTTCGATGGTGGTGATGCCTGATGACAATGGATTCAACCGGTCTAACCCAGATGAGATCTTCTCGGGCCTTCACCTGACCACCAAGGCTGTCCCCAAGACGTGGACTGAGTTCTACCTCTTAAGCCGCAATGTGGGTCGCGATGCCAATGCGGGTAATAAGGGGTTGGTCCCGGCACCGTTTCGTCCGCCGGAGGCCCAGGACATCTACACCGCAGGAACCTATTTCCGCAGTTCCACCAACGATTGGGTGAATGTCGATTGGGGTGCCCAAGCCTACTACCAGTTCGGCAACTTTGCCGACGCACGGGAGGCCGCCGGAATGGGGCCACGCCGAGAGCATCGGGCCTGGGCGGGGGTGCTTTCGGGTGGCTACACCTGGAAAGAATCGG
The DNA here is from genome assembly GCA_026397755.1 of Verrucomicrobiota bacterium. Taxonomy (GTDB): domain Bacteria; phylum Verrucomicrobiota; class Verrucomicrobiia; order Limisphaerales; family UBA9464; genus SXXZ01. Next base: position 2,712 of record JAPLUF010000283.1, read on the forward strand.
AGCTCCAGCCGCGCCTGGGTCTCGAATACAGCATGGCCAGTGGTGACAACAATCCCAACGACGGCACGCACAACACCTTCGTTCACCTTTATCCCACCGGGCATCTTTTCTATGGCTATGCCGATTTCGCCTCGTTCCAGAATTTGCACAACGTGCGCCTCCGGAGCTCGCTGCTGGCCACGCCGCGGGTTCGGGTGCAACTCGAGGGACACATGAAGTGGTTGGCCACGGCCAATGACAATTTTTACAACGTTGCCGGCCTCCCGCGGGGTGGGATGACCTACCAGGGGGCTGCAGCCCGCGGAACCGGTTACGGAATCAATCCCGATGCTGGAACCTTCGTGGGCTCCGAGATCGACCTTGTGGCCACGTGGCAGGCCAACAAGTACCTAGTGCTTGAGGCTGCTTATTGCCGATTCCTGCGGGGTGACTACATCCAGGATTCGCTGTCCAAGGTGGGTTCGCAAGACGCCGACTATGTCTACGTTCAGGCACAGTTGAACTTCTGAGCCGGTGTCCGGCTTCCTTCCATGAACATCGTGCCGGAGACCGCTCCCTTCAGCCGAGAGCAGCGCGCATGGCTCAATGGGTTCCTGGCCGCATCGCTCTTTGATCGGTTGGGGGCCTTGCCGTCAAAGGTCGCACCCTCCGGGTCGCAGCCGCCCGCTCCGCCCCGCTGTTTGTGGGTTGGATACGGGTCCCAGTCGGGTTCGGCGTCGGGGTTGGCCAGAAAACTGGCTAAGTCGGCCGAATCCAAGGGGTTCGTGGTCACCGTCCGTGAACTCAACCAGATCACCCAAGAGGAACTGGCCGCACAGGAGCGTCTGCTGGTGGTGACATCCACCTGGGGCGATGGTGAACCCCCGGACAATGCCAGCGCGTTCTGGTCCCGGCTTTCGGAGGAGTCGGCTCCTCGGCTCGAATCTCTTCGGTATTCGGTGCTCGGTCTCGGGGATCGGAACTACGCCGATTTCTGCGGTGCCGCTCGCCGCATCGATGAGCGTCTGGCGGCACTGGGAGCCGGGTGTCTGGTGGCACGTGCCGAATGCGATGGGGGGGATCAGACACCCTTCGCGGCCTGGGCCGATGCTGTGTGGCTATCACTCGCCACGAAATCAGCGGCATCCGCAACGGAGGTCTCAGTCATCCCGGTCCCTGGGCCGGTCACCGCTTGGGTCACGGCTCAAGAATCGGAGGTGGCACCCCCAGCCTGCCTCTGGACCCGTCGCAATCCCTACCCAGCCCGGTTGCGGATGGCCCGTCGCCTGAATGGCGCTGGCTCGGCCAAGGACACTCGGCACATCGAACTCGTGCTGGGGGATTCATCCCTCGCCTACGAGGTGGGAGATGCCTTGGGGGTGCAGCCCTCGAACGATCCCGCGTTGGTGGCCGAGGTGGTGGACGCGCTCGGTTTGGGTTCGATGGGTTCTGAGTCGCTCGGCACGCCGGTCTTGGAGGATTCCGTGAGTCTCCAAGAGGCCCTGATGACCCGTTGGATCCTGACCCAGCCCTCGCCAGCCCTTCTGAAACGGTTGGCGGAGCGAGCCCCAGGCTCGCTCCTAGCCGGTTTGTTGGAATCTTCGCGGCGGTCAGATCTCGAGTCCTGGTTAATGGGGCGCGATGTGGTCGATGCCCTAAAGGCGGCCCCGGGCGCCCGTATCGAGGTCGCGGAGTTGGGTTCATTAATGCGTCCGCTTTCGCCGCGATTGTATTCCATCGCCTCCTCGCTGAAGGCCTATCCCGGTGAGGTGCACCTCACGGTGGGAACGGTCCGTTACGAGGCCCACGGTCGATCGCGCCACGGAGTCGCCTCGTGCTGGTTGGCTGACCGTGTGGTTCCTGGGGAAACCCCGGTGCCGGTGTTTGTTCAGGTCAGCCGCCATTTCCGACCGCCGACCGATTCGTCACGACCCATAATCATGGTGGGTCCGGGCACGGGGATTGCCCCGTTCCGCGCCTTCCTGCAGGAGCGCCGTGCCATCGGAGCTCCCGGAAAGAATTGGCTCTTCTTTGGCGATCAGCGCCATTCCTCCGACTACTTGTATGCATCGGAATTAGATCCCCTGCATCGCGATGGATTCCTCACCCGGTTGGACCTGGCATTCAGCCGCGATCAGGAGTCCAAAGTGTATGTCCAGGACCGCATGCGGGAGCAATCCCAGGCTCTGTGGCAGTGGCTAGAGGAGGGGGCTCATTTCTACGTGTGTGGCGATGCCCGACGCATGGCCAAGGATGTCGAGGAGGCCCTCCGGACAGTGATCCAGACCGCGGGCGGCCGCAGTGAGGATCAGGCCTTGGAATACCTCGAAACACTCCAGTCTGAAGGACGCTACCAGAAAGATGTGTATTGAAGCGGACGACACCACCACTCCCATGCCCCTGCCTTTCCAGCAAATCTCCGGACAGCCAATCAACGCCGAACAAACCGCTTACCTCGAGGGTCTCTTCGCTGGACTCCACAATCGAGGCCTCGGTTTCGGGGACCTGGCCCCGACCGCGCTCCCGACCCTAGCGTCGCCCGACCTCTCCGACCTGACCGACCAAGAGCGCATTAAACGCGAACTCCATCCGCTGGATGCCTACTCGTTGCTCCTGCAGCATGCGGCCTCCGATCAGGCACCCGATCCGGACAACGCGTTCCGCTTCAAATGGCAGGGGCTCTTCTATATGAGCCCCATGAAGGAGGGCTACATGGCGCGCCTGCGGATTCCCGGCGGCCAGTTGACTTCAGCCCAGTTGCGGGAGATCGCCGCCATCACCGAGGGACTGACCACGGGCTACCTCCAAATCACCACTCGGTCCAACTTGCAGGTCCGGCATATTCGTTTTCAGGACGCGCCGGAATTCCTGCGGCGCATCCAGGCCATCGGGCTTCACACCCGTGGGGCCGGTGCCGACAATATTCGCAACCTCACCTGCGATCCGACCAGCGGCATCGATCCGATGGAGCGAGTGGAAACACTGCCGCTGACGTTGCAATTGGGTCAGGTGATTTTGAACCACCGGGAGTTCTATGACCTGCCACGGAAGTTTAACATCGCCCTCCATGGGGGAGGGTCGATACCCATCGTTGAAGACACCAACGACATTGGTTGGAAGGCTGTCCGGGTTTGTTCTCTCGCTGAGTTCAAAACCCAGGGTCCCTGTGATTTCCGGTCTGGAGATCTACTGACGGATTCCGTGCCCCCGGGGCTGTATTTCCGCTGCCTGCTGGGTGGGGCCACCGGTCACAAATCCTTTGCGCGCGATCTGGGTGTTTTGGTGCCGCCTGCAGAGGTGGTCTCGATGAGTGCGGCGATGCTTCGGGTTTATCTCGCCCATGGAAACCGGACCGACCGCAAGCGGGCCCGACTCAAGCACTTGCTAGAGAATTGGACGTTGGACCGTTTCCGAACTGAGACGGAAACGCTTTTGGGTCGGTCCTTGATGGGCATACCTGAGGGCTCCGAGACGGCGGTGCCCTCTAGTGGGCCGGTCACCAGCGGCATGCATTCGCACCTAGGGGTGCACCCGCAACGGCAAGCCGGCCTTCACTGGATTGGCGTCGCAGTTCCAGTGGGGCAGATCACCTCAAAGCAACTGCGACGCCTGGCCGAACTGGCCGAACTGTACGGGAGCGGCGAGGTACGATTGACCGTTTGGCAGAACCTGATTTTACCGAACATCTCCGAGGCCTATGTCGAGACAGTCAAGAAGGCGCTGGTCAAGGCTGGGCTCGATTGGAAGTCGAGCGCCCTCCGGGGGGGATTCATTGCCTGCACCGGCAACCGTCATTGCCGCTTCGCCGCCTCGGACACCAAGCGTCATGCGTTGGAGTTAATCCAGTGGCTCGATTCCCGGGTCACCCTGGATCAGCCGGTGAACATCCATCTGACCGGCTGTCCGAATTCGTGTGCTCAACATTACATGGGGGACATCGGGCTCTTGGGGACTCAGGTCAAGCGGGGTGGCTCATCCCAGGAGGCCTATCACGTTTTTGTCGGGGGCGGATTTGGTGGGCGGCAGGCGATTGGGCGAGCGGTCTTTCAAGGTGTGATCCTGGAGGAACTGGGGCCTCTCTTGGAGCGCATGCTCAAGGTCTATCTCCAGATCCGGCATTCCGATGAGAACTTCCAGGCCTTCACGGCCCGTCATGACCTGGGGCGACTCCAGGAACTGTTCTCGGAGAACTTAATTCTCTCCTGAGCCTGCATTTCCCCCCTGTGAAAACTATCTCTGTATCGCCCATCGGCACTCAGGATGAGGAACGTCTCGAGACCCTGGTGGATGCCTTTATCGACGAGCAGCGCCAACTGAGTGCCGTGGAGCGTTTCAGTCAACGCCATGCCGATGTCAGCCACCCGTTGTTGGAGACGCACTACCGGGCCTTGATGCCAGCCTCGCCCCCAGGTCCGGGTGAGCAGTACGCCTTCGAGGTAGACCTCGACCAGTGCTCCTCCTGCAAGGCTTGTGTCGTGGCTTGCCATTCTCTCAACGGCCTCGATTCCGGTGAGTCGTGGCGCGAGATTCGGCTGCTAGTGGGTTCGCGCCCTAGAATCTCCTTGGGCGCGCGCGCAGAATCAGTGGCCTTGGCGGTCACCTCCGCCTGTCACCATTGCGTGGATCCGGGTTGCCTCAAGGGGTGCCCGGTCCTGGCCTATGACAAGGATCCAATCACCGGCATCGTTCGCCATCTCGATGACCAATGCATCGGGTGCAGTTACTGCATCTTCACCTGTCCGTACGAGGTGCCCAAGTTCTCGAAGTCCCGGGGCATTGTCCGCAAATGCGACCTGTGCCATGGGCGACTCGAGGTGGGTGAGGCGCCGGCCTGCGTGCAGGCTTGTCCCAATGAAGCGATCCGAATCACTCGAGTCTCGGTGACTGCGACGACGGAGCGATGCCGTAGCGAGGCGTCCGGCAGTGACCACAGCGAGGCTGGCTGTGCCTTGCCCGGAATGCCCTCGGCGGCCATCACCGTCCCGACCACGGTGTATCGTTCGCGGCACACACTGGCGGGTTTGGAGTCCCGGCCCGTCTCGGGCTCTGAGAGACCTCGGGAGGCTCACTGGCCACTCATCGCGATGCTGGTGTTGACCCAATGGGGCGGGGGAACACTCGCCGCGGTCGCCCTGAGGGTGGGGCTGGGTGATGGATTCCTGACAGTGCGGGATGCCGTGGTGGCCGCGCTGGGATGCCTGGGTGTTCAGGGAGGGTTGATCGCGTCGGTGTTCCACTTGGGGCGCCCGCTCCAAGCCTGGCGGATTGGCTTGGGTTGGCGGACCAGTTGGTTGAGTCGCGAGGCCATCGCTCTCGGGATCTTCTCTGCGGTCTCCATAATCTTCACGGGGTTGATCGCCCTGGATGTCTGGCTTTCGGCATGGCCTGTTCCGAGCCGTGTTCTCGCTGGAACGGCCGCAGCACTGCTTTTGCTGCTGCTCCTGGCGACGTTGGCGCAGGTTCAGGTGTATGCCATCACCGGTCGGGTTCCGTGGCGTTTGAGGCGTACCGTACCTCGGTTCGCTGGCACTGTCCTGATGGCGGTTGGCGTGGGTTGTGGTTTTTTGGTAGGCACAAATTGGGCTCCGCTTCTGGGCCTTCTTTTGATGGGTTTTTCGGTGGCGGAGCGCTGGCAATTCTTCACGGGAAGATCGGTGGTGGACGCCGTGTCCCGAGATGGAGGCAGGCAATGACATTTCCCGAGATACCATGGAGGTCCTGGAACGGGCCGCTCACCGCCGACCTGGCTCGGGAGTCCGGAGGGTTTGGATTAGGCCAGGTGCCCGCCCGCCTGAAGCCCGATGCGACCACGGGTCTGATTTGCGGTTTTTGCGCCACTGGTTGCGGATTGACGGCCCATTTGGTGGATGGGGAGGCGGTGAACCTGACTCCGGATCCCGCGTTTCCAGTTAATTTGGGCATGGCCTGCCCCAAGGGTTGGGAAGCGTTGGTTCCTCTAGATGCACCCGATCGGGCCACGACCCCTTGGTTGCGAAATCCTCTCACGGGCGTCATGGAACCGGTGCCGTGGACCCGTGCGTTGGAGGTGTTCGTTTCGCGAATGAAATCGGTGCAGCAGAAGCATGGGCCCCATTCCATCGCGTTCCTCAGCACCGGCCAGATTTGCACCGAGGAGATGGCCCTGCTGGGGGCTCTCTTCAAATTCGGAATGGGTGGCTTGCATTGCGATTCCAATACGCGTCAGTGCATGGCCACGGCGCATGCCGCCTACAAGCAGAGCTTGGGCTTCGATGCCCCGCCCTATACGTATGCCGATTTTGAAGAGTCGGACTGCCTGGTGTTTGTGGGGTCGAATCCCGCGGTAGCCCACCCCATTCTGTGGCAACGGGTCCTGCGTAACCGGAGGCAGCCGGAGATCCTTGTGCTCGATCCCCGTCGGACGGAGACAGCGATGGCCGCCACCTTGCATGTGCCGCTGGCTCCGAAGTCTGACCTTGTTCTCCTCTACGGATTGGCCGCGGCCTTAATCCATAGAGGTGCGGTCGATCGCGCGTTCATCGAGGCCCACACACGGGGTTTCGCGGAGTTCGAAGTCTTTGTGCAGGAGTTTACCCCGGAGCGCGTGTGCGCCGAGGCAAAGATATCCGGCGAGCTCTTTAAGACACTCGTGGAGCGCATCGCGACCCGGGCCCGAGTCTCCTACTGGTGGACCATGGGCGTGAACCAGGGCCATGAGGCGACCCGCACCGCGCAGGCGATCATCAATTTGGCGTTGATGACCGGGCAGATCGGTAAACCCGGGACGGGTGCCAATTCCATCACCGGCCAGTGCAATGCCATGGGGTCGAGGATCTTCTCCAATGTGACCAATCTTTTCGGGGGTCGCGACTTCGGGAATCCGGCCGATCGGGCTGAGGTGGAGTCCTTGTTGCGGCTGCCTGCCGGCATTGTGCCTACGGAGAATTCCTGGGCCTATGACCAGATCGTGGACGGCATTGAGTCGGGTGCGATCCGCGGCCTTTGGGTCATTGCTACCAACTCATCGCACTCTTGGATCCAACAGAGCCGGTTCAATGACCTTCTGGGGCGTCTGGAGTTTCTGGTGGTCCAGGATCTCTACACCACGACCGAGACCGCGCAGCGTGCGGATCTGCTGTTGCCGGCGGCCGGTTGGGCCGAGAAGGAGGGAACCTTTATCAACAGCGAACGCCGTCTGGGGTTAGTGAAGCGCATTCGTCGGGCCCCCGGACAGGCTCTTTCCGATTTCCACATCTTCCGCTTGGTGGCGGAGGCTTGGGGATGTTCGGATCTTTTGGAGGCCTGGCGCACGCCTGAAGCGGTCTTCGAGTTGTTGAAGCGCTTGAGCCGCGGCCGGCCGTGCGACATCACGGGGATCGACGGATATCGGGCTATTGATGCACTGGGCGGGATTCAATGGCCGTTTTCGCAAGCGATGAGGGAGGGTGTCTTGGATTCTGCCTCCGGCGCTTTGCTGGAAACGTTACCCGAGACTCGGGTGGCTGAAATTCGGGAGCGGCGACTCTTCGCCGATGGTCGTTTCTATACCGCTGATGGGAGGGCTGTTTTCCACTGCTCGACCCCGCAGCCAGTTCCTGAGCCCACTGATGGTCACTACCCGTGGGTCTTGCTGACCGGTCGCGGAACGAGTTCCCAGTGGCACACCAATACGCGAACTTCCAAATCAGCGGTGCTGCGTCCGCTCTATCCGGAAAACTGTTATGTGGAGATCCACCCGGAGGACGCCGCCCGAATCGGATTGCTCCCGGGGGGGCGGGTTCTTGTGCGTTCGCGCCGTGCGGAGTTGGTGGCCGACGCCTGCATCACACCCATCGTCCAGCCAGGTCAGGTGTTCATTCCCATGCACTACCGTGAGGTGAACCCCCTCATAAAGTCCGTGGTGGATCCCCTTTCGCGGCAACCGAGCTACAAGTTCTGTGCTGTCACCCTCGAGGCGCTGCCGCCCTCTTGAGTCGAATGGGCCGCGGGCGTGTTCCCGCAGGGGGCTGCCTATTGTTACCTTTTGGCAAAGGTCTCAAGCAGTATTGGGGGTTGACGCGGTTGGAATTCCAGATTCAATCGCCCTCGAACACCCACCGTTTAGTTAACCGTTTTAGCGCTGCGAAGCGCTGACCTCTTGGAGGTTGGTTTCGCACATAGAATTTTTGTAACCAGGTAACTTGCCTTGTTGCATTTGTGTCGATTAAGCGGCGGTTCCATAACAAAAAAACTCCTACCCAATGAGAAACACACTGAATCGGGCCTTTTTAGTTGGCCTAGTATCGTTTCTGCCAACAGCAGCGTTCTTCACCGCAAGCCAAGCACAAGCGCAGACCAAATTGGTCGCGTGGTGGGACTTCGAAAAGGTTGAATCCGACGGAGTCTCAGTCAAATCAGTCGTCGGCGGTTATGCCGGACAAATCAACGAAGCTGCTGTTTTGACGGCTGCCGGCGGCGGACGCCCCGGTGGCGGCAAGGGCTTCGACGTGTCGATCGCCAACAAGGGCTACCTGCTGCACGAGTCTTCCGGGACCGACAATCCGCTGAATGTCGCCGCGGCCGACGACAACATCACCATCACCCTGTGGCAGAAGAACTACTCGAATCCGAACTCCAGCACGTTCTGGGCCGTTGCTGATGACGCGGGTCGCAGCACCCAGGCGCACTTGCCTTGGTCCGACGGCACCATTTATTGGGACTCCGGTGGATGCTGCGGTGGCGATACTCGCCTCAACCAGAACCCAGGTGCGGCTCACGATTGGAATTCCTGGCACTTGTATTCCTTCGTCAAGCGCGGAACCACCAAGGAAATTTGGATCGATGGCACTCTGCTCAAGACCGCCGACGGCTTCAAGGCGCACAGCGTCTTGAACACCAAGCTCTTCATCGGTGGTGAGAACGGCGGCAATCCGCCTGACGCCGTCGTCGACGACTTCGTCATCTGGCAGGGCGCCCTCAGCAAGGAGCAAATTGCCAAGCTCGCCGCCGGCGCCAAGCCGACCGATCTGGTGATCGATACTGACAAGGACGGCATCTCTGACGACTGGGAAAAGCAGTACGGCTTCAACCCGAACGACCCTGCCGACGCCAAGAGCGACTTCGACAAGGACGGGTTTGACAACCTGGCTGAGTACAATGCCGGCACCGATCCGAAGGATCTGACCCCGCCGACTTTGGTGGGCGCTGCTGCCTCCGCCTCGGGCACCACCCTGACGATCACCTTCAGCGAGAAGGTGGATCCGGTGACCGCAGGCGCCATGGCCAACTACAGCATCACCCCAGCTCTGGCGGTGACCGCTGTGGCCGTTAAGGGCAACACGGTGACCCTCACCACAGCCAAACAGACCCTCGACGGCACCGAGTACACCGTCTCGGTCAGCAACGTTCAGGATCTCTCCAAAAAGACGATCGTGGCCGCCTCCAAGGTGAGCGCTTACGCCTTCGTTACCCTGCGCAACGGCATCGCTAAGTTCTCGGCTTGGTTGGGCATCAGCGGCGGGCTCCAGAACCTGTTGGATGATCCCCGTTACCAGGCTGGCACACCGGATGTGGTTGGAGCCATGTTTGGTATGAATAGCCGCGATGTGTTTCCTACCGATGCGAATGACAACTATGGTGCGACGATGGAGGCCATCCTGACCCCGGTTGAGAGCGGCAGCTACCGGTTCTTCATCTACAGCGACGATGCATCTCAGCTCTTCCTGAGCACCGACGACAAGGTAGCCAACTTGGCGCAGATCGCCGAAGAAACCGGATGCTGCAACTTCTTCACTGAGCCCGAAAGCCCCCGGACCTCTGATCCTATCGCGTTGACCGCGGGCAAGAAGTACTTCATCCGCCTGATCTATAAAGAGGGCGGTGGTGGTGACTACGGCCAAGTCGCTTGGCGTAAGGAAGGCGATGCAACCCCGGCGTCGGCTCTCAAGCCCATCGACGGCAAGTTCCTGAGCGCCGAGGCCGTGGCCTCGCCCGCCGGCTTCATTAAGAGCGTCGCTCCGACGCCCAAAACGGTTCAGGCCGGCAACAACATGGAGATCGTCCACGTGGACGGCCGCACGGTGCAGACCGCGGCGACCACCAGCCTTGAGGTCGATGGAGCCAAGGTGAATGCCACCATCGAGAAGTCGGGCATCTTCCTGACCGTGAAGTACACCGCCAGCTTCGCGCCGAACACCAAGCACACCGCGAAGCTCAACTACCTCGACGTCGCCGGCAAGCCGACCTCTTACGAGTGGTCGTTCAGCACCAACCCGCTCAATGACGCGAACGCGCTGTTCATCGAGGCCGAAGACTTTGACTTCGACGGCGGTCAGACGATCAGCGATCAAAAGATTGGTATGAACGGCAAGTATCCGGGTGACGCCTTCAAAGACAAGTCGGGCATCCCGGGTGTCGACTTCAACAACCCCGGTGGTAACGCCGGCCAGAACTACCGGCCTGACACCGGCGTGGCGGCGGGCAAGAGCCCGAACGGCGGCGGTCGCAACCGCGGTTTGTTCGACGTCGATGTGAACTACACCGTCGGCTGGAACGACGCGGGTGACTGGCAGAACTACACCCGCACCTTCCCGACCCCGGCCAAGAAGTATTCGGTGTACGGCTTCGCCTCCTCGGGTGGCGATCCGATCCAGTTCACCCTAGATCAGGTGACCGCCGGTGTGGGCACCGAGGCCCAGACCCTGAAGCGGCTGGCCGAGCTGAAGCCCGGCCGTGCGACCGCGGGTTGGGACAATCTGGAGCTCTTCGCGTTCACCGATCCGACCACCAAGGCTCCGTCCGTGCTGGAACTGGGTGGCAAGATGACCCTGCGTCTGACCTTGCCGGCCGGCGCTGGTGACATGGACTTCATCGCCTTCATCCCGGCGCCCCTCCCGAACAATGTGCTCAGCAAGGACGACACCATCGTTCCGAGCTCCGCCAATCATCCAGCCGGCGAGGCTTCTCCGAAGGTTATCGACGGTCTCAGCTCCACGAAGTACCTGAACTTCGACAAGCTGAACACCGGCTTCACGGTGACCCCGAAGGCGGGTGCCTCGGTCATCTCCGCGATCACCATCACGACCGCGAATGACGCTCCTGAGCGTGATCCGGCCACTTGGCAGATCCTCGGATCCAACAACGGCACCGACTTCGAGGCCATCGCCTCGGGATCGCTCGCTGCCAACTCGACGCGGTTCAAAGTCACCACGCTGGAGTTCTCCAACACCAAGTCCTACACCAGCTACAAGGTGGTCTTCCCGACCGTCGTGGACGCTGTCAAGGCCAACTCGATGCAAGTCGCCGAAATCGCCCTGCTGGGCACGGCTTCCGGTGGCAGTGGTGGTGGTGGTGATGCGCGCTTCACTGGCATCAAGGCCAATGCCGACGGTACGGTCACCATCACCTGGACGGGTGCTGGCAAGCTGCAGTCCGCTGTCTCGCTCAGCGGTCCTTGGACCGATGTGGCGGGTGCCGCCAGCCCGCTGACGGTGCCGGCCAATCAGGCCGCCCAGTTCGCGCGGATCGTTAAATAACGGTTAACACCCGTTCTTGAATCAGGGGGACCGAGGACAACCTCGGTCCCCTTTTTCAATTCGGGTCGGTGGTTGTCCAAGGAGCCGAAACGGATTCGGTGAAGAGAAACCCAGCCATGGGATCACTGTTTTCGCATGGGATTTGGAAGAGCTTGAGACTTCCTGTCTCTCTCGTCGTCCTGCTCCTGGTGGCGGGCCTCAGTCATGCCGCGGACCAACCGCAGGGGGCTGCAACAGCGCCGACGGCACCGCTTGTTGGGTCTGAATCTTCGCCCGAATTTTTGGTTCAGGGTCGTGAATTGGCCCGATTGCATTGTCAGGGATGCCACCTTCAGCCCGAGCCTGATCAACTCGACAAGGTCACTTGGTATGAACAGACCTTGCCTCGCATGTCCATCCGGCTGGGATTCATGCCCCAGTCCATCGATCGGCATCCTGAAGCAGATCTTCTGAAGGCTTCCGGCCGTTTTGCCACAACACCCTACATCCCTGTTTCCGACTGGAAGGCGATCACCAATTACTACGTCTCCAGCGCGCCGGAGAAGCCGTTGCCGCAGGCGCGATCCCAGCCCATTCGGATGGGGTTAAAGTCCTTTCGGGTCGAGCCGGCCGCCGCCGCTGAGTCGGGTGGGCCGGAGACGACCCTCGTCCGGATCGATTCCCAGAATCGGCGTTTGTTTGTCGGCGACGCCCGGCGCAAGACCTTGGAATTGCGGGGTCCGGACGGATCTCTGCGCCAAACACAAACCATCGGAAATGTGCCGGTGGGTCTTTCCTTCGGATCGAGCATGGGCCTTCTCGCTTCGATCGGTAGTTTTATGCCGTCCGACCGGCCTTTGGCGGATGTCCGGCGTTGGGACGGTACTTTGGGTTCACTAGCCACCGCCGCGCCGATCTTGACCAACCTTCCGCGGGTGACCCAAGCGATCCTCGAAGACCTCAATGGAGACGGTCGGGAAGATTTGATCGTCTCTGCCTTTGGCAACGTGATGGGACGCTTCTCGTGGCATGAGAACCTGGGAGGCGGGAAATACACCGAACATGTGCTACTGGATCGTCCCGGAGCCATATGCGCCCAGGTTCTTGATTTTAACCAAGATGGTCGCCCGGATATCGGTGTGCTGGTGGCCCAGGAAACCGAATCCTTTTTCATTTTTCTTAACCGCGGAGCGGGGAAGTTCTCCATGCAGGTGGGATTTCAGCGATCTCCGCTCTTCGGTCATACCTCCTTTGATGTCGCCGACTTGGATGGCGATGGGCGTCCGGACCTAGTGGTCACCAATGGCGACAACGGGGAATATGCTTCGCCCATCAAACGCTATCACGGTATCCGGGTTTACATGGGTCGGCCGGATCTCACCTTCCGCGAGAGTTTTTTCTATCCGCTCAACGGGGCGTTCAAGGCTTTCGTCCGAGATTTCGATCAAGATGGTCACCCTGAAATTGCCGCCATCTCGTATTTCCCCGACTACTCCAAGTCGCCGGAAGAAGGGTTCGTTTGCTTGGAGAACCGCGGCAATTTCCGGTTCGCAGCTACCACCTTCAAGGAAAGCCTGGCGGGTCGATGGCTCACCCTCGACTGCGGCGACTTGGATGGCGACGGCGATGAAGACTTAGTCCTCGGATCCCACATTCATGGGCCAAGTCCGGTACCTGACAACCTCAAGGCCAATTGGGAGCGCGACCGCATCCCCTTCATGATCTTGCGCAACACCACCGTGGATCGAAAGGGGCCATGAGGCGTACTTTGGCCACCGGTGCGTATGCCCTATTACTGGCAGCACCCCGGCTACTGTTTCTCGGGTTAGCGGACGTGCTCATCATCCCCTTGGTTTTTGCGGAAAAAGCGTCGGTTTCATCGAGTGCGGAAGCCGGCGAGCCGGGCCCAGGTTTTCTGAGATGGCGTCTACCAGTGCGAACTCCTTCGGGTGGTGGAGTGGGTGCAGGTTTTCGCGCCGTAGATTCGAGTCGTTCGGGCATTCAGTTCACCAACCGCCTCGAGGAAGCTTCGGCGGCCCGGAACCGCATCCTCGAAAATGGCTCGGGCTTGGCGTTGGGCGATGTCAATGGCGACGGACTGCCGGACCTCTACTTGTGCAGTTTGGAGGGCACGAATGCGTTGTACCTCAACCGCGGTGGATGGCGCTTTGAGGAAGCGGCAAAAATAGCCGGAGTGGATTGCTCAGGTCAGCGATCCTCTGGGTGCCTTTTGGTGGATGTGGATGGAGACCGCGATTTGGACTTGCTGGTGAATGCCTTGGGCGGCGGCACGCGGTTGTTTCTCAACGACGCGTTGGGCCGATTCACGGAGTCGACCAATAGCGGTTTTGCCCGGCGTCTGGGGGCGACTTCCATGGCCGCGGCCGACATCACCGGGGACGGTCTCCCGGAAGTTTATGTGACCAATTACCGCACCACGACTTATCGGGATGGATTCGATGGGGCCAAGCCGTCCCTGCGGGTCGTGGACGGAAAACCGGTGGCGGTTCCGTCTTCGCGGTTTGGAGCCACGCGGGTCCGTGGAGGTGGCGTCATGGTCAATGAGCGTGGGGAAGTGGATGTCCTTTATCGCAACAAGGGAGGAGGCGTCTTCGGCCCGATTTCTTGGACGGCGGGAGCGTTTCTGGATGCCCGCGGCCAAGCTCTGACGGAGGCTCCGCATGATTGGGGTCTCAGTGTGGCCTTCCGTGATCTCGATGGGGATTTGCAACCGGAGATCTATGTTTGCAATGACTTCCTGCTCTCGCGGGATGCCTTCTGGCGCAACACCGGCAGCAAGGGTTTTCAGGCCGTCATGCCCGAGGCCATCCGGCAAATTTCCATGTCCTCCATGGGGGTGGATTTCGCCGACATCAACCGGGATGGCATCGACGACTTCGTGGTGGTGGACATGCTCTCGGCCGATCCGGCGGCCCGCCAGCGTCAGCGTGCCAATCACCTCACCGCTTTCGACTGGCCGACGCATGATCCCGCGTTTCGACCGGAGATGTCGCGCAACACCCTCTTCTTGGGCCGTGGCGATGGCACCTACGCGGAGATTGCGCAAATGGCGGGAATCAGCGCCACGGATTGGTCTTGGTGCCCGATCTTCGTGGACGTGGATTTAGATGGGTTCGAGGACCTCATCGTGGGTACAGGCAATGACCATGACGTCCTAGATGCCGACCTCCTCCGGGCGGTGCGCGGAGCCGACGGCCGGGACGCCTCGGGCGATGCCGTGGAAAACCTGCGTCGTTTCCCCCGTCTGGAAACACCCATGGCCGTGTTCCGCAATCGCGGTGATTTGACCTTCCAGAACATGGCGGGGGCCTGGGGATTGTCCCTACCGGCTATTCGGCACGGCATGGCTTTGGCCGATCTCGATCAGGATGGCGATTTCGATTTGGTGGTGAACCGGCTGCAAGGGCCGGCCGAGATCCATGAAAACATCAGCACTGCGCCTCGGATTGCAGTGCGGTTGCGTGGCCTTGCACCGAACACCGGGGGCATCGGCGCGCGAATCCGTTTGTTGGGCGGGCGAGTGCCACTGCAAAGCCAGGAGATGATGAGTGGCGGTCGCTATCTTTCGTGTGACCAAGGCCTGCGGGTTTTTGCAGCGGCCCCCACCGGATCCATGACCCTCGAAGTGCACTGGCGCTCAGGAAGATTATCCCGCATCAAAGAGGTTTCAGCCAATTACCTCTATGAAGTCGATGAAGCGGCGGCGAGTGCGTCGGTCCCGACTCCCCAGCCGGAATCCATCCAAAGCCTCTTCACCGATGCCAGCGCCGTGTTGGCTCATGTCCATGAGGATCCTCCCTTCGACGATTTCCAGCTCCAGCCGCTCTTGTCGCGCAAGTTGAGCGAGTTGGGTCCGGCATTGGCCTGGTTCGATCTCAATGGCGACGGAGCTGAAGACTTGTTGGTGGGAAGTGGAGCCGGGGGAATGCCGGCCCTCTTCTACGGGGACGGTCGGGGTGGATTCACCCGGCAGGCGGATTCCGTTTTGGCATCGCCGTCGACTTTGGACACGACCGGCATTCTCGGGCTCCACCTGGGTGGTGGTCGGCGGGAGGTGGTGGTCGGAATTGCTTCTCAGGAGGATCCGGGATCGCAGCGGCCCCGTGCCCGCGTGCGGGTCATCGGCGCCCCAGATTCGGAACCGCTCCTGCCAGAAGCGGTGGCATCATCAGGGCCCGTTGTCGCCGGTGCGGTGGGAGGAGTTGGGAGCCTCGTTCTCTTTGTCGGTGGACGGTCCATTCCGGGGCGTTATCCCGAGGCGGCGGACTCGGCGCTTTGGGTCCGTGAAGGTGACCGATGGAAAGCCCATCCGGCTGCCAACGAGGTGTTCCGTTCGGCGGGCTTGGTCAGCGGGGCCGTGTTCACGGATCTCGATGGGGATGGGAACTCGGAGTTGGTGCTGGCCTGCGATTGGGGCAGTCCAAAAGTGTACGCCTGGGTTCAAGGAGTTCCGGTGGATCGGACCCGCGAGTGGGGACTCGAGGATTTGACCGGTTGGTGGAATTCGGTTCAATCCGCTGACTGCGATGGGGATGGGCGCATGGATCTGGTGCTCGGCAATCTCGGGCGCAATTCCCGATGGCAAGACCACTTGGCCCGGCCCGCTCGGGTGTATTATGGAGAGGCCGACGGCGACGGCCGGCTGGAACTGCTCGAGGCCTTTTGGCATGCAGGAAGTCAGAAATGGCTGCCATGGCGAGATGCCGAGACCGTGGGCCGATCGTTTCCGGGGCTCTCGGAGCGTTTGCCTACGTTTCGTGCCTATGGTCAGGCTTCCATCGATGACATTCTCGGCTCCCGGGCCGCAGATTTTCGCCGTCGCGAAGCAGCCACTGGCGACTCGATGGTGCTGTTGAACCGAGGAGGTCGCTTTGAGCGTCGGCCTCTGCCCATCGAAGCCCAGATGGCCCCGGTGTTCGGGGTCGCGGTGGCCGATTTCGATGGCGATGGTCGCGAAGATCTGGCCCTGGCCCAGAATTTCTTTGGCGTGGAGCCAGAGACCTCCCGGTTCGATGCGGGTCGAGGGTTGATCCTGACGGGCCATGGGGATGGGTCCTTCCGCCCCCTCGATGGGACTCGCTCGGGCGTGATCGTTTGGGGAGAACAACGAGCCGTCGCCGCCGCGGACTATGACGGCGATGGGCGGACCGATTTGGCTCTCAGTCAAAATCGGGGTACGACGCGCCTGTTTCGGAACACCGGAGGTCGGCCCGGATTGAAGGTGCGGTTGGAAGGTGGAGCGGACAATCCATCAGCCATCGGTGCCCAAGTGCGATGGGGTCGGGAAGGTTGTTTCGGCCCGGCCCGGGAAATCCATGCGGGTGGCGGCTATGGGTCGCAGGATTCGTCCGCACTGGTGCTGGCATCGACCGAAGCCCCAGCGATTCTGAAGGTCCTTTGGCCGGGAGGGGTTTCAACCGAGAGTGCCGTGCCTCAGAATGCTCGTGAGATTCGGGTGCGGCGCGAGGGCACCTCGGCAGTGCTCACTGTAGTGCGCTGACAAGAAGACTCATGCTGTTAAAGGAGTCTCGAACCCAGCCGGGCGGGAACTCTTCAGCGCAGTCGGAGTCGCAGGCGGAAAGATCTCTGAGCGTCGGAGCTGCCTGTGAAGGTCCAGCGCAGGGGGGCTGCCTGTTGTTACCTTTTGGCAAAGGTCTCAAGCAGTATTGGGGGTTGACGCGGTTGGAATTCCAGATTCAATCGGTTTCGAATTCCCCTTTGCTGGATAGACCCTTTTGCCGACGTAACGAGCTTCGTTCTTGGAGCACAGTGGCGCGCGCAAAATTAGCAACAATGGCACTTTATTGTTACTTTTAGGCCGATTCAGTCGGGGGTACCGCAACATAATCACCTCCGACCCAATGAGAAACACACTGAATCGGGCCTTTTTATTTGGCCTAGTCTCGTTCCTGCCAACAGCAGGCACGAATTTGTTGGCGCAAGCCATCGACCTAAAATCCGGCCTGAAGGCGTACTGGAATTTCGACGCCAAGAATTTCAAGGATTCCGCTGGAATATTTGATGGCACGGAGAGCGGCAGCGCACCGATCGCCTTCACGGCGAGCAAGGCGGGACTCGGTCAAGCCCTTCAGCTCGACGGTGTCGACCAGATGGTTGAGATCACGGGTGGTGAACCTGATGACCTCGCCTTTCAGGGTGGGTCCATGACCGTCGCCGGTTGGTTCAAAGTGGGAGCATTCGACAAATCTTGGCAGGCGTTGGTTGCCAAGGGTGAGGGCAGCAGCTGGCGTATTCATCGCCGCGGCGGTGAGCCCGGCTTTGCTCATGCCGGTGGTACCGGTGAAGGCCCGGCCATGGCTGAGCCAGTCAATGACGAGAATTGGCATCATTTCGCAGCCATCTCCGATTTGAACGCCGCCAACTTCGGTACCGCGTTGTACATCGATGGTGTCCAAGCGACCTCCTTTGCCGGCGCGCCGAATCTTGCGGCCAATGGCAAGCGAATGATGATCGGTGATAATCCGGACGCCCGTGGCCGTTACTGGAATGGTTTGGTTGATGATATTGCCCTTTGGGACCGGCCGCTGACCGAAAAAGAAATCGGCGCGCTCTACAACAAGGGTGCGGGAGCTTCTTTGAGCAGCCTTTTGGGATCCGGTCCGGCGGACACGGACAAAGACGGCATGCCCGATG
Organism: Verrucomicrobiota bacterium; assembly: GCA_026397755.1. Lineage (GTDB taxonomy): Bacteria > Verrucomicrobiota > Verrucomicrobiia > Limisphaerales > UBA9464 > SXXZ01. The sequence goes on from JAPLUF010000283.1 coordinate 20,837, forward strand.
ATTGGGAAACCGCGAATGGACTGAACCCCAATGACGCCAGCGATGCAGCCAAGGATCTGAACGTCAACGGGATCTCCAACCTCGACGAGTTCAAGGGCGGTTTTGACCCCCGTGATACGGTCAAGCCGACGATCGTCTCTGTATCCACAACGGGAACGTTTGATAAGGTTACCATTACCCTTTCAAAGGCTCTGGATCCCGCAACCGCGACCAATGTGGCCAACTACGCCATTACTCCGGCGTTGGCGATCTCCAGCATCAGCCTCAAGGGCTCTGTGGTCACCCTCTCTGTGGCCAAGCAGACCCCCGGTGCTACTGGTTACACGGTGACGCTCAATGGCGTGAAGTCGGTGAACCAGCTCGCCATCGCGGCCAACAGCAAGACGATCTTCTACTCGTACTTGCTGAGCAAAGACGGCGTCCTGAAGTTCTCGTACTGGGGCGCCATCAATGGCACGCCCGTGGACAACCTCTATCAGGATCCCCGTTACCCCGCCGCCCCAGACCTCGTTGCTGCAGTCAGCTCATTCAGCAGCCGCGATGCGTTCCCGGATGATTCCCACGAGAACTACGGTGCCACCATGGAGGGTTATTTGACCCCGACGGAAACCGGGAGCTACCGCTTCTTCATCCATAGCGATGACGCCTCGCAGTTCTTCCTTAGCTCGGACGACAAGGAAGCCAACTTGGCTCAGGTCGCAGAAGAAGCCGGTTGCTGCAATAACTTCACCGAGCCCGACAGTGCCCGGACTTCCGAACCGGTCGCCCTGACCGCTGGCAAGAAGTACTTTGTCCGCCTCGTTTACAAAGAGGGTGGCGGTGGTGACTACGGCCGTATTGCTTGGCGTAAGGAAGGTGACAAAACCGCTGCCGGTGCACTGCCAGTGATTCCGGGCAAGTTCCTGTCTGCTGCGGTGGATCTACCGGTTCCTTCCGAGGGCAGCTTCAAGACTCAATCTCCCGCTCCGGGAGCCAAGAATGTTGCAGCCAACGCTTCAGTGACCATTGCTCATGCTGACGGAAAGACTCCGTGGACTGCCGCTAATGTGACCTTGAAGTTCGATGGCAAATTGATCACTCCGACGCCGCTGATCAAGGATGGCGCTCTCGCCACCATCAGCTATCAGCCCCAAGGGTTGCTCCCGAGCAAGACCAAGCACGTCATCACCCTTGGGTACAAGGATGCCGGCAACAAAGATCAGGTGTTAGAATGGACCTTTGAAGTCGGGCCCTACAGCGGATCAACGGCGGATAAAGTGGGTGGATACCCCGGTCTGCTGTTGGGTTCTTCGGTGTTTACCGCCGACGGCGCAGGCGCCACTGGCAAGGCGGGTGACCGTGCTATTAACACGACCATGAAGGGTGGCCCCGTGGTCAGCTTCAACAGTGCATTCTTGGCCAAGGTCAACGCAGCCACAGCCAACGACGAGCTCACAGTTGCCTTCTGGCAGAAGAAGCTGGATACCGCTGATAGTTCGGCGTTCACCATGAACTCCCCGGGAAGCGGCAACAACCGTGGTTTCCATGCGCATGCGCCGTGGAGCAATCAGCACATCTACTTTGACACCGTGGGCTGCTGCGATGGCGCGACCCAGCGTATCGAAGCGGGAATCGACACCTTCTCCGGTTATTCCGGCGAGTCGTCCTGGTGGACCAATGCGTACCATCTGTTCGTGTTCACCAAGAAGGGTGCATCCAAGAACATCTGGGTTGACGGTAAGCTGTTCTTGTCTGGTGAGAGCACCGCCAAGTTGCCGGTGGACATCGACGCCTTCTACATGGGCTCCGGTGCCAACGGTGGTGAGCAGAGCCACGCCATCATCGATGACTTCTCTGTTTACGGTAAGGAGTTGGTCGAGGCCGACATCGTCGCTTTGTCCAAGGGCACCTTGCCGACGGCTCTCCCAGCTGCCAAGGGCCTGATCGCTTACTGGGACTTCAATACCCCGAGCGGTGACACGACCTCCCTGACTCAGGGTCTGGTGGCTTACTGGAACTTCGACGGAACCTTGATGGATTCCGTGAAGGACTTCCACGGTACGGGTCGCGGCGCTACCCCGGTGGCTTTCGGAGAGGACCATGCGAACTTCGGCAAGGCCCTCCAGCTCAACGGTAAGGATCAATACGTTGAGATCACCGGTGGCAACGAGGATGAACTCGAGTTCCCGAATGGCAGCATGACCATCGCTGGATGGTTCAAGGTGGGTGCCTTCGACAAGAGCTGGCAGGCGCTGCTCTCCAAGGGTGAAGGCTCTAACTATCGCATCGCCCGTCGCGGTGATGGCAATGCCGTTGGCTACGCCGGTGGTGTAGGTGAAGGTGCTGACGACGTGGGTTCTGTGAACGACGGCCAGTGGCACCATTTTGTCGCTGTCAGCGATGCGACCGGTGCCGCCTTCGGTACTGCGTTGTATATTGATGGTGTCCTCCACGGCATCAACGCGACGAAGCCCGTGCTCACCGCGACCACCAAGCGCCTGTTCATTGGAGAGAACCCGGATTCACTCGGCCGTCAGTGGAATGGTTCGATCGACGATTTGGCGATTTGGAAGCGTGTCCTGACTGGTGGCGAAGTCGCCACTCTCTGGAACTCAGGTGCGGGCCTGCCCTTGAGCACGCTCCCCAGCATCAAGCCGCCTTCTGAGCCGCTCAAGGTGGCCATCTCTGCGGCTGGTGGCAATGCAACCATCTCCTGGGCTCCTTCCGGGGGTACCCTCGAGTCCTCCCCGACGCTCGGCGCCGGTGCTGTGTGGACTGCAGTAGGAACAGCCAACCCCGCGACGATCACGGTTGGGAACGCCAACGTGTTCTACCGAGTTCGCAAGTAAGACTCGCCTTACACTCTGCACGGGCCGGACAGGAGACATCCTCTTGTTCGGCCCTTTTTGTGGGTCGAGTGGGTCTTGGGATGAGCGCTTTTGAGCAGCGTGGATCCAACGAGTGGGCTCGTTGTGCGCCCCTCCCTTCGTTGTCGGAGACCTCAGAGAGGGGTGAGACTCACGGGGCAACCGTTACTTGTCCGGAGCCAGCCAAAGTTGAGTAGCTGAAACCCGCTCGCGGACCCTTCAGCCAGGACCTGAGCGCATTGGGTTTTCTTGGATCAGGGACGAGCGCTGGGCTCCGAGATCTCAAGGACTTGATCGGCCTGAACTCCTTGGATGGATTGCAGTGTTCCGTCCGGCCAACGGACTTCGACCCGGTCCACTGAAGTGCGTTTTCCTAATCCAAAATTGGGGTGGAGACCAAAATGGCTCTGATAACCCCGTCCGCTATGCACCTCATCCATCCACTTGAGATCGCCTGCGAAGACGCGAATCGTCGCCCCAATCCCATCTCTGTTGTTCCGCTTGCCGCGAAGTCGGACCCGAAGCCAATGGTTTTGAGGGGTGGAATCATTGCGTAGCAAGGTGGCTTCTCGCCGGGAATTGAGAACAACGACATCGATGTCGCCATCGTTGTCCAAGTTGTCAAAGGCGGCCCCGCGACTGCTCCGCTGAACCGCCAGGCCGTCTCCAGCAGACGCTGAGACGTCCGTGAATCGACCCTTTCCGTCATTAGCCAAGAGGAGGTTGCGCGCTTCATAGGGGCTGGTGTCATCCCATTGCCCGATGTTGTCCTGAAGATGACCGCAGGCGATGAACAAGTCCCTATGTCCGTCGTTATTGAAATCCACCAGGCCATTTCCCCATTCCACTTGATGATAGGTTCCAGTGCCCGCACCGGTTCTGGCCGTGACGTCTGTGAAGAGTCCTTTGCCGTCGTTTCGGTAGAGCAGCGCCCACTGCTTCTGGTAGGAGGTCATGTGAAAGTCCAGGAGGCCGTCATTGTCGAAATCGGCGCAGTCCACTCCCATGGTTCCTTGACCCACACCATGAGAGTCATACGCCAACCCAGAGAGTAGGCTCACTTGTTTGAACTGACCTTTGCCGTTGTTCTCCCAGACAAAGTTCATCATCGCATCATTGCCGACGATAATGTCCGTATCCCCATCCTGGTCATAATCGGCGCAAACAACTCCCATGGCCGTTCCCGGGTGGGCAGCAATGCCCGATTCGATGCTCACATCCGTGAACGTGCCGTTGCCATTGTTGCGGAACAAGGTGGATGCCACAGGGCCGAATACCATCGGGCCTTCATAGGCCGGGAATCCGTTGACCCTCCGTGACTTGTGTTTTTCGAAGGAGAAATCGATGTAGTTGCCCACAAACAAATCCAAATCCCCGTCCGCATCCATATCCAGGAAACAGGTTCCGGCTCCGACATGCTTCCCGACGGCGACACCGGCTTCACGGGTGACATCGGTGAAGGTTCCATTGCCGTTGTTGCGGTACAGAATGTTGGGGCCGAAATTGTTCAGGTAGATGTCTAAGTCGCCATCCCCATCGTAATCTCCGACGCAGACCCCCAGATGGTAGGCGCTATCCATGAGGCCCGCAGCTTGGGTGACATCTTTAAATTTCCAGTTCCCCTCGTTTCGGTACAACGCATTGACGGGTGGCGGACCCTTTGAATTGGAACCCGGTAGCGGGGCTCCATTTAGAAACAAGATGTCGGTTTTACCGTCCCCATCGAAGTCGAAGGTCGCCAACCCAGACGCCACCGTCTCAACGATATACCGTTGACCGGAACTGCCATCGGTATGAAGAAATTGGATTCCGCTGTGGGCGGACATGTCTTTGAACCGGATACCCGAACCAGACGGTGACGGAGACTCCGCCCCCAACGCGACCCCGGTGAGCATGCTCATGAGGGGAAGCACGCAGGTTGGCGCAAAGAAACCGATGAGTCGGTCCGGCATGGGTGGAATCGTCACGGTGCGGTTGGTGGATGTTTGATCGGGGCGCTCGCTGAGGGCACGCGGTGGACCCCTTCGGTGATGAGTATCCGTTGGTTCAACGCAGGGTTCAGAAGGACCTCATTGCCCCCGCCAACCCACTTCACTTCGATCCGGTCGATTTTTTTTACACTTCCCAATCCAAAGTGAAGACGTCGTCCAAAATCGCTTTGGTAGCTGCGGCCGCTATGGACTTCATCGATCCATGTCATTGCCTCGGTGACGACTCGCACTCGGGCTCCGATCCCGTCCCGGTTGGTGCCGGTTCCCCGGAGTTCCACCTGAACCCAGGAGTTTTGGCTCTTGGAATCGTTCCGGAGCACAGTCGCTGCAGCCCTTGAATTGAGAATCACAGCGTCAACATCGCCATCATTATCGAGGTCATCAAAGGCCGATCCACGACTGCTCCAACGCGCTTGCATGCCGTCGCCGCCTTGAGCCGAGACATCCACAAATTTTCCCCGGCCGGTGTTCTGAAGGAGGATGTTTTTGGCGCGGTAGCTGGTGGTCGCGTCAAATTGGTCCACGGTATCAATGAGATGCCCGCAGGCGACAAAGAGGTCTCGGTGTCCGTCATTGTTGAAGTCCACGATCCCAGCACCCCATTTGACGTGGGGGAAAGATCCCAAGCCAGCGCCGGTCGCTCGGGTCACATCGTCGAAGTACTTTCCGGACTGGTTCTGGTAGAGCGTGGACAACTGTCGTTGGTAGGTTGTGACGTAGAAATCGAGCCATCCGTCGTTGTTCCAGTCGGCGCAATCCACACCCATATTTCCTTGGGCATTGCCGAACGGGTCGTAGGCAATGCCGATGAGCGCTCCGATTTCTTTAAATCGTCCCTGACCGTCATTCACCCAAAGCGCATTGGCTCGGAGGTCGTTGGCGACGATGAGGTCTGAGTCGCCGTCGTTGTCGAAGTCGGCGGCGACGACCCCCATTCCGGAGGATAAAAACTTAGCGATCCCCGACTCTTTGCTCACATCACTGAAGGTGCCATTCCCATTATTGCGGAAGAGGTGATTGGCAGTGGGTGGGTACTGCAACGGACCGACGTACGTCGTGAATCCATTCATGACGGAGGTCTTGTGGTTCTTCAGGTTGAAGTCGACGTAGCTCGCTGCAAATAAATCCAGGTCGCCATCGCCGTCCATGTCGAAGAAGCAGGCGCCGGCTCCAACATGTTCCCAACCCCCAACCCCGGCCACGGCTGTCACATCGGTGAACGTTCCGTTGCCGTTGTTCTTGTAGAGAATATTCCGTCCGTAATTGCTGAGGTAAATGTCGGTGTGGCCGTCGTTGTTGTAATCGGCGGTGCATACCCCGAGGTGGTAGGCCGAGTCGGTCAGTCCGGCTGAAACGGTGACGTCGGTGAATTTCCAACCGCCTTCATTTCGATAGAGGGCATTTCTTGAAACCGCACCCGGTTTCTCCGTGCCGGGAAGGGGGGCTCCATTCAACAGAAGAATGTCTATCTTCCCATCCTTGTCGAAATCGAACGTCGCCAAGCCTGAGGCCACTGTCTCGACGATGTAGTGCTTCCCTGAATTGCCATCGGTGTGGGTGAAGTGGATCCCGGTCTCCAGCGTGATGTCCTTCCACTGAATTGCTGAAGGTTGGGCGGTTTCTGCAAGCCCACTCAGGCTGAATCCCAAAGACAGGAGGAAGAGGCATCCCCGCATCCCTGCCCACCCACGGTGGCGTGAGGTTCTCATTTTTTGGGCGCCTGGAGTAACTGTTCGCGAAGCTTCTGATAAGACGCCTCATTCGGCCTGAGTTTTATCGCCTGTTGAATGGCGTTGAGAGCTCCTTGAGGGTCGTTGTTTTTGGCACAGGCGATCGACAGCAAGTAGAAATGAGGCGGAGAAGGGTCGAGCTCGACGCTAATACTCAGTTCAGCCAATGCCTCGGGCAGCTTGCGGTTGGCGCGCAAGTAGAGTTCACCCAAGGCTCGATGGCCCTCAGGTAGGCCCGGAACAAATTTTTGCACCGTGAGCAACGATTTCTCCGCGGGCTCAAACATCCCAGACTTCGATTGAAGGCGGCCCAGAAAGAGATGGTTGAGGTAGTTGGTGGGGTTGGCCGTTGTCAGTCCCTCGAAGAGCCGTATGCCTTCCATGGGCAGTTTGCGCTGAAGAAAGAGGGACTCCAGTGAGGCTCGATAACTGGGGGTTGAGCCATCGAGGAGTGCCGCTTTATGGAACTGCTCGGTCGCCTGCTCCAGCTTGCCGTGGGCTCGGTACAGTTGACCCGCCCCAGCGAAGGTTCGGGCCACCGTCTCCCGAACAAAGCCCACGCCGGAAAGGGAGTCGGGTTGAATGCTGCTGTCGGTCAGAGATTTTCGGTCGGATCCCTCCAAACGAACAAATTCTTTGCGATAGCGGTCCGCATCGTCGCTCAAACCCAGGCGCGTGGAGGCGGTGAAAAGTCCAAAAAACGCCTGGGTGTGGTCAGGGATTTGTTGGATGACCTCCTGGAAGCATTCGCGGGCCTTCGTAAAAGCTCCGGCCTGAAGGTAGGATTGTCCGAGCAGGAAACGGCTTTCACCCGGCGCATCCGGTCGTTGGACGGCCTGTTGAAGGGTGGCTTGAGCCTCCTCAGTTTTCCCAAGGTCGAGTTGGGCACGTCCCAGGCGATTCAATAAGTCGGCGTTGGGAGATCCTCTCTTCAATGCCTCCTGAAACAAACGGACGCACTCATCGATCTGACCTTTGTCGTAGGCAATCCGAGCTTGAATTTCGTAAACGTCTGCCTGATTGGGATTGAGTTCGATGCAATGCCGGAGATGCCGGAGCGCTTCATCGGCCTGACCGATATTGAAGTGAGCCGAGCCCAGGAGAGCGTAAACCAACGGATCGCCGGGATACTGGGTGGCCAAATCATTGGCGACCGCAACGGCGTCCCGTTTTAGAGTGGCTGTTTCTAATTCCGGCTCAGGCTTTCCAGTCGGTCCCTTGGCTGGGCTGTTGGTCGGGGCAGCGCCGAGGATGAGAGTTAAACCGATGCCCAGAATGGGTTTAATCCACGCTGAAAGCACCCAGGCCCTGAATGGTTTCCGCAAGTTAGGTCTGGCGAGCGCCAAGGGCATTCAAGTGGCGTGTTAGAAGGGCGGTGGTAACCGTTTTAGCCTTCTGCGTTAGCCTTCTGCGACCGACTACCACCCGTCAAGGGAATTGCCTTCGCTCAGGCTACGACGCGGGCACTTCGGCCGGCTGATTTGAAAGTGCGTCGATAGCAGACAAAGATACCAGGAGGGGTTCTCAGCGCAGACGGAGTCTCAGCCGGAAATATCCCTGAGCATCGGTGCTGACAGGGACCGTCCAGCGGAGCGTTTCGAGGCCATCGCCAAAAACCGGAATTCCCGAACCACTGGTCATCGGGATGGGCTGCCACTGTTCCAGATTGCTGGACTGTTCCCAAAAGGCGTCGGCCCGGTCGGCCGACAGGGGATGGGCGAGGGACAGACTGATAGCACCGTCGCTGTCCAATCGGAAGGAGGGTCGATGCAGGGTGGGTTGGTCTTGGGGGTCGGTGTCGCTGGTTCCTTGGAAGTATTCCTCCAGAGCATTCCATCCGTCACCGTCGCCGTCGGTCGTTGGGGAACCGAGGAAAGGCCGGGAATCCGAGGTACCGGGAGTGCCGCCGGTGACCGTGCTGGGGCGCCATTGGGTAGCTTGGGCGGGGTCGCGGCCTTCGGTGGAGGTTCGCAGAGTGAGCGATGAGCCACGTCCGTCCGCTTCGGTGGGCCACGGCGGCGAATCGTCGTAGGGGATGCGTACAATCAATCGGCCTGAGGGGGCCAGCAGACGCACGGTTCCGCCGCCGTGGCTCAGGCTTCCGGAGAAGGGGGCGAGGACTCGAGGGAGTCGACCGTAGCGTGCCTGGAATGCCACGGGGTCGGCGATGAACACGGCCCGCTCGCCGGGTCTGAGGATCGCGCCATTCGGGACCACGGCGTCGATGTCGCCCGACAAGCGGCTCCCGCCGATCAGGGCCCAACGGTTCGTGCCCCGATGGCCAATTTCGACGAAGGACTCGGCGTCGTTGGTGCTCGGGTGATAGTGGATCTCGCTGACCTCCAGGTCGGTCTCGGCCGCGACGGTTTCCGGGGTCAGAAAGAGTGCTTCGCTCCCAGCGGAGGCGCCTGAGCCGATGCGGCGTTGGGCTCGGATTCGCAAGGGATGTTCGAGGGGAATGGGTTCCGTGTAGGCAAGGGCGGTGGGGGTGAGTTCGCCGTTTGAGGTCAGCGGATCCGAGCCGTCGGTGGTGTAGAAAAGGTCGGAGCCTCCGCTCAGGATGATCCGGGTTCCGGTCGGCAACACACCGCCGGCAGGATTTAAGGTCACGGCCGGGGTTGGGATCGGTGTCTCGAGGCCGACCCGCCGGAAGCGGGCCAGGGCGATGGCGTGGATCCGGGGCCAATAGGTGGTCTTCATCCAGGCCATTTCGGTGATCCAGTCGCTGCGTTTGAGGGGCGTGGACTGTCGGCTGTCGCCCCAGCGGGCCGACTCGGCGACGATGCTGAGGTCGATTTCGGCCTGGCGACGCTCCCAACGAGCGCTGTTTTGTAATGGGGTCAGCAGACCGAAGCCTTGCGTGAGTTCGGAGACGCGCGCGGCGAATCGGGCGCGAAAACGGGCGTTCTCGCGGAGCTTGGAGTAGAGGAAGGCGGGGGAATCCTTGGGTCCGCTGACCGACTCAAAGGCTTCGCCAGTGTAGGTCTTGGTTTCGGTCAGGGAGAGGTTTGAGATTTCTTGGTCCCAGGTGAAGAAGCGGAATCCGCCGCGGGTACCGTCGCGACCGCGGGCGCTCCACCAGTTGTGGTTGGGCCAATCAATGGCGCCCGAATAAATGTGCAGAATCATGTAGTCGATGAGGCTGTCCACATCCAGATGGACCGGCATGGCTGGGTCGCGAGTGCCGTCGATCCGTCGACCCTGAAGTTTCCAATAGGCCGCATCGGAGCTGAACCCGGATGTAGCCAAGGTCATCATGGCGTCCCACGCCGTGCGATGACCGCTCTCTACTTCACCGACATCCTTGATGATGTCGTAGTCGTCCGGACTTCCGCCGAAGTTTTCCGACAACCAGGCCGCCTCGGTCCGCTCGGCCAGATTGTATTGCCCCCAGTAAAGTCCGTTGAGGAACAGATGCACGTAGCGGCTGTGTCCGCATGGCCAACCCAGAGCCTGCTGGGTATCTTTCATCCAGACATCTCGGAGGTAGGTGGCCTTCTTGCGGTTCCAAGGTGTGGCATCTTCGACGGCCCAACTATCGGTGGATGAGGCACGCAAGGTGAGTTCGTCGGACGAGGTAACCCGGGTGTCGTCAAACAGCGGGAATCGGAGTCGGGAGGGACCGTACTCGCGGGAGAAATTGAGGCGGAAGCTGTGTTTGCGTGCATGCCAGTGTTGTCGGCTCAGACCGCCGTGGATCCGCAGTCCGGCGTCGATCTGGAAGCCGGGTCGTGGGCTCGACTCAGAGCCCGCGGGCTCGAGCCACTCGGCCGACGCGGGTCGAACCCACTGCGACCCTTGGCTCGCGCTGTTGGGATAAATCCCGGTGGCAGCGTCAAACAGGTCGTTCACGTCGGCGGTGATGCACACCGACGGCAAGGACCGAATCGCCTCGGTGATTCCGTAGCCCGGCGAGGTGGTCCGGATCACGTCTGGGTCCATTTCGTAATCGGCCGGGACCGGTTGGCCGGGCGAGGGACCATAGGCGCCGTAGACCCCCCAAGTAGTCGGGTAGCCGGGCGGTTGCGCCGATTGGCGTTCGACTTGGTCGGCGAACAAATAGGTGTGGGTTTGGACCGGAGAGGGTTCCTGGTCGGCTGCAAAGGCCATCGCTCGGACGGGGCCGCTGCGGGAAACCAGGATCTCGACGGAGGCCACGCCGGAGGCAGGATCCGGATCGACCCGGGTGCCATGGTTGGCGGTGGGTGTGCTGCCATCCAGGGTGTACTGCAGCCGAGCTCCCGGGGTGGGGCTAGTTAGGCCGATCCGGACGGGCCCGGCATAGAATCCGCGCCCCTTCGAGAAGGTTGGTGCGGCGGTGAAGCCGGAGATGCCAGCGCCGTTGGGTTCACTCGGGCTGGGAGTCGTGAAGAAACGATGACCCAGAGACTGGCCCATGCGCAGTTCCGCCTGGATCAAGAAATCCGATCCCGCTGCGCGGTCGTTCAGCCCCTCGAGTGCCAAGAGATTAGGGCCGGTCTGTAGCGGCAATGGGGGTGATGCCGACAGGTGCCAGGTGACCCGTCGCAGTCCCTCGGCTTTCGAGCGGGACCGCTGGACCGGCACATTATCGCGAGCCACCTCGTGGCCATTGATCCATGCACGGATTCCGTCGTCGTATCGCAAGTTCAGTTGTAGCCAGTCAGGAAGCCCCCCGTCTGGGATCGTGAATGGGATGCGCAAGCGGGCTTGCGGGGTCACGCCTTGCATCGCTCTTGCCAGATCGGTTCGGATCCACGGGCGGTAACTGCCGATCGAGGTCGCCGGCAGGCCCGCGGCCAGGGCCTGGATGTCCGTGCCCGAAAGGGCTCCGGCCCAGATGGCCATCTCGTCGAGCTTGCCCGGGTAGGAACCACTGCCGTTGGCTCCACTACCCAACCACAGCGATCGGATGTTCTGGAGTGGGATCGCTCCCGCGCCGCTGTGCCATAGGGTTCCATTCTGCCAAATCTCCTTTCGAGGCCCGTCCTTGAGGAAGACATAATGGTTCCATTGGCCGCGCCAGCGGGAGGAGTCCAGTTCCTGGCGCGAGATGCGGGTATCGCCGGCACAGCATCCGGAGGTGTCGAAGTAGATGACGTTGTCGGACCAGGGCAGGTGGACTTGGATGCTGCGCGAATCGCTGGAACCAGTTCCGCTGTCGAACCAGAACACACTGTGGTTCATCGGGAGCTTCGGGCCCCCAAAGGTCCACAGGCTGATCGTCACGCGGTCTCGGGCTTGCAGCAGATCGAAGGCCCCTCGGGCCGCGGCGTCCACCCGGACGGAGGCTCCAGTGCCGCCCGAACCCAAGTCCAATGCCCGGTCGCCAGGCTTACCGGATCGCCCGCCGCCCGAGGCGGTGAACCCGGCCGGGCCGATGAGTGTTCCGTGGGCCTTGCGCCCGCTGGAGTCGAAGGCGGTCCGCCCTTGCGAGATGTCGTTGAAAGTCCAGTACCCGAGCAAGGTCTCGCCAAGATCTTCAGACAAGTCGTCGTAGCCGACAGCGGCGGTGGTTGGTAACCAACCGGAGTCATCAAAGGGCTCTTGGATACCGTTCCAATCGACGTCGTTGGCGGGGGGCGATGGCAGGCTCAGGCGGGACGCTCTCGAATCCTCTAACCGCAGTGCCGCTGTTTCCCGAAGCCCGGTACCGAAAGAGACATCCGGACGCTGCGCTGGATAGCTGGGGGCAAAGGCCGTGGTAGGGGTATTACCTGTGGGCGGAAACAGGGCGAGGTATTCTCCACTGGCGTTGAGTTTGAAATTGGTGTGCAACGGGCGCCCGGCAACGACGCGGTTTTTGCCCGAGGCGAAGACCACCAGACGCCCCCCACCCTGCAACACCACCCTTTCCGGAAAACGCCATTGTCCCGGGGTGTTCGCTCGATCGGTCAGACGCCAACCGGCGAGGTCCAAAGCCTCTGGCCTCGAGTTGCTGATCTCGATCCAGTCGGAGGTATCGCCGTCTTCGTCGCGCAGTCCGGTGTCGTTATCGGCCAAGAATTCTGAAAGAACCGCCTGGGTGCGTGCAGTGAAGGCCCACCCGCTCACCAGGCCAGCCAAGACAATGCGGCCGAGTCGCGACAGAACTCCTGGGATAACCGGGCGCATGGCTATGTCAGCTTTTTACCGAGAGCTCGGCATGATGTCTTGCCCCAACTGGGGTGAAGCGCCATGGACTGCGAATGAGCCCGTTATTAGGCTGGCGGAAGAGCGGCCAGAATCGCATCCCAAAGCCGGATTCGTTCTTCGATGGCGGCTGTGGCTGCGGCTGCGGCCTCCTCCCACTTTTTGGAATCGTCTCCGCACAGCCGTTCCATCATCCGGCGAGCCAGTTGCCCGTGATGCCCTCCGTCGAGCGCGATGTGCCGCTCCAGGTAGTAGCGCAGTAGCCCGAACTGGGACTCACCGGAGCCGACCAGCGTGTTGACCAAGGGCAGAAACATTTCCGGGATCACATCCTCGCGTCCATAAGTGAACGCGGCGGCCGTCTCATGAATTTGGCCGGTGCAGGCCAGCGTTAAGGTGAACCCTGTGAATTCGCGGACTCCGGCCGGCAGACCGGGCTTTGCGAGGACGGACTCGGGTGATTCTCCGGCCTGGATGGACCCGAGAAATGCATCGATGGCCGAAGTGTCGGCACCCGCCTCCCGCATGGCCCGGTGATAGAGTTCGAAGTGGCTAGAACGGACACCCTCCGGTCCGAGGTCGGATTCTTCGCCACAGACAATTTCGTTGATGAGGAATCGCACTTCCGGATCTCCCACCGGCATCCAGGGAAGAGTCACGCAAGTCAGGTCTCGTTGCAGACGCTTGAGCAACGACATGAAATCCCAGACGGCGAAGACATGGGACTTGAGGAACGCGCGAATCGCAGCGGGTCGGTCCACACGTTGGTAGATGGGGTGCTGCAGCAAACGCAGGCGCACCGCTTCTGTGCGGGAGTGAATGAGGTCAGGATGAGTATCCATGGATGATGCGACGAACTAAACCAATGCCTCGAAAGTTCACCCGGGTCAATGCGGTCGAGAACTGCGGTCACCGACGGACCGTGTCTGCCGACGCGGCGCTTTCGGAGAAATCGCCCCACCAAGGAGGTGCTCGGGTAAGGTGGAGTTTGCAGCAGGAACCCGGCATGCAGCCCGATGAGCCTCCTAGTCCGATCCTGCTCCTAGGTAGGGACCGATCTCCGAGCGGTCCGGCACCGCAGACGTTGGTGTTTTCGGAGATATCGCCCTACCACGGAAGTGCTCAGGGAAAGCTCAGTCGGAACGTTTTTTAAAGATGGATCGGTCGTGCTGGCTGGGTCGTCTTCCGAAAGAGCAGGGTTGGTCGCTGGTTACGGGCCTCAGCCGGGCCCTCGCTCTCGCCTCGTCTGGCCAAAGAATCGGCTGCGTCGTCCCGTTTCCTCCCAACAGAAATCGTTTCTGCTCAGTCAGCGGTGGCCTTGGATGGATGCACGGGGCGATCCTCCGAACCGCACCTGGGAGCGGGGAGTGAGTGTTAAATCCTGGTCGGTGAACTTTAGGGTGTAGGTCGTTTGGTAAGGGGTGCCGCGGGCACAGATCTTAACGGTCCACGTGTCGTCTGAGGTCCATGCAGCGCTGGCACCCAGGGCTTCGTCCCCGAAGGAGCCGATGGTCCCGCGCGGAGCGTCGCCCAAATGCCCATACCCGGTCATCCACCGGGCATGACCGCAGCGAAGCGACTCTGTCTTGCCAGAAAAAGTGCGGGTCAAGAGCCACCCCTCGGGCCCGGAGGTCTCCAGGGTGAGCGAATCAAGACCGCTGTCATTGGTCCCGAATCGGAAGGTCTTGCCCAGCACGGCCGCCGCGACGGGTGAGGTGGTGCCGCCCGAGGGCATGCGGACCTGAAGGCCGAGCAATCGCCGCTCGAGGCGTTCCCGGGCGGAGGCATCGCTTTTAAGAGGGCCCTTGTGGAAGGCCGGCAGCAGGGTGTCCCAAAGTTGGTTGAGCAGGCCCGCCATGTCGCTGACGCCGCTGGTGACCGCGATGACCGCGTCCTGTTCTGGCAAGACAATGCAGAACTGACCAAAAGCCCCGTCGCCGCGGAAGGCCCCGTGCCGACACCGCCAGAACTGGTAGCCGTAGCCTTGTTCCCAATCGCTCTCCGGGTTGCTGCCGTTGGACATTTGCCGAGACGTCGCGGTGCGGACCCACTGGGTGTCGATTCGTTGTCGGCCCTCCCACTTCCCGCCTTGCAAGTAAAGTTGCCCGAACTTGGCGATGTCTTCAGTGCGCAGGCGCAAGCCATAGCCGCCGAGGTTGATTCCCTGGGAATTAGTGTCCCAACGCGCCCCGGTGATGCCCAAGGGAGCAAAGAGGCGAGGTTGTAAGTATTCGAGCGTCGTCATCCCGCTGACCTTCTGGACCAGGGCTGACTGCATGAAGGTGGCCGGCGTATTGTATTTGAAATGGGTACCCGGCTTGTGGGGAACCGGTTGGGCTAGAAAAGACCGTGCCGAGAGCTGACCGGGAGCGATTGTAGGCTCGTCTTGATGACCCGTGCTCATGGTCAGGAGGTCCTGGACTCGCATGGCTTGGAGATTTCCGCTGGGTTTTTCCGGGCCCTCCGATCCCAAGTGCTTCAGCACGGGATCTTCTACCCGCAGCAATCCCTCTCCGACCGCCAGGCCGACTGCGGTCGAGGTGAAGCTCTTACTTAGCGAATACAACTCGTGCGGGGTTTCCGCGTCATACGGCCCCCACCAACCTTCGGCCACCACATGCCCGTGTCGGATAATCATGAGGCTGTGCACCTGTTCCACCTGGTCGAGGGTCTCGATGGCCGACAACAGCGCGGCCGAAGAAACCCCCTGACGCTCCGGAGTGCTGCGCGGCAGGTGGGCTGTGGCCGCCTGAAGGCATGGGCCCGAGTGCAGAATCCAGGCGACCGTTGCGGCCGCCCAAGCCTGAAACAGCCTGCTGACCTGGGGGATTTTCATGCTGAAGGGTGGCCGTAAACCGATTCCATCGACAAGAACATGAGCGCATTTGCCCGTCGCTCTAAGGGGTCCTTGAGCCTCGTGCGGCGTCAACCGCGAGGCATGAGCATCCGGCTCAGCATCCCGGTCACTCCTGGAAAAGAGGTTGCCGTTGTTTGTTCTGATTCTTCGGGCGACGTCGCTCAGTGAGAGTGGCTCCCCGGCCTTGGCGGCTGAAAGGGAGCTGAGAGCCTAGACCCTTTAATGCTGCTTCCAGACAATCCGCGCCACGCTGTCGTTGGTGGAACTCTTGGCGCCGCCACCATGAGTGATGAAGTAAACAGCGCCGTCCTTGCCGAGTTGCATGGCCAAGGGGCCCGCCGGCAGACCTTGCAAGAAGGCCTCGCCCGGACCGGTCTTTCCGGTCTTGGGATTCACTGAGGCTGTGCGTATCGATTTGCGGCTGAAATCGGCATAGAAGAGCGCTCCGCGGTACTTCTCAGGGAAGCCCTTGCCCGAGGCGCTGGCCCGGTAAATCAACGCCCCAACGCAGGAGGCTCCGGTGTTCCGCGGGTAATGGAACCAAGGGTCAGTGAAGCCGTCCACGTGGTTGGTACGGGTGAGGGTTTGCAAGCCGGGTCCAAAGACCTTCGGCCAGCCGAAGTTAGCTCCGGAACGATGCTGTTCACTTCATCGAAGTCATCGGTCAGGTCGCCGCCGTTCTCAGCCTCCAAAACAAGGCCGGTGGGTGCGTCGTAGGTCAGAGACCACGGTTGACGGTGTCCGCGGGTGAAGACGCGCGGGTCGGCACCGGCGGTATGCACGTGCGGGTTGTCCTTGGGCACCGAGCCATCAAAACCGATGCGGAGGACCTTCCCGCGCGGGTCGCCCAACGATTGAGCCTTGTTGTTCGGGTCGTCGCAGTACTTGCGGAGATTGGCGTTTTGGTTGTTCTCGCCGGTGGTGATGTAGAGCACCCGTTCCTTCGGATGGGCCAGCAACGCGCCGCCCACGTGCTGACCGGCTTGATCGCCTTCCCATTCCACCAGGGACTTCTCGCTGGCCGGGTCAATCCGCGACGCGGCCCCGCTGCCGGTCACAGTCCAACGCGAAACCCGAGCCACGTATTTGTCCTTCGGGGCATTGGTGAGGTGGTAGGCCAGGAAAAGGTGAGGGGTGCGCGGGAAATCCGGATGGAACGCGATTCCGTGCAGTCCGCGATCGCCGCTGACTTCCGTTGCCACCGAGCCGACCGAGTGCGCGGCGCGCGTGGTGGTGTCGATGCGCCAGAGTTGGCCCGTGCGGCCGGTCACCCAGGCCGCACCGTCCGGGGCAAAGGCCATTTCCATCGGTTCGCTGACCACCTCAGGACCGGCGACGGTTTCGATGCCGAAGCCGGCGGGAAGATTCACCTCGGCCAGGGCGGCAGAAGAGAACGTCAGGGCGGCGACGACAGCCGCGAGGATGTGAGTGCGGTAAGACATAATGTTCGGGGAACTTCCAAATATTGGAGAGCCAATGGATCGGAAGCAACCCCCACAGTGGGCTCGTGATCAGGAAATTCGGACTCCGGACCGAGGGCCGCCGAGATTCCTTGGTTGAGGATTTTGCAAAAAATCACACCGCCATCGTTGACGAACCCATGTCGTGAGAGGCATCACGGTTTGAAGTTCTCCCCCGTGTCCTGTTGTTGCCTTCAATTTCGAGCCCTGATTCAGATTCTATGAGACTTCCAACCTGGTCCCCACTTTCCCTGTTTCTGATCTCAGTTCCCACGGCTGCTCTGGCCGCCTCGGGCACGGTGATGCGCACGATTCATTCCCAACCCAGTTATGTCGTGGCCACCAAGCAGGTGGAGGTGGCGATCACCCGCCGCGGCGCTCACATGGCACCGGTCACGTTCTTCCGCGACAGCGACCGACCTGTGCGACCTTACCACATCACGCCGTGGCAGGATGAAAAGCCTTCGGCGATGCCCGCTCCCGTGCTTGTGACCCTGCGTGGTGATTTTTTCTGCCTACCCTTCGGAGGTAATTCGGAACTTGTCGCCGGTGAGAAGCACCCGCCCCACGGAGAAATCGTTGGCGAACCGTGGAAGGTGTTGGGAACGCGGCGCACCGGAACGGTCACGACCTTGACCCTGGACATCGAGACCCATGTTCGTGCAGGGCGTGTGACGAAGGAGTTGTCATTGGTAGACGGTGAGAACGTGGTGTACACCCGGCATACCCTTCAAGGATTCGCCGGGCGGGCTCCGTTGGGACATCATGCCACGCTGGCCATGCCGGAGAAGGAAGAGTCGGTGCGCATTGCCACCAGCGCCTTCCGGTGGGGAATGACCTGTCCCTCCGTCTTCAGCGATCCGAAGCAGCGGGAATACCAATCGCTCCTTCCGGGTGCCCAGTGGACGGATTTGACGCGGGTTCCTGTCGCCTGGAAGGGGGCGCCCGATGCCGACCTGACCCGATTGCCCGCCCGATACGGCCACGCCGATCTCGTCCAACTCTTCAATGAACCGTGGGATAAGACCGGAGGCCCTGCCTGGACGACCGCGACCTTCACCGAACAGGGGTATTTGTGGTTCGCACTCAAGGATCCGGCGGTGCTCCACAGCACCGTCCTCTGGATAGAAAACCATGGGCGTCACGGGCATCCGTGGAAGGGTCGCAACAACTGCCTGGGTCTGGAGGATGTGACGGCCTACTTCGCCGATGGCCTAGCCGCTTCAACTCAGGACAATTTATTGACCCGACAAGGCATACCGACCTCCCTCGCATTGAATCCGACCCAGCCGACCTTTGTGAATTACATCCAGGGGGTCGCGAGAATTCCGTCGGGATTCGACGTGGTTCAGAAGCTTGAATTTGCTCCCGGTGCTGTGACGTTCTTCTCGGCCTCCGGCCAGCGTGTCACCATTGCGGTGCATCATGAATTCGTGAGGACCGGAACGCTTTGAATTCACTCTTCCATCCCGCACCACCCCCTCTCATGAAGCACTTCCAACGCGTTCTCATTGCTTGCCTCCTCACACTCTTGGGCGGATGCGGAGACAAGGCGGCCGATTCTAGCCACCCGGCCGCATCGACTTCAAAGGCACAGGGAGTTATTGGCGTCTCGCTGCTCACCCTCGACAACCCCTTCTTCAAGGTCATCGGCGACAGCATCACGGCCGAGGGTAAGAAATACGGCTACGAGACGGTCGTGGTCAGCGGTGACAAGGATGTCGCCAAGCAGGGGAATCAAATTAAGGACTTCATCGTCAAGAAGGTTAGCGCCATCGTGCTGAGCCCCTGCGATTCCAAGTCGATCATCCCGATCATTCAGGAGGCCAATGCGGCCGGCATTCCGGTGTTCACCGTGGACATCCCCTGCAATGAACCGGGCGTGAAGATCGTCACGCAAATCGCCACCGACAACGAAGGCGGCGGACGAGAGGCGGGGCAGGCCATGATCGAGGCTCTCGGCGAGGCCGGCGGCAAGATCGCGGTGCTGCATTTCAAGCAGGCCGAATCCTGCCAGTTGCGAGTGAAGGGGTTCATGGAGGTGATTCGTGCGCACAACGCGGGTGGCAAATCGAAGATCGATGTGGTCACCGAGTTAGAGAGCGGTGCGGCCAAAGATTTGGGATACAAGGCGGCCGAGGATGCTTTGCAGGCCCACCCGGATCTTCGCGGCATCTTTGCCATCAACGATCCCGCCGCACTCGGTGCCCGCGCAGCGTTGGAAAAGGCGGGCAAGACCCAAGTGATCATCATCGGTTTCGATGGTCAACCCGAGGGCAAGCAGGCCATTAAGGACGGTAAGATCTACGCCGATCCGATCCAGTTTCCTGACCAGATGGGAGTCCGCATGGTCGATGCGATTCTGCGCCATTCCAAGGGTGAGACGCTGCCGGCTCAAATGCTCATTCCGACGCGCCTCTACCGGAAGTCCGACGCCCAAAAAGACCCCACTTTGCACTAATCCAAATCCCTCCATCGACCCATGAGCCAATCCCAACATTTCCTGCACGAACTCGTCGGATCCATGTCCCAGGGGGCCGACGGTAATCCTACTGTGGCGATGGTCGAGGCGGCCTTCTGGCACCACGGGCTGCACTGGCGCTACATCAACATGGAGGTCTCGCCGGCGGACCTCGGAGCCGCCGTGAAGGGGGCCAGGGCCATGGGGTTCCGGGGCTTCAATTGCAGTCTCCCGCACAAGGTGAGTGTCATTGCTCACCTCGACGGCCTGGGGCAGTCCGCCGCGGTGATGGGTGCCGTGAATTGTGTGGTGCTGCGGGACGGTCGCCTCATTGGTGAGAACACCGACGGAAAGGGCTTCCTGAAATCTCTGCAGTCGATGATCGATCCTCAGGGCAAATCGGTGGTGCTGTTCGGGGCCGGTGGTGCCGCACGGGCCATCGCCGTGGAACTGGGTCTGGCGGGAGTGCGCCACATCACCATCGTTAACCGCTCCGAGCAGCGCGGGGCCGAATTGGTGAACGTGTTGCGCGAACAACTCCAACTCGATGCCCAACTCGTTGTCTGGGGTGGTGATTACACCGTGCCCGAAGGCACCGACGTGGTAATTAACGGCACGTCCATTGGGCTCTATGACCCCGAGGCGCGACTGGCGATCGACCTCGGCTCGCTTCACCCGGGCATGATTGCAGCGGATGTGGTCTTTAACCCGGTCCGCACACGATTCCTGACCGAGGCCGCCGCCCGGGGCTGCCGCCCGCTCGACGGGTTGGGTATGCTCGTCAACCAAGGCATCGTGGGCATCCAATATTGGACCGGCATCGATCCTCATCCCGAAGTGATGCGTCAGGCCCTGGAGTCCGCCATGGGCGTATGAGCCTGCCGAGTCCGTCCGTGCTACCGCTGAGTTCGACGAATCCGACGAACCCACCTCTGTTGTCACTGACCGGGATCGTGAAGTCCTTTCCCGGTGTGCGGGCCTTGCGTGGCGTAGACCTGCGACTCGATGCCGGAGAGGTCTTGGCCGTGCTCGGTGAAAACGGCGCGGGCAAGAGTACCCTAATGAAGATTATCGGAGGGGCCCACTCCGCCGACGCGGGCACGTTGGCGATCGAAGGTCAGGAGCAACGATTTCAATCCCCGCAAGAATCCCGCGCGGCCGGCGTGGCGGTCATTTATCAGGAGTTCAATCTCGTTCCGGCGCTCACAGCGGTGGAGAACATTTTCCTAGGCCAAGAAGTGACCACCGGTGGCTTCGTGGCCCGCCGCCGCGAACGGGAGCAGGTGGCGGCCCTCTTCCGACGGATGGGAGTCGAAGTGGACTTGGATGAGCCCTGCCGCCGGCTCAGCACCGCTCAGCAGCAGTTGGTCGAAATTGCCAAGGCCTTAATCCACAAGGCCCGGATCTTGGTCATGGACGAACCCACCGCCGCGCTGACATCGCACGAAGTGGAGAAGCTCTTCGCCCTCATGCGGGAATTGCGGCGTCAAGGCATGGGGATCCTCTACATCAGCCACCGGCTGGAGGAGGTCTTCACCATCGCCGACCGTGTGACCATTTTGCGCGACGGGGGCAATGTCTCCGACTGCCCCATCCATGCGATCACCCGCGATCAAATGATCGAACGCATGGTGGGACGACCGCTGGACCAGGAGTTTCCGTCCCGCAGTGCAAAACGGGGCGGTCCGCGGTTGGAGGTGTCGGGCTTGCGCCGGGGAAAGGCCGTCCAAGGTGTTTCATTTCAGGTTCACCGAGGTGAAATACTGGCGCTGACTGGATTAGTTGGGGCAGGTCGCACCGAGACAGTCCGGTTGGTGTTTGGGGCTGATCCCAGGGACGCTGGAGAAATTCGGCTCGATGGCCAGGTGCTCGATATCCGCTCGCCCCGCGACGCCATCGAGGCCGGAATGGGTCTCCTGACCGAAGATCGCAAACTACAAGGCCTGGTGCTGAGGCATCCGGTCCGGGAAAATTTTAGCCTACCCAACTTGCGTCGGTGGTGCCGTCGGGGCTTTGTGCAGCGTCGGCGAGAGCGTTCCGAGTTGGATCGCTACATCGCGGCCCTCCGCATTCGATTGTCTGACCCGGAGGAGCGTGTCGGCAACCTCTCGGGCGGTAATCAGCAGAAGGTGGTGTTGGCCAAGTGGTTGGCCCGCGACTGCGAGGTGCTGATCTTCGACGAGCCGACCCGAGGGATCGATGTCGGCGCGAAGTACGAGATTTACCTGCTCATGAACGAACTGGTGGCCGCTGGAAAATCCATTCTCATGATTAGCTCCGAATTGCCGGAGGTGCTGGGGATGGCCGACCGGATTTTGGTCCTGCACGAAGGCCGGATCACCGGTGAAATTACCGATGTGGCCCACGCGACCCAGCAGCAAATCCTCCAATTGGCCCATGCCTGAACCCATGAAACCTGCACGATGGCTGGCCGACTACGGCATGATTTTGGTTCTGGTGCTGCTGTGCGCCTTTTTCAGCGCGGTGACTTACAGCGAGCAGTCGCCGACCGGTGAGGCCGCCGCGCGTCAGGTGGTTGAGGCGGTGTTGAAGGCGGTGCCCAAAGGAGCCCGCGTTTTAGTTGTAGCCAGCGATCAACCCGGAGATGCGGTTTTCGCCGCCCGCGTTGAACGTGATCTCACGGCCGCCGGCGCGCGGGTTCTCGCGACCGTGACCGGTGAACCGCGCAACGCCCGCGAGGCCTTACAGAAAATTCAGTCAGCGGGTGGGTCGATGGATGCGATCGCTGCCACCCGTGTGGCCGGAGGTTGGCGGCTTATCACGGACCTCGCCTCCGATTTCTCGTCGCTGGGATCGCCCCGGGTCATCACACCGGCCAGCTACCGGTGGCCCAATTTTCTGAAGTCCGAAAACCTTCTCAATATCGCCAACCAAATTGCCGTGATCGCCATCGTGGCCATTGGCATGACTTTGGTCATTATCACCGGCGGCATCGATTTATCCGTGGGGAGCCTTATCGCGCTGTCGGCCGTGCTGGCGGCGGGATTTATTCGTGACCAGGCCGGGGGTATGAGCGCCTCCACCGGCGGCATGGTGCTCGGGTGTTTGTTGGCCATTGTGGTGTGCGGGGCGGTCGGAGGTTTCTCAGGCCTGATGATCACCCGATTTGCCATCCCACCCTTCATCGTGACGCTGGCCATGATGCTCGTTGGCAGTGGCTTGGCCTACATTTTGGCCCAGGGACAATCGATTTATCAAATTCCCGATTCCTTTGTCTGGCTCGGGCGCGGTGCGGACCTCTTCGGGCTTCCCAATGCCGTGGTGCTCCTGCTGGTGCTGTACGCCCTGGCCCAGGTGCTCATGTCGCGCATGAAGCTCGGACGTTACTTGTACGCCGTCGGTGGCAATGCGGAGGCGGCGCGGCTTTCGGGCGTGCCGGTTCGGCGCGTGCTCCTCTTCGCTTATGTGGCCAGTGGGTTGCTTGCGGGACTGGGGGGCGTGATCATGGCTTCGCAGCTCAAGAGCGGATCACCCACGTATGGCAACATGTACGAGTTGTACGTGATTGCCGCCGTCGTCGTGGGCGGTACGAGCCTGAGCGGAGGCGAGGGCCGGATGCTGGGGACGTTGACCGGAGCCTTCACCATCGCCGTCATCCAGAATGGCATGAACCTCACCAATGTGGAGAGTTACACCCAGAAGGTGGTGCTCGGGTTGGTGATCTTGGGAGCGGTGCTCCTCGACAAGCTGCGCCAAGCCCGTTGAGTGATCCGTCCGTCGTTCCTATGCCCGCGCCTCTTGATTTTCCGTCTCTATTCTCAGGCTCGAACTGCGATCCCGAATCGCATCCTATTCCGACTTCGATCTAGCCAATTCCTGTCCCATGAAATCGATCATCCAGTCCGCTCTCCTTGCCGTGGTGCTCGCGACCGTCGCCGGTGCCCGCGCGGCCGACGACCTCCTCATCGCCGACTTTGAAGGCGTCGACTATGGCGCGTGGAAGGCCACCGGCGAGGCGTTTGGCAGCGCCCCAGCCCGCGGCGCACTAGCCGGGCAGATGCAGGTCGAGGGTTTTCTCGGGAAGGGGTTGGTCAACACGTTCCGCGGCGGCGATGACGCGACCGGTGCCTTGAGTTCACCGCCCTTCAAGATCGAGCGGCGCTTCCTCGCCTTCCTCATCGGCGGGGGCCACAACGAGCAGAAGCTCGCCCTGCAATTGCTGGTGGATGGCCAGGTGGTCCGTTCGGCGACGGGCCCGAATGACCGCAGTGGCGGCAGCGAGGCGTTGGCTCCTGACTCGTGGGACGTCTCCGAGTTGGCCGGTCAGACGGCCTCCATTCGCATTGTCGACGAGGCCAAGGGCGGTTGGGGACATCTTAATGTCGATCACCTCCGGCAAACCGACGCCCGACCGAAAGGCTTGCAGAAGAACGTCGAGCAATCCATCCCGGTGACGGCTCGTTATTTGCACCTGCCCATTCGCAACGGGGCCCCGAAGCGCGTGGTGACCTTGATGGTGGACGGGAAGCCCGTCGTTCGGAATGACATCGAGTTGGCCGATGGCGCGGCCGATTGGTGGGCGCCCATGGACGTGTCGGCCTGGCGGGGAAAGACCGTCACCCTCCGTGTGGACGCATTGCCTGCCGATTCCACGGCGTTGTCGGCGATCGAACAGGGCGACGGATTTAAGGACGAGGGATCGCTGTACCGCGAGCCGTTGCGCGGGCAGTTCCATTTTTCGCCAAAGCGCGGTTGGAACAACGATCCGAACGGCATGGTCTTCTACAACGGCGAGTACCACTTGTTCTTCCAGCACAATCCGTACGGTTGGGATTGGGGCAACATGCACTGGGGTCATGCCGTCAGTCGCGATCTCGTCCACTGGGACGAGCTCGGAGACAAGCTCCTGCCCGAC
>JAPLUF010000388.1 GCA_026397755.1 Verrucomicrobiota bacterium
ACCTGATGGTCATGTTCGGCATCCAATCCTGCCCACGCGGCATCTTCTTCAGACGGTTGGGGATTTATTTGGGTCTGTTGTTCCTGAACAGCTTGGCATCTGCGGCCGAGAACCCACCGCCTGTTCCCCGGTTTTCGATGAGCTATGTGGACCGCTCCGTCGATCCGAAGACCAATTTCTACCAATATGCCACCGGTGCCTGGCGCAAGAACAACCCGGTGCCCTCCGACAAATCGCGTTGGGCCGGTTTTGATGAGCTTCAAGAGCGAAATTGGTGGCTGATCCGTGGCATCCTCATTTCGGCCGCCGCTGACACCAATGCTCCAGCGGGTTCTCCTCTCCGGCAGGTGGGTGACTTTTATGCCTCTGCCATGGAGACGAATCGCATCGAGCGATTGGGGTTTGCACCCTTGGACCCCGAATGGGAGCGATTGAAGGCCGTTCAGGATCCCGAGTCGGCGATGGCCCTTTTGGCGGACTGGCACCTTCGGGGGATTGGCGCTGGTTTTGGAATGGGCGTTCAACCCGACGCCAAGAACAGCTCGGTGTACGCCCTGCACTTGATGCAGGGAGGGTTGGGTCTTCCCGACCGAGACTACTATTTGGCCGAGGGTTTTGCGCGGCAGCGGGAGCAGTACCGTCAGCACATCGCCGCTCAACTGAGGCTTTTGGGGGATGGCGAATCCGAGGCCAAGGATGCCGCGGAAGCCGTTCTGGCTCTGGAAACTCGACTGGCCAAAGCCTGTCGCACGCGCACGGAATTGCGGGATCGTGAAAAGAACTACCACAAGCTCACCCGTGCCGAACTCGATCAGTTGACGCCCCGGTTGCCGTGGGGTGCCTATTTTCAGGCGGCGGGCATTGCGAGTCCGACCACGGTCATCGTGGGTCAGCCAGAGTTTTTCAAGGAACTGGACCTGATGGTGTCCGAGGTCGAAGAGACCCATTGGCTGGCGTACCTCCGGTGGCATTTGGTGAGCAGCCTCGCTGAACACTTGCATGCGGCACCAGCCAATGAGGCCTTTGCGTTTTACGGAACCGTCCTGCGAGGTCAGCCCCAGCAAGAGCCTCGCTGGCAGCGATCCGCCAAGTCCATTGATGGCGCGCTCGGGGAGGCATTGGGACGGCTCTATGTCGAAAAACATTTCCCGCCGGCCGCTTCCGCACGCATGTCGGGAATGATCGCCAACCTGCGCGTCGTATTCCGGGAGCGGCTCGCCAAGTTGGAGTGGATGGGCGAAGCCACCCGTCGGCAGGCTCTCCAGAAGTTTGACCGTTTCACCGAGAAAGTGGGGCACCCCAAGAGCTTCCGCGATTATTCGGGGTTGGAGGTTCGACGGGACGATCACCTGGGCAACGTGCTCCGGGCCAATGCCTTTGAATCCCGACGGGATCTGGCGCGGGTCGGCAAGGCTGTGGATCGGACCGAATGGCACATGACCCCGCAAACGGTCAACGCCTACTTCAGCCCGCCCCTGAACGAGATTGTTTTTCCGGCCGGCATTTTGCAGCCGCCGTTCTTCGATTTGGAGACGGATGACGCGGTGAATTATGGGGCCATCGGTGTGGTGATCGGACACGAAATCACCCATGGCTACGATGATCAGGGGCGCAAGTACGATGCCGAAGGCAATTTGCGCGACTGGTGGACCGAGGCCGACGGCAAGGAGTTCGACCGCAGGGCGGCCAAGGTCATCGACCAGTATTCCTCCTATGAGGCATTGCCCGGAAAGCGGGTCAACGGCCGCCTGACATTGGGCGAGAACATCGCCGACTTGGGTGGAACCAGTATTGCGTTCGAAGCCCTCCAGCGGGCCTTGGCCAAGGACCCCAGTCGTCGTCGACTCATCGACGGTTTGACTCCGGAACAGCGGTTCTTCCTCAGCCTCTCCCAACTTTGGCGGGTCAACTGGCGCGAGGCAGAACTTCAACGCCGTCTGGTCGTCGATCCTCACTCACCGGGCCAATTCCGGGGCATTGGACCGCACGTGAACCTGCCGGAATTCTACCAAGCTTGGGGCATCACCGAGAGCTCGCCTCAGTGGCGCAAGCCCGAAGACCGCGCGAAGATCTGGTGATCGACAGAGAGTCGGGGCGGCTTGTGTTGGCCTCCAAGGGCCAGTCTTTGCCAAGCCGCCCTGACGCGGATCACCGGCTCACCAGGGTAGGCTGAATGTTTTGACGTAACTGTAGCCTTTGATGGCTTCGATCACGCCTTCTTTGATGCCTAGCCCGCTGTCCTTGATCCCGCCGAAGGGCGAGCTCTCGACTCGAAATCCGGGCACTTCGTTAATGTTCACCGTGCCGCAACGCAGCGTCTTAATTGCCTTGAGTGCGTGAGCCAAATTGTTGGTCACAACGCCTGAACTCAGGCCGTAGGCGGTCGAGTTGGCGAGGGTGAGCGCATCGTCCAAGTCGCGGACCGTGATGATGGGGGCCAAGGGTCCGAAGCTTTCGCAGACCACCATGCGGCAGTCGCGGGGCACCCGGTCGATGACCGTGGGTTGTAGTAGCGCCCCTCTGCGCTCGCCGCCGATGAGTACCCGCGCGCCCTGAGCCACGGCCTCTTGCACGACCGCTTCCAGCGAGCGGGCTGAAGCCTCATCGATGACCGTGCCGACCTTGGTTGCCTCGTCAAAAGGATTTCCGCAGACATATTCTCGGGTTCGTTCGACCAAGGCCCGTGTGAACTCCTCGGCGATGGATTCCTGGACAAGGATGCGTTTGACCGCCGTGCAGCGTTGGCCTGAATTTCGGTAACTGCCTTCGGCGGCCAGCGTGACGGCCAGGTTCAGGTCCGCGTCTTCTAGAACGATGAGGGGATCATTGCCGCCCAGTTCCAAGACCAGCTTTTTGTAGCCTGCTGTGGCGGCGATCTTCTTTCCGACCGGCACGCTGCCGGTGAAGGCGACCACCTCGACCTCCGGGTGTCCGACCAACACCTCCGCGACCTCTGTGGTGGGTCCCAGCAGCACGCTCAACATGGGGCCGGGCAGACCTGAAGCGTGAAGGAGTTCGGCAAATCGCAGGGCGACCAGCGGCGTCTTTTCGGAAGGCTTGAGGATGATGGGTGTTCCGGCTGCGATGGCAGGCCCCAGCTTGTGGGCCACCTGGTTCAATGGATGATTAAACGGAGTGATGGCCACCGCGCAGCGCAACGGTTCCCGCGTGGTGAAAATTTTGCGTGCCTTGCCTTGTGCTGAGATGTCGCACGAGAAGATCTGGCCGTCATCGCGCAAAGCCTCCATGGCGGCGAAACGAAGAACATCCACCGTCCGTCCGACCTCATAGCGCGCTTCTCGCAGCGCCAGACCTGTCTCGGAGGTAATGATGCGTGCGAACTCCTCACGCCGGCTCTCGAGCGCGCTCCGGGTCTTCTCCAGAATCTCGGACCGCTGGAAGCGGGTCGGGGTGTCCAGGAACGCTGTGGCAGCGGCAATCGCTTCCAGGGCGTGTTGGCGTGAGGCCAAGGTGACCGTGCCCGAGATGGATTGGTCGTAAGGGTTGCGGACGGTGAGTACGGAATCCGAATCGATCGGTTTTCCGGCGACGAGGCTCTTGAGGTTCATCGGTTTGGACAATGCAGGAAAAAGGATTGGGAGCAGTTCACCGAGGAGTCGCTGATGCTTGCAGGGCCTCAGCAAAAGCCTCCATGAAGCGCGCCAAGACGGACTCGGAATGGTCGAGTGATAGGTAAAGTTTGGTGCCCATCGGGTTGAGGAAGATGCCACGAGCCAGCAACTCCAGCATGAGTCGGCCACCGCGGGCCCGGTCGCTGGCCAGCCAAGAGACATGGTCGGTGACCGGGGTCGCTGAGAAGGCTACCTGGCCCAGAGGTCCATCTCCCAGGATTTGCGCGTATTCTCCGGCGTTTTGGACGACCGATTGGAGTCCGTTGCGGAAGCGGTGACCCAGTGCGTGCAGTTCGGCATGCACACCCGGTTGCAAGAGGATGTCGAGAGTGGCGAGGGCGGCCGCACAAGACACGGGGTTACCGCCCGTGGTTGAGGCGCTCCAGACATAGCGGGGGCCGGGAAGTCGTTTTTCCTCCAAGACTTCCATGATTTCGGCCCGGCCGGCAAAGGCCCCAATTGGGAAGCCTCCGCCGAGGGCTTTTCCATAAGCCACCAGATCGGGGATCACACCGTAGTATTCCTGGGCGCCGCCGGGTGCGAGCCGGAAGCCGGTCACTACTTCGTCGAAGATGAGGACGATGCCATGCTGTTGGGTGAGTTCGCGCAAACCCTCTAGAAAACCGGGCCGTGGTTTGAGGCATCGATGCAAGGGTTCCACGATCACTGCCGCCAGCGATGAGGCGTGAGCCTTGAGGATTTGGGTGGTTCCCTCGAGGTCATTGTAGGGCGCGACGAGGACATCTTGTTCGGTCCAGGGGGCGCCGGCGCCCGCCGTATCGCAGGCAGGCAAGTTGGTAGGGCGGCTGTGAATCATTCCTGCCACTCCGACCGCATGTTGGCCGTGGTAGGCACCCTCGAATCGCAATACTTTCGGACGACCGGTCGCGGCATGGGCCACTCGCAGACAGAGCAGGGTGGCCTCGGTGCCCGATGCAACGAAACGGATCCGCTCAGCGCAGGGACTCACCGAGCAAATTCGCTCAGCCAACTCGATGGAACGTCGGTTCATGGAAGCGAAGTTCAACCCATCGCGCGCCGCGTTAGTGGCTGCCTCCACCACCTTGGGATGAGCGTGTCCCACCAGCGCTGATCCCCAAGCCATGGTGAAGTCCAAGAATTCTCGACCCTCCGTGTCCCAGATTCGCGCACCGCTTCCGCGCTCCGGCACTACTAAGAGTTCCGGAGGGACGCCAAATTCACCGTTGGAGCCTCCAGGAAAACGGCGGAGGGCTCGAGAGGCCCAACTATCAGAGAGGTGGCTCACAGCAGGTTTAGAGAGCCGTGGTGCCGTTGCAGGTGAAGTCGAAGATGTCGAAGTTCCGTGGGTCGCCCAGAGCTCGGGCCGCATATTCAGGACGCAGCGGATGGCTGAGGATGAAGGGGACGAGTTCTTCGTATCGCCCGCCGTGCGAGCGGAGACCGCCCTCGATGGCCTTCAAGTCGTGGTAGGCGGGGGTTCGACCAATAACCGCATCTCGGCCGGAGCAGACGACCAAGTCGCCCATGCGGTCGGCGGGCAGTTCCATCCGCCGAGCGGCTTGGTCGCGGGGCAGCACTTCGGTGATCCCGGGCAGGGTCGCCACGAAGTCTAGGACCTCGGTCAAGGAGACGGACCGGTCGGTTGGCAGGTGGACTTGAGCGAAGGAACCTAAGGCTCCGTGATGGACGACGTAGGGGTCCGTGATCGGCAGGATGACCCGGAAGCCTTCGCCCCAGTGCGCGTTGAGTTCCGACTCCAGATAGACCACATTCGGTGTCCCGTCGGCTCGCTGCTTGGAGTTCATGCCGTGATCGGCGGTGATCCCCACCACGGCTCCGAGCGAGAGCAATTGTCCAACCTCCGCGTCGATGCTTGCGTAGAACGCGAGGGCCTCTGGTGCATCCGGCACGTACTTGTGCTGCATGAAATCGGTGGTGCTGAGGTAGAGAAAATCGGCTCGGCCGGCCTGGAGTAACTGCACTCCCGCCCTCAGGACGTACAACGAGGCGTCGCCCGAATAAATGGCCGGGGTTGGGCCAGACAGCGCCTCCACACCCTCGATGCCGTGGGTGGCCAGTGCAGCGTCGCGCGCCTTTTCGGACGAAAAAGCGATGCCGCCCTTGCTAATCAAGCCGCTGGCGAAAATGTCTCGGAGTTTTTCTTTGGCCGTGACTACCGCCACCTTGCGCCCGGCGGATTGGGCGGCGGGGAACAACGTGGGCACCCGGAGAAAGCTCGATGAATTCATCATCACTTCCTGCCCGATCGAGGTGTCGTAGAAGAAATTGCCACCGATCCCATGGACCGACGGAGGCACGCCCGTGACGATCGAGCTATTGTTGACGTTGGTGAAGGTGGGCATAGCGGCCCGAGCCGACCCTCGCCACCCCTGGATGGCCAATCGCTGGGCATGAGGCATTAAACCGCGGGCCATCGCAGCATCCAGATAGGCATCGGCAGAACCGTCGAGGCATAGCACCGCCACGGGCTGGGCCGGGGGGGTGTAAGTACGTCCATTGACGGTGAAGGAATGGGCGGTCGGATTCATTGTGCGCCCGCATCATGCCTACAGTGGATCCGGGAGGGAATCCGAGAAGCTGTTCCGATTCTGCGACGGATTGATCCAAGATGCTTGGAGGTCCGAAAGTTGGGATGTTCTTGTCGATGCGGAACGCCAGGAACACTGTCAACCCATGTCCACTGCGTTGGAACTCCGACATGTTTCAAAATCATTCGGGCGTTTTCACGCAGTCCAAGACCTCTCCCTGTCGGTTCCCGCGGGCTCGGTTTATGGTTTTTTGGGGCCCAATGGTGCAGGGAAAACCACCACCCTGCGAATGATCTTGGGCATGCTCTCACCCGACTCCGGTGAACTGTCGGTGCTCGGATCTCCCTCGGCGATGTCGGTTCGCAATCGGGTGGGCTACTTGCCTGAAGAAAAGGGTCTGTACTCCAAGATGACGGCCGCCTCTGTCATCGCTTACTTCGCCACACTCAAAGGGCTTTCCAGCACCCGGGCTAACCAGCGAGCCCGAGAGTTGTTGGGTCGATATGGACTAGGAGCTTTCGCGGACAAGAAGGTGGAGACCTTGTCCAAGGGCATGGGACAGAAAGTTCAGGTGCTTGCGTCCATTGCCCACGATCCCGAATTAGTCCTCTTAGATGAGCCGTTTTCCGGCCTTGATCCGGTCAATCAGGAGGTCTTGGAGGATATTCTGGTCGATCTCAAGGCCCGGGGTTGCACGATTCTTTTTTCCACTCATGTCATGTCCCATGCCGAGCGTCTTTGTGATCGACTGATCATCCTCGGTGGCGGGCGCGGGCTCTTCGAGGGCACCGTATCCGAGGCTCGTTCCCTGCTGCCCATTCGGATCACTCTGGAGACCGCGGAGGCCTCGCCCACGCTGGAAATTCTTCCCGGCGTGCACTCCATGGAGGCGCAAAGCAGCAATCGGTGGCGATTAGAGCTTGAGCCCGGGGCGTCTGCCTCGGCGGTGTTAGAGGCCTGCTTCGAACGATCGCTGCGGTTGCGGTGTTTCGATGTCCAAGATCCGGATCTCCACGAAGTCTTTGTCCATTTGGTGGGTCCGAGTGCCCGGGAGGCCGCTTTGCGATGAGAAACGCCCTGTTGATTGCAGTTCGCGAATTCCTCGACAACGTCCAGACCCGGGGCTTCTGGTTCGGAATCCTGTTGGTTCCGTTGCTTTGGCTGATGGCCTCTCAGGTGCCGCTGATCCTGGCTCGCAAGGGGACTCCCACCCGCCACCTCGCTCTGATCGACGCGACGGCCGGAGAGCGCTTATTCGACGTGGTTCTCAACCAACTGAAGACTGCTGAATCGCGTCGTGAATTATTTCACTTCCGCGAATGGGTTGCACCGAGGTTGAAGTCTGGCCAAGCCCTTCCGGCGGTGGATAAACAACCTCAGGCGTGGTCGAAGTTGCAGGAAGATTTAGGGCCGTTGATGAAAGTTGATGCGGGCCGCTTCGCGCCTCCAGCCCCGCTCAATCGTCTGGTGGCACTGCCCTCAGAGTTGGAGTGGCGCGGTAATCTTTCCGAGTTTGAGGGACGCCTTCGGGACTGGATGAGGGAGGAACGCCTTTTCAAGCCGGTGGGAGTCGACGAAGAAGTACCGCTCTTCGCCGTCGCCATCCTGCAGGACGGACCGTCTTCCAATGCGCCGCCGATCCTGAGATTTTGGTCGGCCAATCAGGCGGACACTCAGTTGCAGGACCGCATCGTTGATGCGCTTTCGAGAAATTTTCGAAGTCGCGAGTACTCCCGGTTGGGGATGGACCCCTCTACCATCGCCCAAGTGGAGGGCTCGCAGGCGCAGTTGATGAGTTTCAATCCCCGTAAAGCTGAGGGAGAGGAGCAGGTAGGGATGGCTGATTTGCTCAGGCAATGGGCTCCCAGTGCGTTCGTGTACCTGCTGTGGATCGCCGTGTTCAGCATCTCCCAGATGCTGCTCAATTCACTGATTGAGGAACGCTCTAACCGGATCTTGGAAGTGTTACTTTCCTCGGTGACACCGCTCGAGTTGATGACTGGAAAGTTGGTGGGTGTGGCCGCCGTTGGCGCCGTGATGACCTTGGGCTGGATCGGGTCGCTGGTGTTGATGACCTTTTGGACCCTCCACACGGCCGGGGCTGCGGCTATGGCGGCGGATTCCATCGCCAATCGCTTGCCTCTGGAGTTGGCCACCTTGTTGTTGGATTCCTGGCTGCTGCCCGCGTTCGTTCTCTATTTTCTGCTCGGCTATCTTTTCTATGCCGCGGTGATTTTGGCTTTGGGCAGCACCTGCAATAACTTGAAGGAGGCTCAGAATTTTACAGGAGTCATTGCCTTGCTCATGATGGTTCCCTTGGTTTCGATTGCCTTTATCCCCAAGGATCCCAATGGCCCTGTGGCGACGGTGTTGTCCTGGATACCGCCCTATACGCCGTTCGTGATGATGAACCGGGTCGCGGCCAACCCTCCATTGCGAGAGGTGATAGGGACTCTGGTTCTGTTGCTGCTTTCCGATGTTGCTGTCCTGTGGGGCTGCGCTCGCATTTTCAAGACGGCCGTGTTGCGGACCGGACAGCCCGCCTCCCTAGTGCAACTGGCCCGATGGGTCTTGGGCCGGGATTAGTTTTTTTGGCTAGTGCTGGACTCCTCAGCCGGGCTTCGCCCGTTCGGTATCTCAGAAAAACAAACCGGCGACTTCCTCAAGGAGTGGAAGTCGCCGGCGTGGAGTCTCAGGTGAGGAGATTACTGTTTTTCAGGGCGCCCTGGACGGCCCTCGCCTTGGGGACGTCCCTCTCGATCTGGACCACCAGGACCACCAGGACCACCGGGTCCACGACCACCCGGCGGGCGAGCCGGTCGGAGTTCCTCTTGAGTGAGCTTGCCGTCACCGTTCTTGTCGAGTTTCAGGAGAGCGGTCGCGGCATTCTTGATTTCGTCGGCATCCAGAACGCCGTCATGATTCTTATCGAGGGCCTCCATTAATGGGGAGATCATCCGCGGTCGTCCGCCAGGACCGTCAGGACCGCCGGGAGGCTGGGGGCGATCCTCATTTTGGGCGATGGCGGTGAGGGTTGCGCCAGCTAGGGCCAGGGCCAGTAAGGTGCCATTCAGTTTTTTCATGGAGTATCGATGGTGTGTTGTGGAAGTGGACGCTGGGCGAATGCTCACCATGGCGTTCTGAAAACATACAACGTCACTTCTGTAATGAAATGATGTGTCTCGCAGGGAAAATTGTTAAGCAGGCGTAAATATGTGTCCGGTTCCTCTCGGTGCCGACTAGCCTGCTTCCGATCCAGCCCGATGGGTTGATCTTGTTTTTCTCATGAAATCCAATCACGCTGACTCCGCATCCCGGGACACGCTGCCCCGCATTTTGGTCATCGATGATGACCGGAAGCTCTGCCGCCTGATTCGTGACTATCTCACTCCCATGGGATATTCGGTGGAGGTCGTTCATACAGGTCCTGAAGGTGTGGACCGTGCGGTAGGAGAGCCGTGGCATGCCGTCCTTCTTGATCTCATGCTGCCGGGTCTCGACGGATTCGAGGTTCTCAAGCGGATCCGCGCCAAGGTGGACGTGCCTGTACTGATGCTTACGGCCCGAGGTGACGAAGCCGACCGAATCGTTGGTCTGGAAATGGGGGCCGACGACTACCTCCCTAAGACCTTTTCCACCCGCGAACTCCTGGCGAGATTGCGAGCGGTCACTCGACGCACTGTCCGTCCCCCGGGGCCTGATGCCACTTCGGAAGGAGAAGTTGTCGTGGGCCCGCTGCGGGTTCGTCCGGCCTCTCGATCTGCCGTTTTGGGCGATGTCCCGCTGAGCTTAACCCCTGTGGAGTACGACCTGTTGGTCTCGCTGGCCAAGGCCCGTGGGCGGGTCAAGACCCGAGAGGCGTTGCTCGACGAGATTCGAGAGCGGGACTACGACGTGTTCGACCGCTCCATCGACGTCCACATCTCTGCTCTGCGCAAAAAACTCAACGACGACCCCAAGCATCCGCGCTTCATTCGAACCCTTCGCTCAGCGGGCTACATGATGGTCGATCCGGAGGATCCTGAATGACCCTCCGACTGCCGCTATTCAGCCGCATCCTGATTTGGTTGCTGCTGAACTTGATCATTCTGGGAGGCACCTTCGGGATCTTCCTGTGGACCGAGCTCGGTGGGGATTCGTTGCTGGGCCGGGCCGCAGGGGATCGTTCTCAGGCACCAGCCGGGGCGTTGATGGCCGAATTGCGGGACCGCCCGATGGTCGAGTGGGAACGGGCGATGGCCCGCTTCGAGGAAGCCTATCCGGTTCGCGTGATGCTGTTGCGGGAGGACGGGTCTCTCTTTTTGGGAGCCAAGCTGGAGGTGCCTGCCGAGTTGGCGCTCCGCCTCCGAGCATTGGTGCAGCCGGGTCCTGGGTTTGATGACCGAAGGTCGGGGCCTCCGCCGGGACAGCCTCCCGAGGATCATTTCGAGCCAGGGCCGATGGGAGCTCCCGGGCCTCGACCCCCGCGATCGGGGCCGCGGTCTTCGATGGGGGGGGCACGGGTTTTTCTTCGAGCCGGTAGTCCAGCGAAGTATTGGTTGGTCCATGGTAATCCGATTCGTGGACCGGGTCTTCCGCGAGGCGTGCGGATGGCGATGGTCTCGGAGACCTTGTCGGCAGGCGGTTTGTTCTTTGATGTCCAATCCTGGTTCTGGGCCGCCTCGGCGGTGATTGCCGTCTCGGTGCTTTGGTGGTTGCCGTTCGTGCGGGGAATTACTCGATCCGTCTCTCAAATCTCGGCCGCCACCGAGCGTATCGCTGAGGGTCGGTTCAATACTGTGGTGCCCGAAGAGCGCGGAGACGAGTTGGGTCGCTTGGGCGGTGCGATCAATCGCATGTCAGCTCGATTGGAAGGCTTGGTGACTGGGCAGAAGCGGTTTCTGGGAGATGTCGCCCACGAGTTATGCTCGCCACTGGCTCGCATGGAAATGGCGCTGGGGATCTTGGAGCAGCGGACCGACCACGACGCCCGTTCTTATGTGGACGACGTGCGTGAAGAAGTTCGTCACATGTCCACCTTGGTGAATGAATTGATGCAATTCTCCAAGGCGGCGCTGAAACCCGCTGACGCGGAGATGACGTCCCTCCCTCTGGCTGAAATGACTCGCCGGGTCGTGGCTCGGGAAATGCCCGAGGCGACCGGTCTCACGGTTCATGTGCCCGAGGAGTTGCAGGCTCTGGGGCATTCGGAACTGGTGGAGCGAGCCATGGGAAATCTCCTGAGGAATGCCCGAAATCACGCTGCCGCCTACGGACCCATCCGGATAGAGGCTTTTTTCTTAGGCTCCCATCAGGTGCTCTGGCGAGTGGTAGATTCCGGTCCGGGTGTCTCTGAATCCGAATTGGGCCGATTGGGCGAACCATTTTATCGGCCGGATCAATCCCGTTCGAGTGACACCGGAGGCACTGGTCTGGGTTTGGCTATCGTGAAGACCTGCATGGCGGCCTGTCAGGGACGCCTCGAATTGACCCGAGGCCAGGAACGTGGATTGGTGGCGACTTTGGTCCTTAAATCGACATCTGAGTCACGATTTACCGGAGCCTCCAATGGCGAATAAACGCTTTCCGCGTTTGCGGTGAGGGGGATTCCGGGTCTATCCATGTCCGTGATGCGGATCACGAACCTCAATCCAGACAACGACATCGGAGCCAGTGCCTGGATGCTCTCCGTCGATGGGCACCAACTTTTGATGGACGCCGGGACTCACCCGAAGCGCGAAGGCCTTTCCTCTCTCCCACTGTATGAATCGGTGAAGGATCTGGAGGTTGACGCCATCGCGCTCACCCACTGCCACCATGATCATGTCGGATCGCTACCGGTGGCCCTTCAGTATTTCCCCCATGCTCGGGTGCTTATGACGGACCTGAGCTACTTCATCGTTGAGCGAGTCCTGCATAATTCGGTCAATGTGATGGTTCGCCAGCGCGATGAGCTGGGGATACGCGAATACCCGCTCTATACGCATGAAGAGGTGGACGATTACGCCCCAGTCTTTCAGGGATTCGGCTATCGTCGCGAGATCGAGTGGGCTCAGTTTGCCCGCAGCCAGGGAGCCACTCCGGGGCGTCGGCATGGGCCGACCTTAGAATTCTTCGATGCGGGTCATGCCCTAGGTTCGGCCGGTGTTTTGGTGCGGGGTCGCAAGCAGACCATGTTTTATTCGGGCGATGTCTGTTTTCACGACCAGACCCTCCTCCGCGGCGCGGATTTCGAGGGGGTACGAGCCGATGTGTTGGTGATGGAAACCACTCGGGGAGCTCGTCAATTGCCCCCCAATTTCAGTCGAGATCAGGAACTGGAGCGTCTGGCCGAGGGAATTAACCGGGTTCTGGCCCGCAAAGGTACGGTACTCATCCCGGCCTTTGCGCTGGGGCGAACCCAAGAGATCCTCGCCTACCTTGCCCTGCTCATGCGGGCAGGAAAACTTCGGGAACAACCGGTGTACATCGGAGGGTTGGGACGGGTCTTCACCGAGATCTACGATCTCCAGTCGAACCGGACCAATCGGCATCATCCGAACCTCAAGCTGACCAATGCGCTGAACATCCAGGTGGTCTCCACCAACGACATCGAATCCATGTCGCTGCGTGGCGGCAGGATTTTCGTCATGACTGCCGGTATGATGAGCGAAAATACCGGAGCCCACGCCTTGGCTGCACGCATTGTGGGTGAGGAGCGGCATGGTATCTTCTTTGTGGGCTACGCAGACTCAGAGACCCCTGGTGGTCGTCTTAAAGCGGCCAAGCCTGGTGAGCGATTCCATTTCAGCCCTTCGGTTGGAAAGTTGAATCGAAACTGCGAGGTCTTCGACTTCGATCTAACCGCGCACGCCCATCGTGACGACCTGATGAACATGGTTTCAGAGATCAATCCCCGCGTGGTGGTGCTGGGTCATGGAGATACCCAAGCCAAGGGTTGGATTTGTGAGCAAATCCAAACGCGTCATCCCAAGATTCAGGTGCTGCAACCAGCGCCGGGCGAAGCCTTGGAAGTGTAAGTCGAGAAGTGGAGTTGCGTCATGAGCCCGGTGCCGATGCTCTTGGGGTGTCTGCTTTTGCTGTATTTGTCCGAGTTCTTGGTTTGGGTGCGCTCCGACGCCTGGCTCTTCAGGCGTCGTGGGCGCGGTTGGGAGGCGCTCACCCAAGGGGGGCTGATGTCCTCATCGCGTGGATCTCTGCATTGGGTGTACCCGGTCCCTCAGTTGGGTCGGGCCTATTCGGTCCGAACCTCTCCACCCGCAGGCTCAACCTGTTCGACCGCCCTCAGGCCTTCCATCGACACAGCTTTCAGTGTGGTGGAGATCGGCAGGCGGTATCAGGGCGTTGAGGAGGCGTTCCAGACGCTCCGCTGGACCTCGTGGTGCCTGTGGGGGCTGGTCTGGGTCATGTGCCCGTTGCTGCTGAAGTTCTTGGGGCTCCAATCGACGCTTTGGATTTTAATCGCCGGAACGTTGATTTTCATGGTCGCCAACGCCTGGATCCTTGCCCGAGCTCACAGCAAAATCTTCTCCGAGTCCGGGGATGAGCGTCTCAGGTTAGTGCTCTCGGCGTGTCTCTCTCCGCTGGCGGCGATTCGGTCTTTGGACCTCGCTCAGAAGCAGGCCTTAGACGGATTTCACCCATTGGCAGTGGCCGCGGCCTTGCCCGGTTTTCAGGGATGGGATGATTTAGCCGCCGCTGAATGGCGCCGCTTGCGATACTCGGTTGCCTCTGAGAGTTCGGCTAGTTCCGCGATCCCTGTCGATGCAGCGGAATCTGCGGAGGTTCGTGCAGCCATTGAAGTGCTGGCTCGACGGCGAGGTATAGACCCAGCCCACTGGGACTCGCCTCCTAGGGCCGAGGACACGGCTCACACACAATATTGTCCGCGATGTCGAACCCAGTACACCGGACAAGCGACCCGTTGCCGTGACTTCCGCTGGACCGCGTTGCTGCCGATTTCCCAGTGACCCGACGCAGGGATCCGTAGTGCCTCAACTTGAAGAGGGTTTAGTGCAGGATGCACAAATCGTGTCGGTGTCCCATCAGTTCGCTATCTCGGTCGAGGAACCAATCCAGACGCGAGTCTGCTTCATCCAGGTCGATCTCCCGGGCCATAATAAGATAGGTTGCGTAATGGTTGCCCTCCGACTCGACCAACGACTGATAGAAGCGCGATAGATCCGGTTCAACGTTGGCGAGATAGGATGCGAGGATTTGAAATTTCTCGCAGCTACGACCCTCGATTAGGGCGCACACCACCAAGTGGTCGATGGCAGACTCGCGGCGCCCCTGCCGAACGCCTCTCATCATGCCCGTGATCCATTCACTGCGCTGAGGTTGGTCAAAAGCCCAACCGCGTTGCTCCAGAAGCCCTAGAACCAATTCGAAGTGCTCCAACTCCTCCATCGCGATCCGGTTGAGGGTGTGAACCTTTGGAAAAAGCTCCCGATATTTTTCGAGATGGATGGCTGTGGTTGCAGCCTTGCGCTCGAGGTGAGCGTGATCCACCAGCAAATCGTGCAGACAGCGGGTTACTCGAGGGGCCCATTCCGGATCGACCGAACGACGCAGCATCAGCATGGCAAAACCTATATCGAACCCAACGGGTAGATAAAGCAGATCGAGAAGATCCGGAAAATCATGATTCCAAGCGCTGTGAACCGCTCGCTCGCAGCATTCCGGGGTAAACGAGGGTGTGAGGCATGATGGTCATGGGGAACCGCTCAGGCTAATTCTCGAGCTACAAACATCGCCTCAGCCTCGTAAAAACCTGAAAAAACCAGCAAAACCATAGGTTTCACAACCCTTCAGAGGTGAAAACAACTGCAATATCTGTCCCTCAACAAGGGAATCGAATGCATAAAATGGTGCGTCCGTGGATGCGAAATGAAAAACATCTCGAAGCAATTCTGCTGCAAAACCCCCAATGAAACTGGCTGTTCCCGATCAGTTTCAAAAATTTTACCAGAAAGGTGTTGTCAGTCTGAAGGTCGTAGGCTTAACTGTACTCGTTCTTACGAACAAAGCGGTTAAAGGCCGCTGAGTTCATCAGCCGGATCGGGTTGAAGCTGAAATAATCTTCAATCACATTTTTTCGTCGCCTGAAAGGGTGGTTTTCGACCGAAAGGTTGAAATTGTGAGCTTGTTA
>JAPLUF010000183.1 GCA_026397755.1 Verrucomicrobiota bacterium
ATCCACAACGAAACCAGCACCGGCACCATGAGCCCGCTGGATGAGATCGCCGCCCTCAAGAAGAAGTACCCCGACGTGATGTTCATCGTCGACGCCGTCAGCTCCCTGACCGCCTTGCCGCACCACTTCGACAACCTCGGCATCGACATCCTTCTGGCCGGCACCCAGAAAGCCTTCGCCCTGCCCCCCGGCCTCGCCGTCTTCGTCGCCTCCCCCGCCGCGCTGGCCAAGGCTGCCACCATTAAGACCCGCGGCTACTACTTTGACCTCCTCGAGTTCGAGAAGAACGCGCTCGAAAACATGACCCCCAGCACCCCGGCCATCTCGCTCATCTACGCGCTGGAGTCCAAACTGGGAGAATTCTTCGCCGAAGGGCTCGAAGCACGCTACGCCCGGCACACCCAGACAAACCAGATGCTCAAAGACTGGGCCTCCCGCCAAGGATTCACCCTGTTCCCGGAAGCCGGGTTCGAATCCAAGACACTGGTTTGCGTCAATAACGACGCCAAACCCGGCGGACGCGTCATCGACGTCGCCACCTTCCAAAAGCGCATCAAAGACCACGGCATCCTCATCGACGGCGGCTACGGGAAAATCAAGGGCACCACCTTCCGCATCTCCAACATGGGCGACGAAACTCCGGAGACCATCGGCGCCTTGATCGAGATCCTCGACACCGCCATCGCCGGACTCTAACCCCACCGACCCCACGTCCCGCCCCGCCGGCATGTCAGCGCAACCGCACGACAATCCAAGGCAAGCCTCCGACAATCGCCTTCCTTGCCGCTCCCCGGAGGGCGCGGTAATTTTGAACTCGATGTCCGAGGCTTGCCCCGTCCCCGATTGCACACCTGAGCGGTGCGCAACCCCGGCGGTGTGCCCACTCAATCGAGTGCTGGCTGGCACCACGGTCGTCGTCAAGCAACTGACGGCCTCCCCAGACATGAATCGGCGGCTGCGGGAAATGGGATTCGGCGAAGAGCAACGCGTGAAAGTGATCAGCCTCGCCAACAACCTTCTGTGTCAGGTTTGCAATTCCCGACTTGGGCTCAGCGACCGTCTGGCAGAGACCATTCTCGTTCAACCCCTCAGCCCCTCGGGTCCGGTCCGTTTGGCAGCCTGAATCACGACTCTTAATCGGTTCGTTCTCGCAGTATCCATCTCGATACGGAAGTACCTATCCAGAGCCTCATCCGGTTCGACACCGGTCCGGCATGGCAATCCACCGACAATCGGCAACAACTTCCCGACAACCACCCTCCTTGCCCTCAGGAAGGTTCCATCCATAGCCTCCCTCTCACGATGCGCCCCCTGTCCTC
The DNA here is from genome assembly GCA_026397755.1 of Verrucomicrobiota bacterium. Classification (GTDB taxonomy): domain Bacteria; phylum Verrucomicrobiota; class Verrucomicrobiia; order Limisphaerales; family UBA9464; genus SXXZ01. Next base: position 1,320 of record JAPLUF010000183.1, read on the forward strand.
ATTGACTCCCGGCGAACGGGCGGTGGTCGCCCGAATCGACATTCCGCCAGAACAGCGCGGACGCCTGCTGGAAATGGGACTGCTTCCCGGCACCCCCGTCGAACTAGTGCGCTTTGCTCCACTCGGGGACCCGGTGGAAATCAAGCTACGCAACTACCACCTCTCCCTCCGCAAGCTCGAGGCCGAGAAAATCCAGGTCCACTGACACGATGAAACCCTTCACCGTCGTCCTCACCGGTAACCCAAACTGCGGCAAGACAACGCTATTCAATGCACTGACCGGCCTTCGCGGCCGCGTCGGCAACTATGCCGGGGTCACGGTGGAGCGAAAAGAAGGCTCCCTCACCGGGGCTGACGCCCGCTTTCCGGTCACCATCCTCGACCTTCCGGGCACCTATTCACTGAGCCCGCAGTCGCCCGACGAACAAATCGCACGAGACATCCTCTTCCAGCGCGTCGCCGACGTACCGGCCCCGGATCTGGTCGTGGTGGTGGTCGACGCCTCCAACCTCCAGCGCAACCTCTACTTCGCGACCCAAGTCATCGAATTGGGCCACCCCACCCTGTTGACGCTCAACATGGTGGACGTCGCCCGGGATCAAGGTCACGAAATCGATACCGATGCACTGTCTAAGGCTCTGGGCGTTCCGGTCATCCCCATGGTGGCCAGTCAGGGCGAAGGCTTGGAACCCCTTCGCCAATCCATCCGATCCCAAGCCAGCAGCCCAGGCACTCGCCATGTTATTCCCCGCGATTTCAACGAACTACCCGAAGCCTTCGGACGCGAGGCTCAAGCCATCGAGACCGCCCTCGAAAGCCATTTCCCCCATCGCTCCCGTCTGGCTGCCGCCGAAGCTCTGCTGCTCCTGAGCGACGATCGGGCCTTGGCCACTGACAAAACCAACACCGACGGAAATACCAACGGAAACACAGCCAACACCCGCTATCCCGAGGCGCTCATCGAGCAAGTTTTATCTGCTCGACGACGTCTCGAAGCAGCCGGCGTGGACTGGCGCAGCACCGCCATCGAAGCCCGCTACGCCCGGCTCTTTGCCATTGAGCAGCACGTCACCCGCGAGACCCCGCCCCCGGACGAACTGCTCTCAGACCGGATCGACCGCGTGGTGACCCACCGCGTCTGGGGACCCCTCATTTTTGTGACGGTGATGGCGTTGATGTTCCAGTCCATCTTCTGGCTAGCGCAGTATCCCATGAGCGGCATCGAGGCGGCTGTCGATGCCCTGGCCCAATGGGTCGGCTCGAGCATGCCCCCAGGCGATCTCAACGACCTGATCACCCGAGGCGCTATCGCCGGTGTCGGGTCGGTGGTGATTTTCCTCCCTCAAATCTGCCTACTCTTCCTCTTCATTGGCCTGTTAGAAGACACCGGCTACATGTCCCGGGCAGCCTTCTTGATGGACCGCCTGATGAGCCGGGTTGGCCTGCACGGCAAGAGCTTCATCCCGATGCTATCGTCATTTGCGTGCGCCATCCCAGGCATCATGGCCACCCGGACCATTGAGACCCGACAGGATCGCTTGGCCACAATCTTAGTGGCGCCTCTGATGAGTTGTTCGGCCCGTCTGCCGGTGTACACGGTGCTCATCGCCGCCTGCATCCCGCAGCGCAACGGCTGGCCCGGACTAACCTTGCTGATGATGTACCTCCTCGGCATCGCCGGGGCGCTGGGCATGGCTTGGGTCTTCAAAAAGACCCTCCTCCGCGGCGAGCCACCCATGCTCATCCTCGAATTACCCCCCTACAAACGGCCCATGCTGGGCGCGGTGCTTCGGCAAATGTGGGATCGTTCCAAGCTCTTCCTCAAACGGGCTGGGACGGTGATCTTGGGAATCAACA
>JAPLUF010000401.1 GCA_026397755.1 Verrucomicrobiota bacterium
AACGATGCGGATCGGGTGGCTGATCAAGCTGCTGTTGGGATGGGTCTGGATCGGATCTTGGATCGCCGAGGCTGCCGGCAATGAGGTGTTGGTAATCTACAATGCGCAGATGCCTGCCTCCGAGGCCGTGGCCCGGCATTATGCCCAGCGGCGGTCGGTGCCAGACTCTCAACTTTTGGGCCTTCGCCTTTCCGAATCGGGGACCATTTCCCGTGCGGACTACATTTCTGGGATTCAGGAACCGGTCCGTAAGTATCTCGTTGAAAAAGGCTTGGCGGAGTGGGTGCCTGATTCCAGTGCGCCGTTGCCGGGTCGCAAGGCAACGGCCCGGAATCGCCTGCGTCTCATCCGCTCGGAAATTCGCTACCTGCTTCTGTGCTATGGGGTGCCGTGGTATATTCCTCACGACTCGTCGATGCGCAGTGAAACAGTGGGCATCCCTGCCCAATTTTTGCGCAATGACGCCTCGGTGGACGATGAGTTGGCCTTGCTGCCTCGGCTGGGTTTTAACGACCCGATTGCGACCTCCCCCAATCCTGTGGTCGGAGCCACCAATGCGGCCCAGATCCACCCCACGAATGGCGTCTTCATGGTGACGCGATTAGATGGGCCCACGCCGGAGATCGCTCGGGGCCTGGTAGACAAGGCGCTGGAGGCCGAGTCTCGGGGATTGTGGGGGCATTCCTACATTGACCTGCGAGCCATTACCAATGGGCCCTATTGGTGGGGCGACCGGATGATCACCAATGCAGCGGTAGCCGCCAAACGTCTGGGATTCGAGACCTTCGTTGACAATCAACCCGCGAGCTTGGGAGTCGGATATCCCCTCAGTCAGGTGGCCCTCTATGTGGGGTGGTACGACAGTGGGGTGACTGGACCGTTCTACCGGGCCAGCGTCGAATTCCTCCCTGGAGCCTTCGCCTACCACTTGCATTCCTTCAGCGCGGCCAACCTCAGATCGGCCTCCGAAAACTGGGTGGGCCCACTCTTGGCCCGCGGAGCCACCGCCACCATGGGTTGTGTGGCTGAGCCCTATCTGGAGTTCACCCCCAATCCGGCCATGTTCCTGGAACGTTGGGGATACGTTGGGATGACCCTGGGCGAGGCGGCGACCGCGGCGCACCCGGTGCTGTCGTGGCAGACGGTGGTGGTGGGCGATCCGTTGTACCGGCCCTTCGGTCGCCCGCTGGCCGACGACGGCAAACGCCTGGACGATGCTAACGATCCGTGGACTGCCTACGCGCTGGTCCGCAACGCCAACCTCCAACTCATGGCGGGCCGCCCGGTGGAAGCAGTGCGCGACCAGCTTGAGGGACAGCGCTGGGCCACTAATCATGCCGTCGTGGCCGAGAAAATAGGACGCCTGTACTGGTCGGGCATCCGGGTCCGCCGGGCTTTGGAGTGGTATGACACGGCCCTGGGTCTGACCAACGCCACGCCGATGCAGCGTCGCCGCCTGCTGCTGGACAGCATCGAGGCCCATCGAGTCCTCGGGCAGCCGGCCGAGGCGTACCGGTGTCTAGAACAGCTCATTGTCACGTCGCCTCCGGATGTAGATCGCCAGGAGCTGCGCATCCGTCAATTGCAGTTCGCCCGCGACATGCGGGATGTGGAAAAAATCACCTCCGTTTCCAATGAAGTTCAGCGCCTGGGTGGGAAGCGGTGATTCATTTTCAGGTCTCTCGTTGCTATGACCCCTGAAGCCCTACGACACCTCGCCGAATCGGATCTCGTGATGGGTCGCCTCATCCAGAAAATCGGTGCCTGCACCTTGAATCCGGAGCCTCAGCGAACTCCGTTCGAGTCGCTGGTCCGGGCTGTGGCCCACCAGCAGTTGCACGGCAAGGCGGCCGAAACGATTCTGGGACGGTTTCTGGCGCGATTTCCTGGCCGCCGATTTCCTCGGCCCGAAGACTTGGAGTCGGTCACTGATGGAGACCTGCGATCCTTCGGTTTCTCGGGCTCTAAGGCGGCCGCCATCCGCGATATCGCCGCCAAGGCCATCGATGGGACCGTGCCCACTTCGCGGAAGATCCGGACCTTGTCCGATGACGACATCGTCGATCGACTGAGCGCC
>JAPLUF010000036.1 GCA_026397755.1 Verrucomicrobiota bacterium
CAGTCCTCCATTAAGGCCGCGATGTCTTGCCCGCAGGTCCGCTCCAAGTGATCCCTCTGAGCCGCAGGAACTCCCAAGAGGCTCAATGCGAAATCGGAGCGCAGGGCGCGTCGTATAGACGGTCGCCAGAACTTCTCACGGACGCGCCCGAAATAAATGGCGCGTTGTTCCTCCAGAGATCCGGCCGAAAATAGGCTTCGCAGGTCATCCAAGACTCCGGCCATCCGGAAGTAGCGCATCATGGACTTGGCAAAAACCCCGGTGGTGCCCAGGTGATAGAATGAGTCTGAAGTTTTGCGTCGCGCGAAAAAGTGGGTTCGATCATCCCAGTACTGTCGGGCGGACAAAGGAAGGTCCCGCCGTAATCGTTGTTGGTACCAAGCCCGAAAGGCGGGGGTTCCGCCGTCACCGAAGATCGCAAAAAACTCGTCGTGTTCGAGATTTCGGATACCGGCCAGCTTGAGCTCCAGCAGGGCATTTTGCCGGAAGTTCATGTCTACGGCATGAATCCGCCGAGGTCCGTCGAGCGCGTAGTCCAGAGCATTGCAGCCTGCCGAAGTGATTAGGACTAATTCATCCTCGCCACCCAGGCTAAGGACTTCCCGATCGAGCCGCGGATCTTCCCAACAGGTGTTGTAGACCAGATAGTTCCCGTGGACATAGTTGAAGAGGGTTTCCGTCGTCCAATTGGCCAGGGTTCTCATGCGATTGATCAGTGGGGAGTCTATCCGATCGGCGAGTGACCCGGCAACGCCTCCGAGTCAATGACTCGAAAATGTCACGCCAATGAAGCCTCTTGGACGCATGGGGAGAACAGTCTTGGGCATATGGGGATTGTTTCCTCCAGAACTTCTCTCTGGGTGATCAGAAAATACGCGGTGCTCGCCCTTGCTGCTTTGCGGCGAGAGGGAGTCTACAATGGGTTGGGTCAATTAGTCGTCCAATGGTCTTTTGATCGTCGACACGGCCTGTCGGCATTCCTTCCTCGGGAAGTCCGGCATGAAGCCAGCGAGCCTGAGTTTCGGATATCCGATGCCATGCAATATCAGGGGGTCGATCCGCGACTGGCCCTGGAGACCTTGAACTGGCTACCGATGGAGTTGCGATCGAACGCGACGTTTGTGGACTACGGTTGTGGGAAAGGCCGGGGACTGGCCGTGGGTATCCTGGCTGGATTTCGCCAACTCATCGGAGTCGAAGTGTCCCGCGATCTGGCGACTCTGGCCGAACGAAACCTTCAAACACTCCGATTGAGGCATCCGGGGGTTCGCATCGAGCTTCAGACCATGGATGCGGTCCGCTTTCAGCCTCCAGAAGGTCCGTTGGTGGTGTTTCTGTACAACCCGTTCGTCGGTTTGACCTTGGAGCGCGTGGTTCAACGCCTCGCAGACCATGCGACCCGTAGCCCGGTCTATGTGGTCTACATTAATCCCCGGGGGCGCTCCGCGTTCCTGGATCATGGATTCCGACAATGTGCCGCTTGGCCTGGCTCCCAAGCACTCGTGCTCGAATCAGGACTGACGTCGGAGGTGTTGCAGGGGCGCAGCCTGGGTCCTCGGATCACGACTGCTAGGTCCGTTACTTCGGAATAAGGGCAAATCCCCCGACAGGGAGGCGATATCCCCGACCGGGTCCATGGGCACCGATCGGCAGTCTGAGCGTTCGGACCTCCGCATCCGTGTCCGGTCAGCGCTGGAGTCACCGCCCACCGCAGGGTCGTTCAGGGGGGTGTTTTTTGAGTCGTCGAGCCTCAGCAAATGAATGTTGCCTTCAAAATCCTCGGCCAGAGCGGTGCAACTCTCTACCCAGTCGCCGCAGTTGAGGTATTCGAAGCCCTGGACCGTCCGGATTTCAGCTCGGTGGATGTGACCGCAAATGACGCCCTCGACACCCGCCTGACGCGCTAATCGCACCATGGCCTCTTCATATTGGGTGACGTAGCGGACGGCGCCCTTGGCTTGGAATTTCAAGTAGGCGGCCACCGACCAATATCCGAAGCCCATCCGACGTCGGAGTCGGTTGAGGTGCAGGTTAAATTCGAGGATCCAGTCGTAAAGACGAGCCCCCACGCGTTCGAGCAGTCGGTTGAAGAGGACCAGTCCATCGAGTTGGTGGCCGTGGAGCACGAGATAACGCCGCCCGTCCATCCCTTCGTGAATGGCACGCTCCACCAGGCGCACTCCACCCAAGTTCAAACCCAGAAATTGCTCCATGAATTCATCATGATTCCCGAAAACATAGGTGACTTGGGTTTGTTTACGGTTCATCCGCAGGATTTTCTGAATGACTGTATTGGCCTCGCTGCTCCAAAGCCATCGCCGTCGGAGTTCCCAGCCATCGATGATGTCACCCACAAGATACAGGTGGCGGCATTCGTGGTTGTGCAGGAACGACAGTAGGAGTTCCGCCTGGCTATGCCTGCTTCCGAGGTGAAGGTCCGAAATCCAGATGGCGTTGTACTTCATGAGGTCTGGCGGCTTCGTCGAGGCGAAGGCATGTCCCTTATCTTGTTAAAGGTCCCGTGTGCCGAGTCCAAGCTGGAAACGGGTCGTCACCTGAAATTTTCCGTTGTGAATCCTGTTTGATGCCATCGGCGGACGGTATCGCGGAAGTACTTTCTCGGTGTTCGCATCCCAGGGAATAGACCTCGGGCGGTCTTTACGAAAAAAACATCCAAGCGTCATGCGGTTGTCACATGAGCTCCGGAAGATTGTACGAACTGCGGTGCTCAAACCGGTTCCGGTTAAAACAGAGTCCTGCAGGTTATAAATCATGAAAACTCGTCGAATCCCAGCATGGCTGATCCTTTGGATCACCCTGACTTCCGCGCTGATCGGCACCCAGGTCCGAGGCGAAACCAACCGCATCACAGGATACCTGTACGGTAGCCACAACTGGGTGGCGACCAACACGTACATCATGACGGGCTTCACGTACGTGATGAGCAACGCCGTCTTGAACATTGAGGCGGGCACGGTGGTGAAGGGAGCCTCCGGCACGGGAACCTCCAGCAGCGCGGCGAATGACTTCGGCTGCTTGTTTGTTTGCACCGGTGGCAAGCTCAACGCCAACGGCACTCCCAATCGGCCCATCATCTTCACGGCAGTGGCCGACGATGTGACCGACCCGGGTGATTTGCCCTTCCCGACGCGCGGTTTGTGGGGCGGCGTGGTGCTCTTCGGCAACGCCCGGTTGAACAATCCGGGATGGACGACTAACAACGTCTCCTACGACATCTATGAAGGATTGCCGGACCTAGCGGTGACCAATGCCGTGAGCGGCCAGATCGACTACTTGCACCGCTTTGGTGGCAGCAATGACGACGACAGTTCCGGTTCGATGCGCTACGTCTCGGTGCGGCACGGCGGCAAGAAGCTGACGACCGACAAGGAGATCAATGGA
>JAPLUF010000366.1 GCA_026397755.1 Verrucomicrobiota bacterium
AGATGTTTCTGGGCAACCGCGACTTTGTGTCCCACCTGTCAGGGCTCCCCCCTGTGCCCCTGCCTCCTCCGGTGGAGAAAGCCTCGGAAACGTGGATCGCCGGCCCGGGTCTCTTAGCCCGTCTGGTGCTCAAGGACGCCCTGCGGGCCAATTCCAAAGCCGTCGTGGGACAACTTCGCGCGGCCGGGCTTCGCACAGTGATGCTCACCGGCGATCGTTTGGCGCCGGCACAGGAAATGGCGGCAGCCTCGGGCGTGGACGAGGTGCGTGCGGCGCTCAAGCCCGAGGACAAGGTCGCGGCCATACGGGAATTCCAGCGGCAGGGCCATGGAGTGGCGATGATCGGCGATGGAGTGAATGACGCGCCGTGTCTGGTGGCCGCCGATGTGGGTATTGCTATGAGAGCCCGGGGTTCTGACGCTGCCATCGAGCAGGCCGAGGTGGTGCTCATCAATGACCGGTTGGAGAACTTTCTGGTCGCTCGTGAATTGAGTGTCCAGTCCCGCCGTATCATCCGCCAGAATATCGCTCTTTCATTGGGGACTATCTTGGTCATGGCGGTGGCTTCGCTGACCGTGTCCCGCTTGCCCTTGTCAGTCGGTGTGGCGGTGCATGAGGGAAGCACGGTGTTGGTCGTCCTCAATAGCCTGCGTCTGCTCCGGGTTCGTGCGGTGGTACCGGCTTAATCGAACCTGAGCATCCCACTTGGGGCTGTGGGATTTGGGGACGTGGTTCCGAGGTTATCGGAGGGTTGCGAGGTATTCGATGAGATCACGCAGCTCGCGGAGAGTGAGTGCTGTTGCCAAGCCTTCTGGCATGGCACTGGGTCCGCGTTCCCGCCGGGCAATGTCTTTTGAGGGAATCTTTCGGACCGTCAACGTTCCCTCGTCCGTCGTGGCTTCAATGGAGAGGAGTCCCTCCGACTCGCCTTTGACGGTACCGCCGAACTGGGTTCCGTCGTGGAGGGTCAAGGCCACGGTCTCGAACTGTGGCGCGATTTTTTGATTGGGCCAGACAATGCTTTCCAACAAGTACTCACGGCTTTGTCGGCCTCCGATGCCGTCCAGTTTGGGGCCCACTGTGCCCCCGTCGCCGGCCACCTGATGGCAGCGGAGACACTGCGCGGTGGGGTGTTCCCGGAATACCTGTCGGCCTCGCGATGTGTCTCCCCCAAGCAAACTGTCCCGGAAGGCGGCGAGGGAGTCAGTGGATCCCGGCTCGGCCTTTCGGGGCGGGAGGGCGTTGGATAAGGAGGTCCGGGCCACCGCTTCCCGGAGATCGAGCTCCAGTTCTGGAGGGAGTTGTCCGGTTTTCCAGCGTTCGATGGCTTGACCCAAGACGGGCAGCACCGACTCATGACTCAGCGTGCCCAGCACTGTCAGGGCGATTTGCGCGGTCTTTAGGGAATTTCCCGAGGTGGCCCGCTGCACGAGATTCGAGAGCAGGGTCGTCGACTCGGCCCCGGCAGCGAGTTGATCGAGGTAGGGCAGGGCGGCGGATTGGAGTTCAGGGTCTTTGAGGGCGATGTGCAGCGCTTCGTCGGCCTGACCGGCCCGCAGTTCTGCCAGGGTCACTACGATGGCACGGCGGATTTTCATGGGTGTCGAGGTTCGGAGGAACAGCTCGAAGAGCGGCGTGCTTGATTCTCGCGTCCGGAGCTTTAACGCGGTGGCCACCACCGCCAATTGCACCTCCATCGACGAAGGACCACCCCCCAGACG
>JAPLUF010000185.1 GCA_026397755.1 Verrucomicrobiota bacterium
ACGAAGAGACGGCCCGTGGTGCTTTTCTGGAAGGCCAGCGGTGTGAAGACCGCCACCAGCGACAGGGTGATAGCGATGACCGCGAAGCTGATCTCGTCCATGGCCTTGAAGGCTGCCGCCATGGGTTTCATGCCCTCTTCGATGTGCCGGTATATGGCCTCCAGCACCACGATGGCGTCGTCCACCACGATTCCGATGACCAGCACTAGCGCGAGCATGGTGAGGATGTTCACCGAATAACCCATGAGGTGGAGCACCGCAAAGGTACCAATGATAGACACCGGGATGGCCACGATCGGGATGAACGTCGCCCGCAAATCACGGAGAAAAACAAAGATGATGAGCACTACCAGACCGAAGGCGATGGCCAGCGTGTCCCACACCTCGCTAATGGCTTTTTCGACGTAAATGCTCGAGTCATAACTCACCGTCATCTGCACCCCGTCAGGCAGGGTGGGTTGGATCGCCTCCATTTCCGCGCGGATGGATTGAGCCACATTCACCGTGTTGGCCTTGGCCTGCTTGACGACGCCCAAGAAAATGCAGGGTTTGCCGGAAGCGCGGGCGATGGTGCGGTAATCCGAGACGCCGTCCTCTGCCCGACCCACATCCTTGAGCCGCACTAAGTTGGCTCCTTCGGCCCGCAGCACGAGGTTGTTAAACTCCTCGACCGACTTCATCTCGCCGCGGGTTTGAATGGTCATTTCCCGGTCCAAGTTCTCCACGCGTCCGCTGGGTAGTTCGATGTTCTGCTGCCGGAGCGCCTGCTGAACATCCAGGACCGTGACGCGCCGAGCAGCCATCCGCGCCGAATCGAGCCACAGGCGCATCGCATAGCGTTTCTCACCACCGATGGTAATGGAGGACACGCCAGTGATCCCCTGGAAGCGGGGCTTAATTTGCTTTTCCGCGAGCGTGGTCATCTCTAGCGGCGAATACCGCTCGCTGTTCAGAGCGATCCAAAGGATGGGCTGCGCATCGGAATCCTGCTTGGAAACGATGGGCTCGCGAATGTCCCGGGGCAGCGCCCCGCGCACGCGGGAAACCCGGTCCCGGACATCCTGAGCCGAGGTGTCGATATCCCGGGAAAGATCGAACTCCACTGAAATATTGCTGACACTCTCCCTACTTTCACTGCGCAAGGTCTTGATGCCCTCGATATTGTTGATGGCCTCCTCAAGACGCTCAGTCACCTCCGTCTCCACCACTTGGGCATTGGCCCCGGGGAAGATCGTCGTCACAGAAACGATGGGAGGATCAATGTCTGGCAACTCGCGGACGGGAAGGCGGGACAAGCCAATCAACCCGAAGAGCACCAGCACGAGATTCATCATCCAGGCGAGGATGGGACGCTGGATACAAATGCGGGGCAGGATCATTGAGGCGGCTAGTGAGCCGGTTTGCGCCCAGAAACTCAACGCCGAGATGAACTCAAAAGGGGCCACTACAACATATCACATGCGGGAAACTTTCTGAGGCTGGCGCCCGGGGTTGGTGCCTCGGGGAGGGCTCCGCGGGATCGGTCCTGCGCCCGCAGGGAACGTGGGGACAGGAGTCGCTTTCGCGCTGACGCGCGAGGGGGCTGGGGGGCTGACGTTCCAATGCTCACTGCGGCCCGGTCCCGCTGCCGCCCGCTGCGGGGCGGAGCTTGCAGAGCGCCGACTCTGAACAGGCTATTTCCAAACCCGACGGAGCAGGGCCAAGAAGTTGCCGTGGAAAATGCCGTCGATGTCAGACTTCGAATAGCCGCGGCGCGCCAAGATGGGCCCCAGTTTCTGGATGTCGGCGATAGACCCCAGGTCGGCAGGCATTTGCTCGGTGCCGAACCCGCCGTCGGCATCGGTGCCGATGCCCACATGACGAATGTTCCCGGCCAGTTGGCAAATGTGGTCGATGTGGTTGGCTAGGTGCTCCAGGCTGAGATCGAAATCCGCGGGCTTGGAACGGTGATGATGCCAACCGTGAACCATCATGATCGCATCGACCGCCACACCGATGACCGCGTCGCGACGGATGAGTTCGCGAATTTGGTCGTCGGTGAACTGGCGATTCCAGTCGGCTAGGGCGCGGCAGTTGGAATGACTGGCCCAGACGGGCCCGGAAAACCGATCCAAGGCATCCCGGAAGGACTCATCACTCAAGTGGGTGACGTCGAGGATTAACCCCAGACGCTCCACCTCGGCCAAGAGTTCACGCCCATGGGCACTCAAGGGGCCCTCATCATCAGTGCCAGCACCGCAGAGACCGGGGCCATAATGAGTAAGACCCACCGCCCGCAGACCGTAGGCGTAGGCCCGCTCCAAATGGGCGGGTGTGTGGAGCGAATCGGCTCCCTCCAGACTGAGGATATATCCGATGGGCTTCCGCTGGGTCGAGGGGCGTTGCCAATCGGCCAGGTGAGCCTCTAGGCCGGCGCGGTCAGTAATGAAACGCAGTTCGCCCGCGGCCTCCATCTCGCGGTACCACGCCAATTGGCCTTGGGTCTGGGCCCAGGCTTGCGAGGCGCTGCTCCAACCCGGCATGCGGCTAAACCGGTTCACTGATCGAGCAATTTGGGTCGCGACACAAAGCCCCAGGTTGCCCCGGCGCATCTCCGGAAAGCACACGATCCCGTTGCCCCGATCGGGCTGGTCCCGCTGGTGTTGCTCGCGGCGACGGATGTACTCCAGCGATTGCGTGAGATCCCGGTTCCACTCCATGGCATTCATGGAGAGATCCAAATGGCAATCGAACACCAGCGGCTGTGACGACTCGGCGGGCAGGTCGGACATATCGGCACAAGGCCTACCCGGGAAGCAGGCCGGAGTCACGCAGAACACCTGGGCCATGGGAGGGGCAATGCAGGCCCCCTCGAGATCAATTAACTCGCTACCGGGGGCGGCACGGCTGGAAGGGTGAAGCGGAAGGCGGCTCCCTTGGCCGGGGCGGTCTCGAGACGCACCTCGCCGCCATGGGCCTGGATGATGTGCTTGACGATGCTCAGACCCAGGCCCGTGCCTCCCTGCTCCCGAGAGCGAGCCGTATCCACCCGGTAGAACCGTTCGAAGACCCGCTCGGCCGCTTCGGTGGGGATACCCGGACCGTCGTCCGCCACGGCCATTTCGATCAAATCGCTTCCCGGAATCTCGCGTCCTTCGATGCGCACGGTGCCTCCGGGGCGACCGTATTTGATGGCGTTATCGATGAGGTTCGACAGCACCTGATCGAGGCGATCGGAGTCGGCCCGTGCATGCAACCCGACGGGCACATCATTGATGAGCTGAACACCGCGGTCCTCGGCCTTGCGGTGGAAATCGTGAAAGACCTCCGTCACATGTCCGCGCAGCGGAACCGTGTCGTAATTGATGGCTAACTGACCGGACTCCAATCGGGACAGTGTCAGGAGATCCTCGATCAGGTAGGTCAGCCGGTCACAATGGCGATCAATAATGTCGAGGAACTTGGAAGCGATGGCCGGTTGCGAAACCGCGCCATCTAGCAACGTCTCCACCGATCCCTTGATGAGCGAGAGGGGCGTGCGCAGCTCGTGGCTGACATTAGCCACGAATTCGCGGCGGGTGCGCTCCAACTGGCGGAGGCGCGTCGCATCGTGCAGAACCATCAAGACCCCATCCGCCCGCCCTTCGGGCCCAACAAGAGCGACCGCGTTGACCTGAAGTAATCGAGCTTCCGATCCGCCCTCCAACTCCAACTCCTTGCCATTGACCCGACCTGCCTTGCCCGCCTCAGCAGCCATCGCCGACAAGTCATTGCAGCGGAAGGCCTCGAGAAGAGTGCGACCACGGACATCGGTCTCGAGATCAAAAAATCGGCGGCACGCAGTGTTGGTAAATTGCACCCTTCCGGAGGCGTCCAACAGCAGGACTCCTTCGAGCATGTTCTCGAAAAGCGCCTGTTGGCGGGCATTTTCAGCCGCCTGCGATTCGGCACGGCTGGAACGTTCCTGGGCGAGTTGATCGCGCAACGAGGCTGCCTCTCGGGCCTCCCGAAGCCAACGCCCCCTCAAGAACAGGGTGGCAATGACAGCCGAGATTCCGGCACCCAAAACCGCGGCCACTAAGGGAGAAATCGACATGCTCGGATCAGGCTTCCATAAACCGATAACCGACGCCACGAACCGTGTCTAAGTACTGAGCGCCCTCGCCCAACTTCTCGCGCAGGCGCCGCATGTGAGTATCGACGGTGCGGGTGTCGATGAGGTTGTCGTATTCCCAGACATCGCGCAAAAGCGCCTCACGGCTTTGAACCCGCCCGCGCCGTTGAGCCAGCACAATGAGAAGCTTGAACTCGGTGGCCGTCAGGTCGACCCGTTGGCCAGCAACACTGACTAAGTGACGCGGGATATCGATGAGCAGGTCGCCGAACTGCATCGTCTGGGGTTTCTCCTCATCGGTCTCGCTGCGACGCTTGAGCAAGTTGCGAATACGCAGAATCAATTCCCTCGGGCTGAAGGGCTTGGTGACGTAGTCGTCGGCACCCAACTCTAGACCGACCACACGGTCGATCTCACCGGCCTTGGCGGTAAGCATGATGATGGGAATGGCACTGGTGGCTGGGTCCCGCCGCAGCAATTTACACACCTCTAGGCCATCGACCTCGGGCAGCATGAGGTCCAACAAGATGAGGTCAGGCAACTGCTGACGCGCTTTCTTCAATGCCGCATCACCATCATCCGCCGTGGTCACCTCGTATCCGGCGTTCTTCAGGTTGAAGCCTAGGACCTCCAACGCATCGGGTTCGTCGTCGACGACGAGTATTTTTGGCATAACTCGCAGTGACGGTGGCATGGATATTATGTTCGCTCCATGTCATTCACGTTACAAGTCCGTGACTTGCCAGTCTTTTCGGGGGGCTTGACCGGCACCGGGCACCAACCAAAATCCAAAATATGTGTGGTCGGTACAGTCTGGCGAAGGAATCCGTCGAGATCACGGTGGGAACCGATCACGTCCGAAGACAGGGCAAGGCCCGCTACAATATTGCCCCCACGCAACGCGCACCGGTGATCCGCCGGAACGCCCAAGGTTTGGTGATCGATGACTTGCGCTGGGGACTCGTTCCCGAGTGGTCCCGCGATAAGGCCATCGGATTTTCGCTCATCAACGCCCGCTCCGAGACCTTGGCCGACAAACCCGCTTTCCGGACCGCCTTTCGAAGTCGGCGGTGTCTCATTGTAGCCGACGGGTTTTACGAGTGGCAGGTCCTCGGCCGGTCCAAGCAACCGTGGAGATTCGCACGAACCGACAGCGACTTCCTGCTGTTCGCCGGGCTGTGGGAATCCTGGTCATCACCCAATAAGGCCACCCCCCTTGAATCCTTCACCGTCATCACCACGGTACCGAACTCCGTGGTCGCGCCCATCCACGACCGGATGCCGGCTTGCCTCGACCCAGAGGCCGCAGCGCTCTGGCTGGAACCGTCGTCCCCGCTCGAACTTCTCCAAGCCCTCCTAAGACCCAGCCCGGACGCCGGTTGGTCGGCCTACCGGGTGAACCCCATCGTCGGTCAGGCCCGTATCGACGACCCACGATGCATCGAGGTGTTGCCGGAGCAACCGAGCTTGTTCTAAGCCCAGCCGCAGCCACAAAGAGGCGAAGACCAGGGTTCCGGCTCAGTCGAAGATCGGGAAAAAGGTGTTGAACGCCTTCTCGCAGAAATGTCCCGGGTCATTGAAGCGGCGATGACGATCGAGTGCATCGATGGCCTGCATCTGCCCAGCACTCAGAGAAAAGTCGAAGACCTGGGCATTATCCCGCAGATGATTCAAATCCTGCGCCTTCGGGATGACGGCGCACCCACGCTGGACCCCCCATCGCAGCACCACCTGAGCCGGAGTGCGACCCAGAGCCGCGGCGAGGCCGGTGACCACCGGATCCACCAGCACCGACTCCTCAGGGCGGGCCATCCCCAACGGCAAGTACGACGGCGCGCCCAGCGGTGAGAAGGCCGTGACCGCAATCCCCTCCGACTGGCAGAAGCGCACCTGACGTTCCTGGATCAGGTACGGATGGGCTTCGAACTGATGCACCGCCGGTCGGATGGAGGCCATGTTCAGCACTTCCCGCAGCATCGAGACGTTTAGATTGCACACGCCGATCCGCTTCACCAGGCCGGCCCGCTGCAACTCCTCCATCGCGCTCCACGTGTCGGCGTACGGCACCGCGATCGGCTTCAGGGCAGGCTTCTCGGCCGCCGGATCGAAAAACCATTCTGGCGGATAGCGCACATCAAACGGCACGTAGGCCAGCGCGATGGGAAAATGCACCAAGTACAAGTCCAGCACGTCCAAGCGCAAGTCCCGCAGCGAGCGCTCGCAGGCCGCGCGAACATGCTTCGGCTCGTGGTAGGTGTTCCACAGCTTGGAGGTGACCCAGAGGTCGTCCCGGCGGCAAAGGCCTTCCTGCACGACCGACGCCAACCCGGCGCCGACCTCGGCCTCATTGCCGTAGTCGCAGGCGCAATCAAAATGCCGGTACCCGAGCTGAACCGCTTCACGAATCACCGCCGGCACCTGCGGCTTGGGCAACTTCCAAGTGCCCAGACCGAGCGCGGGCAACCCGAGTGGGGAACTGCAACGGGAGCCCGGTTGGGGTCGATTGGAGGCTGAAAGCGGCGTCATTCTTACAACGATGAAGACCCATCGCGATGGGAACAACCCAAACAAATCGTGCGGCTTCGAAGGGGTTCTACTGACACATTTAAATTAGGTGCTGGCTGGGTGTGACATAGCCGGGACAAAAAGTTGGCGGGGATTGGACGGAGTGGTGCCTGCACCCGGCGACATTTCGGTGACAACCCCAGAACCGCCTTGACCCGCGGCGGGGCCGGTCTCGAATGCAACACAGCCATGTCCCTGCTCGAACGTCTCCCGCAAGCCGTCTGCCACGAGGGCGGACTCAGCCGTCGCCTCTTCGTCGCCTACGGTGCGGCCCTGGCGGCGCTGCCGGCGATCGCTGCCCGGTCCGCGGGAACCACTGACTCCAAGATCTCGTTCACGGCCGACCCCTTCCAACTGGGCGTCGCCTCCGGGGATCCGGATGCCCACAGCGTCGTGCTCTGGACCCGCCTCTGCCCCAAGCCGCTAGAACCCGGCTACGGCTTGACGACCGAGCGCATTGCCGTGCGATGGGAACTTTCCGAGACTGAGTCCATGTCGCGCATCGTGCAGCGCGGGACCACCCTCGCCCTGCCTCAGCTCGGTCATTCGGTGCATGTCGAAGTCGCCGGCCTCAAACCCGGGCGTCACTACTGGTACCGGTTCCACGCCGGCCCGGCCACTAGCCCCATCGGCCGCACCCGCACCTTGCCCGAGCCGGAGTCGCTGCCCAGCGTGCTGAACTTCGCCTTCGCCTCGTGTCAGCATTACGAAGACGGCCACTACACGGCCTATGAGCGCATGGCCCAAGATGACCCGGATCTCGTCTTCCACCTCGGCGACTACATTTACGAAGGCCCCGCCAAGGACAAAAAGGTCCGCCGCCACACCGGGCCCACCAAGACCCGCATCATCACCCTCGAAGACTACCGCGGCCGCCACGCCCTCTACCGTTCCGACCGGCATCTCCAAGAAATGCATCGGCGCTGCCCGTGGTTCGTCACCTGGGATGACCACGAGTTCGACAACAACTACGCCGCCGGTATTTCCGAGGTCAGCACCGTCAACCCGGCCGACTTCCTCATTCAACGGGCCGCCGCCTACCAGGCCTACTACGAAGCCATGCCGCTGAGGGCTTCTTGCCTGCCACACGGGCCCCACCTCCAACTCTACCGCAAGGCCAGCTTCGGACGACTCGCCGAGTTCCTCGTGCTCGACACCCGCCAGTACCGCACCGACCAGCCCAACGGCGACAACAACAAGCCCCTCAACGCCGCCGCGCTCGACCCGCGCAACTCCCTACTCGGAGTCGAACAGCGCAACTGGATGGACCGCAGCCTCATCGCCTCGCAGGCCCACTGGAACGTGCTCGCCCAGCAAGTCATGATGGGCTTGGTCGCCTTCCCCGGAACCGCCAAGGACCCCGAGCCCATCTACTCCATGGACCAGTGGCCCGGTGCCGCCCACGAGCGCATGGCCCTCGCCCGATTCTGGGCCGACCGCCGCATCCCCAACCCCATCGTCCTCACCGGCGACATCCACTCCAACTGGGTCAACGACTTGCGCATCGACGAC
>JAPLUF010000007.1 GCA_026397755.1 Verrucomicrobiota bacterium
ATCGGATGTCTGGCGCTCGGGCGGGCCCGGATCCTGCACATGCCCGGTGAACTTTTTGTGGAGTACCAATTGGCGGCCAAGGCGGAACGGAAGGATTTGTTTGTCGCCATGGCTGCCTACGGCGACTACGGCCCTTACTACATCGGCACCTCGGTTGCCTACACCGAGGGTGGGTACGAGACAGAACCGAGGTCTTCGAATGTGGCACCCGAAGTGGAGTCGGTCCTGATGGGGGCCATCCGGAAGTTGTTGCGGGATTGAAGTTGGGAAAAGTGTCGGGTTCCTGAAGGGCAAACCGAGGCGACTCGCGGGGTTCGTGGCAGGCTTTCCCACAACGCGGGGTTTGACAGGTCGACCAAGTCGGCTTAGGCCTCAGGGGCAATCGTTGGTTCAAAACTGTCAAATTCCTACAAATTATGCCTATCGCTGTCGGATCCGCCGCGCCTGATTTCACCCTCAAGTCCAAGACCTCGACCGGTCTGGTTGATGTGAAGCTCAGCGCCAATTTCGGCTCCAAGAACACCGTCCTGTTATTCGTTCCTCTGGCTTTCACCGGAGTCTGCACCCAGGAGTTGTGCGACATCACGGCCGGTCTCTCGCAGTACACAGGTCTCAATGCGGATGTCATCGGCATCAGCGTTGACAGCCCCTTTGCGCAAGAGGCTTGGGCCAATCAGAGCAAGATCGGCATCAAGCTGGTCAGCGATCTGAACAAGGAAACGACCAAGGCCTACGGGGTTCTGTTCCCGATGTTGGCCGGTGTGGGTGACACCTCGGCTCGCGCCGCGTTTGTCATTGGTAAGGACGGCACGGTCCATTACGCCGAGCAAACTGCTACGCCGAAGGACCTGCCCAACTTCGAGGCCGTGAAGGCCGTGTTGGCCCAGCTTCAGTAAGGTATCAGTCACTCGCTCGGTCAGTTGCCGAGTGTTTTCAAAGGGCGGAATGGGCAACCATTCCGCCCTTTCCATGAGAGCCGCCACAGAGGTCACTCCCCAATGCCCTTCAAATCGCAGGGTTTCGCCACAGGTTTCCCTGAGGAGTCGAAGTCACCCGGAGGTCTTGTTTCTTTTTAAGCCGGAACGATTTAGTGAGACGGGTCGTGCTTGGAGGGTCTTCCTCCGCAAGGGCTTCGCTCCTTGTCTTGCAAAAAATCCGCCCTGCAATGACGTCGCTCCCCACTGAATCATTCCGGATAGGGGCTCATTTCTGTGGATAAGGAATGAAATCTCCCAGCAGAATGAACGAGTAGGAAAGCGACGAGCGATGAAAACCTTTGGGCCTTAGCCCGGAAGTCCGTCTGTTTTACGGTTTGACCCGGTTTTCCTGCAGCCATTAGCTTCAGCGGCTCCGCAGACTCAGCAAATTTTATGATCGGATCGATTCGCAAACATTCGAAGTGGCTCTGGGCCATCATCGTCACCGCGGTCATCGCCAGCTTCGTTATCTGGAGTGATGCCCGTGGCGGTCGAAACTCTTTTGATTTCGGTGGCTCCGATTTCGGAAAGCTCTACGGCCGGCCGATCACCCGTGATCAGCTGCTCAAGGCCCGCACGGCGGCAGCCGTGGATGAAGCACTGCGCGGTGGTCGCACTCGCGGAGCCTCCGCCGACAACGAGCGTCAGGTCGCCGAGTTGATGGTGCTTCAAGCAAAGGTGAAGGAGATGGGCATCCAGGTGAGCGATGACGCCGTGGGTAAGTACTTGCGGGAGAATTTCAAGGACCCCAATACGGGAGCCTTTAACTACGACGCCTTCATACAGAACCTCCGGCAGCGCTCCCGCATCGACGAGGCCACGTTCCTGGAGCACATCCGCCAGCAGGTGGCCATTCAGCATTTGGTCGAGACGGTGGGAGCCGCGTCCCGTTTGGTGACGCCGCGCGAGGTGGAGGCCGACTATCGCCGCGACAACGAGCGCTGGGTGACCAAGGCCGCTCTCTTCAGCGTGTCCAACCGTGTGGCCAGCATCACAGCCAAGCCGGAAGACCTCAGCAAGTTCTACAGCAACCGCATCGCCTACTACCGCATCCCGGAGCGCTCGGTGCTGGTGTATGTGCGCTTCGATGCGACCAACCACATCGCCGAGGCCGAGGCCATGATCGCCAAGGAGCCGGGCTTCACCAATCGTCTGGA
>JAPLUF010000062.1 GCA_026397755.1 Verrucomicrobiota bacterium
CCGCTGAGACGAGTGTCGCTGTGCGGAAAGTCATGCTGGCGGCCGGTGTCCATCCGCCCTCCGAGGGATCCTTGGAGGCTCCCGATCCGAAGCCTGGCTACTGACCCAACTCGACGTGGGTGACACCCCCACCGACCTGTGCGCTATGTCCGCACCACCCATGGAGATCTTGAATAACAAAGGACTCGCAAACCGATAGAACCAGCAGGCCGCAGACCCTCGTCTGCTCCCATAACCCGCGTCAATTCGCCAATACCTGGCGCAGCGCCCTTCGCAGTGCGCGGGCACCTCGCCCGTCTTATTTCCGGCCGGGCCTCTCACGAGTCCGGAAAATCACGCCAGTTTCCTTCCCTTCCAACTGGGCTTGGACGTGTTGATGCCGGCGGACGATAAACCGCTTCAACGAATAGGCAGCGCGGTGGGATTTTAGATCACCCTCTCGCGAGGCATTGTCTGCCGACCCATTGTCCCGAATGGATTCCTCGAACTTGGCGAGGCGCAGGTCGGAATCATTGACCAGGGATGCACGCACCACCGGGGCTAAGGCATCCACTCGCGCTTGGAGTCGCTCCGGGATGAAGTGTTCGTGAAAGATTTCCGCGAGGCGCTGCTTGTAGAGACCTTTGAATTCCGGGATCGCGAAGAGCCTCTCCAATAATCGATGATCCGCGACCCAAGGGTGCTCGATAGAAGCCTTTTCCTTTTCCTCGAGTGAACCCATGAAGGGAAATTCGCCCCAAGCACAATCCAGGTCCCATGGAATGAATCCAAAGCGGTTGGAACGGGGATCGAGGTACATGTAGAAGTTTTGGCCGTTGTTGAGGAACCCGTCGTAACTCGAAATCAAGCTGTTCACCGCGACAAAACGCGCAACTTCGTCGAAATCAAAATACTGGGATGCGCGCCGGGAAAAATCGTCGGAGGAGGCCTCGGTCAGGAGCTTGGCCGTTTCAATGACTCGCCGTTTCTGGGACGCATTCAGGGTGAGCTTTGGATCATAGGTGTCCTTGTACAGCGCCCAATCTTCGCCGAGGTATTTGAACAAATCGTACGTCACGGGCTTAAACAACCCCATCGTGTCCGTGCCAAACCGATCCTGGGTGAACACGCCATCGACATTTTCAACCATCACATAGAGCCCCAGAGGCCGAGCGTCCCAAAGTTTTTCCACGCTGAGGGTCACATGACCAAAAGTGGTTCGAGGAGCGGGAACTCCGGCCGCCCGAAATAGCTCATAGGCCAGCGTGTCGCTGAGGCAGGAAAAATCGACGCTGAGATTACCAAAGTTGAGGGTGGAAATACCCGCAAGAGTGCGACCCTTGTCCCCCTTCGATAAATTCACCTTGAGCGGCTTCTTCACGCCCCGAATGGCACCCAAGAAGGTTCCATTACCCTTAAATCGCACGGCAGCCTTGGTGAATTCACGCCCACCGAACTCCACGCGTCCCGTCGTCCACTTCAAGTCCAGACCGATCGCCCCCAACAATCCATTCCGCGCCGCATTCGTGTTGCTCAACAGGAACTTGCCGTCCAGAGGATTAAAGTTGGGTTTGGCCCGAACCCGTCGCGGTTGCATGGCAACCCACTCGGCGGAGGTCAGCTCGATCCGGGCGTCCCAGACATTCGTCGGTTGGTAAAACTCGGACGCGAACCGGATCGAATTCACATCGCGCCGCAATGGAGGATGCGCCCGTGCCGCGGCACTCGGATCCGGCCAAGGACGTTCCATGGGAGCCCTTCCACCCGTTACGGACAATCCACACCCCACCCCGGCCAGGACCATGACGACGGCAAACACGCC
>JAPLUF010000003.1 GCA_026397755.1 Verrucomicrobiota bacterium
AGTGCGTGTCAGCATTTCGCCGAAAAGTGCACTAGCCTGATCGATGTCGTCGGAGAAGGTGAGTGTGGCTACGGTCTTCACTTCGTCTTCGGCGGCGAAGTAGTCCCGGCGCTCTTTGGCCAGGCGATCGAGTTTCTCGCGGACACCCGCGATGCGGCGATCGATCTCGTTGAGTGGCTTGAGAAAAATACTGCGGCCGACGACGAAGAGGAGCACCAGACCGACGATTCCACCGATGAGGGTGAGGAGTTTCTTTTCGCGGTCGTTCATCGGGCTCCTCCCTTCCGGGGGGCTTCTAGGGAGACATCATCGGCGGGCCGGGCCGGCGGCGTAAGCTTCGTGAGGTCGAACTTGAGCTTGGACGGTACGGTGAGTTCCACGGTGGTGCGGAAGTTGTAGCCGTTGCGATCGGCCCCCGGCGTCACGGCCAGGGGTTTGACATCATAGCCAGCAGCGCGGAGCAGTCGGTCCACCTTGCCGAGGACCTCGCCGTTGCGAGCTTGGACTCCCAGTCGGATCGCCCGGTTGGGACCGAAGGCGACGCTGGTCAGGTAAATCTCTTCGCTCCGGGGCAATACCGCGCTGAGATGGGCGTAATGGTCCAACCAATCGCGCTCCTCGGCCGACCAGGCTTTCAGGGTGGCCGCCTGTTGGATCATTTGTCGGTACACCGGGCGTTTCTTTTCGCCGGTGGTCAGTTCGGTCTGAAGGGCTGTGAAGGTGGCCTCGCGACGATTGATGAGCGTCTTGCGGACACCGAGAACGGCCGCCAAAAGTACCAGGGCCGCCGTCGCGCCGGCGATCAGGCGGATTTTCCGCAGATCGGGAGGAGGGGTGGGACGCTTGGGATTGAGGAAGTCAAATTCCAGCCCCGCGGGATCGGTGGCCCCTAGAGCCAATCCGATGCTGGAGAAGCCGCCCGCCACGGCCGCGGCCTCGGAAGAGTCCAGGCCCGATGAACGCGCCAGGGTAACTTGGGGGACCTTGAAGCCTAGCCGTGTCTCAAGTGAGGTCGAGAGGGCTTCCTCGAGACCGGTGCCTCCGAGGATCAGGGCCGACTCGGGGGCTGTTCGGCCCGGGGTGCCGCCAAATGCATGCAAGGTCCGCACCACCTCGATCGTTGCGGTGCGAATCCACTGTTCGGGCTCCGTGTCCTTGGAGGAGGGCATGGGCAGGCCCCGGCTGAAGAGCAGTGAGCGTCCTTCTAGGATCTCGATGCCCACCTCTTCCGACTTGATGGCGACCAGCGCACGCGGGCTGGTGTGAAGTCCGGGGGTCTCGCTGGCGGCCCGGAGGCAGGTGGCATTGGCCTGCGAGATCCAGCCCACGGCGGCCAGCGAAAGTCCGGCGGCCTCGGTGACACGACGCAAGAACTCGAGAGACTCTTGCCGGGTGATGGCCACGAGCACCTCGACGCGATCCACTGAGTCGTTGGCGGCCCCGGGGGAGATTGCGGTTGCTTCAGTGTCTGAAGCCAGGCGCGCGGGAAGTCTCCGAACAATCTGGAAGTCGATGATCGCCTCATCCAGTCGAAAGGGCAGATTGCGTGCCACCTGGAAGCGTACGAGCGCAGCGATGGTGCCGGTCAGGCCCGTGTCGGGAACCACCACGGTGCGGAGGATGACCTGAGAGCGACCGATTCCTAGGACCACTGGGCCTAGCTTGATCCGGGCTTTTGTCAGCGTCTTGGCGATGGCGGATCCGAGAACAGAGGCATCCGCCCGGTCGGCATTCTCCGGCAATTCCAGAGGGAAAGCTCGAACCTGATCGATGCGGCTGGAGTTGCCGGACCTCGAGGCTTCAGCGATGCGGAGGGTGAGACCATCGATCTCGAGACCCATGGCCGAGGGGAGCCCTCGGACGGTGGGCCGAGAGCCTGCCGCTCCAGGGATGCGGGAGCGGATCTGTCCGGTCAGTTCTTTGAGGGAAATACCCATGTTTCGTTGGACTCAGGAATCACTGCGAGACTGCCACATCCTTCGGCGCGTCGCCAACACCCGACGCTAGCGACGGGCCGCTTATTTCAGCTGATTTTTTGGGCGGCCCGGGTGGTTTTGAAGCGCGGACGATCTTGTCGGCCATCCAGCGGGCCCTAACTCGGCTCAGGGCTGCGGCAGATTTGCTGGTTTTGGCCCGGATCCAGGGGAATTTTTGGCCTCTGAAGACGAGGCGCCCTCCTCGGATTCTAAGGCGATAGGGAAGGGTAATCCCAAGCGGGTGAGATCGCGAAGATAGACCAGTCGGGCCGGTTGGCTGGCGGTGTCGATCACCGCTTCCAGGACGCGGAATCGACCGGATCTGGCCCCGTAGCCGACAACGTTGAATCGAAACTGGAGACTGTGCGTTGTCAGGAAGGGGGCGATCTCTCGGAACTTTTCGGCCTCAACCACGTTCTCGACATGGATCCAAGCGGTGGAACTACGCCGTTCGGCGGGCAGGTTGCGACGTGCCGAGAGGATGCTTTCGGCCAGAGCGTTGTCGATGCCAGGCACGAGTTGGAGGACGCTGGTCGGTGCCGTGTTGACGTTGATGCGCCCTACCAGTTCGGCCTCCGCTGAGCCGGTGAAACGGTCGAGGATCATCCCGAGGGAATCCTTGCCAATGCCCGTGGGCACCGCCCGTTCCGGAGTGTCGGGTCCGCTCAGGGAAATTGTGGCATCTAGGAGTTCTGCTGGATCCATGATCACGCTCTTAGAGGATCCGAGTTCGGACACGAATGCCACGAAGGCCGGTGGCAGATCGTTCGTCTCCGACAGTTTGGCGCCCGGGGTGTTTAGGTTGAAACGGCGGAGTCCGTTCTTGTCGTAATTGGGTTCCCGAGAATAGACCGTGAGCAGCGGAAGTAACCCGGGCTGGAGGCGCCCATCAGCATCGTCGGGTGGATCACGTTCGTCACCGTCGTCCTCGTTGGGATCGAGCGAGAAGTTGCGGTTGGCATCCTCGCCCAGAACAACCGAAGGAGTGAATCCGCGGACCAGCAAGAGTTGCTCGACGGTGGACAGCGGTCCGTTGTGGATTCGATAGGGCTGGGGCAGCGCGTTGTAGTATTCTTGTTCGGCGCCTTCGGGTCGGGGCACCTCATCGGCATCGAGAAAATCGAGCAGCGCGTCGGTGAGCGAACTCTTCATTCCGGGCAGACGGCTGACCATCGAGGTGGTGGCCGAGTTGAGGTTCAGCTTGGACGCCTCGTCGGTCAGTCCGAAGCGAATGCCGCCTTCGGGGTTTGCGGAGTAGAGAGTCCAACGCCACTCGTCGGTTCCGTCGTCGTAGAGCACGCGATCCTTGAATTGCTCTGGGGCGTCCATCCAGGTCGTGTCTCCGGGTTGGAACGTTGGAGCCAGACGCATGGCCTCACGAACTCCGCTCATTGCTGTCGCCCAACCTTGTTCGGAAGTCGCACCGGTGGCTCCGGCGGTTTCCTCGGAGCGCATCCGGAACATCACGCTTAGGGCGATCATCGACAGGAGCATCACGACAATAAGCACGCCCACGAGGACGAACCCTGAGCCTCTCCGGACGGTGTAAGACTCGGGAGGTTTCATGGGGTCGCCGGCTCGTCAGTCGTTGCCGGCTCGAGCTCTGTTGAGGACGGAGCCAGCGCCGCAGGAAGTGCGATGACCCGGCGGAAAACTTCGAAGGGATATTCTTGGCTAGGGCCCTCTTCGGAGTCGGTAGCATCGCTCGTAAACTCGTCTTCGATGGGTTCTAAACCCAGAGAGATTTCGACTGCGGTTGGTGGTTGGGGTTTCTCCCAACGAGTCTGCCAGCGGGTCCCATTCCAGTAGCGGAATCGCAGGTAAGCAATGGCCTCGGAGAGTGGAATTCCTCCGGAGGGAAGGATCGAGTTGGTGCTGTTTCCAGGCAGCGGTTCAATTTCAGTCAACAGGTTGGTCGACACCGGCGCGCTGGCGGTGTGGGTTCGCTCCTGACGGAAAAGCCCCGGCTGATTGGTATCGGAGGACCACCGATAGGAGACTTCCACCCAGTCAGCCTCCACAATGCTGGCGCGGCCGAGGTTGCCCCCGCGCCACGGCGCTTTCGATGGCACGGCCGTGTGAAGGATTCTTAAAGATCGGGAATCCCCAGAAAGGATCGAAACACCCGCGGTGCTGGGCGGCACCGTCCGCAATTCTGTACTGACCCGGTCCATGACCAGGCGGACCGCGGACAAGGCATCGGCCTTGCGAAGGATCTCCTCTCGGAGGACGGCGGCCTGCTGGTAAAACATCAGGACACCCGTGAACAACCCGACGCCGATGACAATGGCGAGAACTACCTCGATCAGGGTGAAGCCTCGGAAGCCTACACCGTTGTGGACGGAGATCTTCATGGTGCCGGGACGGTTGCGTCCGAAAGAGGCTCCTCGGAGGTGGAGCTCGCCCTCGAAGGGGTGAGGATGACTTGGGCGAGTCGGCGCACCAGTTCCGGATCGGCATGGCGGATGACGATTTCGTGCGGCGATCCCGGCGTGTCACCACCGGGCGGGATGATCTGCCACGTCCAGTTGGTGAAGGGGGCTTCGAAGGGAGCCGGTCCCAGGACGGCCGGCGAGCGGAGGCCGGTCTCCAGCTCGGCAACCACTGAGGCTGCCAAGTTGTCGGCGTGCACGCCGAGTCTGAGTCGTTCTTCGCTGTCGATCGCCGATCGGAGTGCACTGCTGACGACCGCGGCCGCGGCGACGAAGAGAACGAGTGCCAACACTACTTCCAGCAGCACCGCGCCCTGGGTCGGTCTGGGATGAATGTGGGACCGATTCAGCATCACGGGAACTAGGGACTCGAGAAGACAGGGCGATGCCGCCGCAGAAGGAAACGGTTTAGCGTCGGGCTTTGCTCGTCGCTGGTGAGGCAGCAGTGGGGGAAGAGGATTTCTGGTTGGATCGGGCGGGCGATGAGCCTAGATCCGAGGAGGCCGGGTTCGAAGGAGAAAAGCGGGTCTGGAAGGCTCCCAAGCCTGTGGATTCTTTCCAATGGCGGCGGGTCGTGCCGGTGACGCTCTCTAGGTGCACGGCCACCTCGCGGGAATCGTCACTGTCGCGGGATGCCAGAATAATCGTGGCCCCGTCGCAGGATCCGTCCGGGTAGAAGGTAATGGTGGTTTCGCCCGGGTTGACGCCGCCGGCGGATGGGCGGGAAGCCTCGGAACTCATTTCAGAGTCCGATGCGTCATTGGCCGAGAGGGAGGCCCCGCTGTTCATCGACCGGCTGGAAAATTCGAGACTGTCAGAAGAGGTGTTGGCCAGCGTTCGGGGGCTGCCCACGTCTTGGGAGTCTTGGGTCATGGAGCCTTCGTTAGACTCAGAATTTTTTGACTCTCGACCCACCGATCGGATCTCCACCAACTCAGAGACGTCGGCCACATCACCCGAAAGAGAAGGGATGGATTCGAAGACGCCCGGTGCGCGTGCGGGATCGGCCTCCCAAAGAATGCTCAGCGAGTGCAGGGGTTCGTTGCCATTACCGCTGCCGTAGCTATTGCCGTAGCTGTTTCCGTTTCCGTTGGAAGCAGGCTTGTCAGCAGAGGACGACGAGGACGCTGAGGCGTTGGCGTCGATGGTCGTGGTAACAACCACTTGGACCTTACGCCCGGTATTGGCCGCATGGGCCCGGGCGAATCGCATGGCTGTCTCGACCCGTTCCACTCCCTCGTTGAGTTGGGCGCTGCGCTGCAAGCTCGAGAACCCAAAGACGGCGGCGCCCATCAACCCGGCCAGCAAGGTGACGGCCAAGAGCAGCTCCACCAGAGTGAAGCCGCCGTGCCGAGACCGAGAATGGAAGGGTGCAAACGTCATCGACTCGATTATTTGGTCGAACTACCCGTGTTGCCGCCAGCATTGGCACCGCCTGCACCCGAGGTGTCGGATTCGGTGGCCAGCTTGATGTCGTCGTCATTGTCCGGTTGACCATCGGGTCCCACGGAAGAGAGCTTGTAGGGTAGGGCAGACTTGGCGCCGTCGGCGGCTTGCGAACGATCCACTATTTCATAGCGCAGAGGAAACCCCCACGGATCATCCAGACGGGTACCCGGCTTCAAGTAGGGGCCTTGCCATTTCTCTCCTTGGCGCTCGTTTTCGAAAGTGGGCTTGGTGAGCAGCGCATTGAGCCCGCCTTCTTGCTCGCTCGGGTAGTGACCGAGGTTCAATCGGTAGGTGTCCAAAGCGCTGGAGAGGTTGTTGAGCAACAGCCGGGTGGTATTTTTCTCTGCGCCTTCTTGCTGCGGCAGCACAAACACCACCAAGGCACCCGCCAAAAGCAGGATGATGACGATGACCAATAGAATTTCGATGAGCGTGAAGCCTGCGGCTTTGCGGACGCGACGAGCGGTGGATGTTAACGAGAGTCTCATGCAGTTCAGAACTGAATCCTAATGTTTCCTGACGGGTCGCGCCTAGAGACAATTCAATCCAATTTCATTTCAAATTAGGAAATTGAGGCGGTCGAGATCTTCAGCCTCCGGCGGGCTGGAACGCGGGCTGGGGAGACCCATAAAAAGAAAAGACCGAAACCTTAGGGTTCCGGTCTGATCGATGATTGCTGCTGTTGCAGTTCGAGGGTCTACCAGCGCATGTCGGCAACGGTGCGGCCGGCCGGGATGAATGGCAGCACGTGCTCCGTGTAGGGCGTGATGACATCCAGCACATAGGGGGTTTCAGCGGCCAGCATTCGCTCGAGGGCGGCGCGCAGGTCCTTGCGGTACACCACGCGTTCGCAGGGGACACCGAAGCTGGTGCACACCTTAACGTAATCGGGGTAGATGCCGGATCGATTGTCCGGGTTGCCTAGATAGGTGTGACCTCGGTTGCCGTCGAAGAAGTTGTCCTCCCATTGGACCACCATTCCCAAGTGCTGATTGTTCAGCACGATGGCCTTGGCGGCGATCTTCTCGACGTGGGCGGTGGCCAGTTCCTGAATGTTCATCAGGAAGGATC
Source organism: Verrucomicrobiota bacterium (assembly GCA_026397755.1). Lineage (GTDB taxonomy): Bacteria > Verrucomicrobiota > Verrucomicrobiia > Limisphaerales > UBA9464 > SXXZ01. The sequence continues at coordinate 6,929 of JAPLUF010000003.1, forward strand.
CGTCGCCATCAATGTCGATGACCTGCTTGTCGGGCCGTGCCACCTTGGCGCCTAGGGCCGCTGGGTAACCGTAACCCATGGAACCGAGACCGGCGCTGGTGATGAACTGGCGGGGGAACTTGTACTTGTACCACTGACCGGCCCACATCTGGTGCTGGCCGACGCCGGTGGTGATAATCGCCTCACCCTTCGTGAGACGCCACAGTTCCTCGATGACCATCTGGGGCAGGATGAACTCCTCGCCGTCCTTCTCGAACGGCTTGATATGGGCAGAATCGATGATTTGTCCCTCGGTCGTGTAGCGGAACGGAGCCTTGGCCTTCCACTCGGCCACTTGGCTGTGCCAGGCGGGGAAGGTCTTCTGGATGCCCTTGCGTTGGGCGATGAGCGCGTTCATGCGCTGCAAGGCGTCCTTGAGGTCACCATGGATGGCCAGGTTGGCGCGCTTATTCTTGTGGTGCTCGGAGGGGTCGATGTCTAGGTGAACGATGGTGGCTCCCTTGGCGAATTCGCTAAAGGCCCCCGTCACGCGGTCATCAAAGCGGACGCCGAAGGCCAGCAGCAAATCGCACCCGTCCTTGAGTTTCACCATCGGCTCGGACGGATCCTTACGATGGACGTACTCTCCATTGACTGCCCAATTGGCGAAGGCGGCTCCGTGCATGCCCAACCAACGCAGGGACAGCGGGTGCTCCTCGGGGAAACCACCGATACCCATCAGCGTGGTCGTCAGCGGGATTTGGGCGGATTCAGCGAATTGCAGCAGCTCGAGCGAGGCTCCGGCTGTGATGATGCCACCACCGCTATAAATCACCGGTCGTTCGGACTTCTCGATGAGTCCGATAATTTCATTCAACGCCAACTCGTCGGCGGCCACCCGGTCGGTGTATCCGCGCAAGCCGGCCTTAACCTCATCCAGAGTAGGCCACACGGGGCGGGCCTTCTGCTGCTGCACATTCTTAGGGAAGTCGAGGACCACGGGTCCGGGGCGACCACTCTGAGCAATGTAGAAGGCTTCCTTTACGATCCGCGGGATAGCATTGATATCCGTGATCAGATAGGAGTGCTTCACGATCGGCAGCGTCACGCCAATCATGTCCGTTTCCTGGAAGGCACCGCGCCCAATCATCGACTGGGCCACCTGGCCGGTGATGGCGATCAGGGGACAGGAATCGACATAGGCGTCGGCGATGGCTGTCACCAGATTGGTCGCGCCGGGACCGCTGGTTGCCATGCACACGCCGGCCCGGCCGGTGGCCCGGGCGTAGCCTTCGGCAGCGAAGCTTCCGCCTTGTTCGTGACGGGGCAGGATGGTGCGGATCTTCGACTTCGTCAGCGACTGGTGGATCTCCATGCTCGCGCCGCCGGGGTAGGCGAAGATGACCTCGCAGCCCTCGCGCTCCAGTGCTTCGACAAAGATGTCGCGCCCGAACATCAGGGGTCCGATGTCTTTATTGCTATTGGTTTGATTGCTCTGCGTCGGGGTGGCCGTGCTCATATGATGTTTCCTTGTTCTTGGCCGGTAGTCGTGAATTTCCCTGTTTGGAACGAAAAACCCACGACCGTCTCCGGCCGTGGGTTCTTGTGAAAGCTGTGTCAAGCGTTACGACAAGTCCCATCGGCGGCCGGTCGGCCACCTACTACTACAGATACTACGGGGTGCGTTTCGCTCATGACGATGTGATAAAGTGGCCTGAACAGAGCGAAGTGGTCAAGCCCAAGACCGGGGTCGTTGTCAATCGGCGCCTTGCCGTGGGGGAGGCGCTGCGGTTTCATTCGCCCAACATGGAATGCCTCCCCGGTTTCCGCGAATTTTATCCCGAGCCGCTGCCTCTGAAGGACGCTTGGTCCTGCGATGCGCGCAATCACCTCTTCGACGCCTGGCGGCATACCGCACGCTGCTACGGATTTCGAGAATATGATGGGCCTCCGCTGGAGCCCCTCGAACTCTATACGGCTAAATCCGGGGCCGAGATCGTGGGCCAGTTGTTCAACTTCGTGGACAAGGGCGACCGGGCCGTGTCGATGCGTCCGGAAATGACACCGACGGTGGCTCGGATGATTGCCGCGGCGGAACGGGCCTATAAAAAACCGATCAAATGGTTCTCGATGCCGCAACTCTTCCGCTACGAGAAGCAGCAGCGCGGCCGTCTTCGGGAACACTTCCAGTTGAACTGCGACATCTTCGGCGAGGCCGATGTCGCTGCGGACGCCGAGATCATCGCCCTGCTCATCGATGTCCTGCGCCGCCTCGGGCTGGACTCCCAAGATGTGGTGGTTCGATTGAGCAGCCGGCAGGCGTGGCAGCGTTTCTACGAATCGCGTCAGGGTGATCCCGCCCGGGCCTACGAGTTCTATCAGGTCATCGACAAGATTGAGCGCGAGAAACCGAATGTGGCGGATGTTCGGAGTTTTATTGAGGCCGGAGTGCCGACTCCCGAATTGCAGGCGGTGCTCGACAATCTCTCCGCCCGGGGGCTCCGCGATTATGTCGATGTAGACTACAATGTGATCCGTGGTCTGGCTTATTACACAGGGGTGGTTTTCGAGGCGTTTGACCGGAAGGGGGAATTCCGGGCCATCGCTGGCGGTGGCCGGTACGATCAGCTGGTCAAGCTGCTGAGCCACGGCAAGGTCGACTTGCCTGCGTTGGGTTTCGGCATGGGTGATGTGGTCTTGCTCGAACTGCTCAAGGCCCGAGGCAAGCTGCCCTCCTTTAATGATGGGTTGGACTGCGTAGTGATCGTTGAAGACGAAACCCTCCGTGCCGAGTCGTTGCATCTGGTTCAGCAATTGCGCCAGATCGGTCGTTTGGTGGAGTACAGCCTGACTCCGACCAAGAGCGATAAACAGCTCAAGCGAGCCCTAGAGCTGGGAGCCCGCTACGGCCACTGGGTTCAGCGCGCCGCCAGCGGTAAGATCGTCTATCGCACTCGCCACATGGCCAGCCGATGTGAGTTGACCGGCGACCTGCAGTCGGCCCTGACCACGAGTGATCCTCTGAGATAGTTTCGCCTTCGGGCTCCACCATGGCGTTCCTGTCGTTCCACGCGATCTCTAAGGCGTATCCAGGGGTTCAAGCTCTGTCGGAGATATCGTTTTCCGTGGCCGAGGGCAGCTGTCACGCTCTCATGGGTGAGAATGGTGCTGGCAAGAGCACCTTGGGAAAAATTTTGGCCGGCATCGATGTGGCGGATGGGGGCGAGATTAGCCTGAGGGGCGTTCGCATCTCTCCCCGGAATCCCGGTGAGGCGCGGGCTCTGGGTATCGCCATGGTCCACCAAGAACTGGCATTTTGCCCTGAGCTTTCTATCGCCGAGAACTTGTGTCTGGGGAGTTGGCCGCACCGACGGGGTTGGGTCGATCGGGAGGCCATGCGCGACACGGCTCGTCGTCTGCTTTCGGAAGTGGGCTTCGATGAAGAGGTGGATCGGCTCGTTGGCGAATTGACCACCGGCCAGGAACAACTCCTCCAAATTGCCGCCGCCGTCGGCACCGGGGCCCGGATCTTGGTTTTTGACGAACCCACTAGTTCGCTCTCAGCGGTGGAGAGCGAGCGCCTCTTCGCTCTGCTGGCCGACCTCAAGCGTCGGAGGTTCACGGTGGTTTATGTCTCCCATCGCATGGAGGAGATTTTCCGTCTGTGCGACACGATCACGGTGCTTCGAGATGGCCACCATGTTGCGACCGAGGCTGCGGCCCATTCTGACCAAGATCGCCTGGTTCGACAGATGGTGGGGCGATCGGTCGATCATCCGAAGCCGGTCCATCTTCGCCACGCGTTGGGGGATCCGGTGATGGAGGTGGATCGACTCTCGTCGCCTCACCGCTTCCAGGATGTGAGCTTGAGTTTGCGGCGTGGAGAGATTCTTGGGATTGCCGGGTTGGTGGGAGCCGGTCGCAGCGAAGTGGCTCAGGCTATTTTCGGGTTGGATCCGAGGCGAACCGGAACGGTTTCAGTGGATGGACGAGTGATCCCCCGAGGCGACGTGGCATCTGCTATGGAGGCCGGGGTTGGTCTGCTGCCGGAGGATCGCAAGCGACAGGGTTTGGTGCTGGGGCTCAACTGCCGTGAGAACGGTTCGCTGGCAGTCCTCCGACGTTGGTCCCACTGGGGCTGGATGGATCGCCGCCGTGAGCGGGAGCAGATCGAAGGGTTGTTCCGCCGGTTGCGGGTTAAAGCGCCTTCCATTGAGGTCCCTATTGCGGGCTTGAGTGGCGGGAACCAACAAAAGATCGCCTTGGCCAAATGGCTGGCCCGCGAGTGTCGGGTCCTGGTGGTGGATGAGCCAACCCGGGGTGTCGATGTCGGGGCCAAGGCCGAGATCCACCGATTGCTCGATCAGTTGGCCTGCGACGGGATGGCCATTCTGTTGATTTCCAGCGAACTGCCCGAAGTCATGGGGCTGAGTCGTCGGTTGCTGGTGATGAGGGCCGGTCGTGTGGCGGGCCACTTCGAACGATCAGAATTTAATCAGGCCGACATTTTGCGCTGCATGGTAGGGCTGTGAAGTCGGAGTCATTCGGCGCGTCGGTCCGTCGGGGGCTCCGCTGCGGTGACGGTTCTTGGGGAACAGCCGCGCCTTGGGTTTAATCCACCGGGTGGAATCCGCGCTCGGCAAAGCGGGCGAGGGTCCAAGCGTACTCGTTCACCAATTGGTCCACGACATCGCGCTGCTTCATGGCAGCAGGCATAACCTCCCAGGTGTAGGTCTCCATTTCAAAATGCTGACAGAGCTCGGGCTGTGCCTTGACCGCATCCAAGACTCCAATCAAGTGGTCGGCTGTGGTATCGAATCCCCCTTGGGGCGCCGAGTGCAGCGGGATGTGGAAATGGATCCGCCACTCGGGCAGGGGAATTCCCGGAGCGGGTGCCGGGGTGGCCAGTGCGTCGTGGAGATCAGTATGCCGGATGAGGGTGCCGTCGGCCCGTCGTTCGATGACCTGATGGAAATAAATGTCTTCGGCGAAGGCCTGGAGCGATTGGCGGATCTCAGTCGTCGGACGTACGCTGAGTGCGTTGCTCAGATGGATCTTGCTCAACCGGATGCCCGCAGACTGCAACCGTGCCAAGGCCTCGTCCGGGGCCTCGTACTCGATGGCCAGATGGCAGCAGTCGTAGTTGACACCCAGATGACGATCAATGCGTCGATCTCCGGGGCGCAGGGCTCGCAGTCGATTGAAATAACTCACGCATTCGCTGGTGGTCTCGAGGGTGCACAGCGGCTCGGGTTCGAGTCCCAGATGCAGATCATGGCCAGATTGCCGGGAGAGCTCATCGAGAAAATCCACGCACTCCCAGAGCTGCAGCAAGGCGCGTTGATCATCATCGGGTGAGCGTCGAAAGGCTTTGTACGACACCGGCACGGTACTGACGCTGCCGGACACTCCCGGCGGCAGGAGGTCGGCGAGGATTCGGAAGAGTCTTCGAGTGTAGTCTAAGCGCTCGGGCTGCGACCAGTCCGGGGCATAGACTTGTTCCTTCACCCTTTGCCCGTGGAACTGGCCATAAGGGAACCCGTTGATGGTAAAGACGTAGGCATTGTTGCGTTTCAGCCATTCTTGAAAGGCCCGGAAGGTGCCCGGTTCTATGAGCTCCCGAGAGGCGCGGTCGCTCAGTCGAAGTCCGATGGCGTAGGGTCGACCCGAGGAGACCCGGGCTTGTACCGCTCGGGTGTGCTGCTCCAGACCTGCGAAGGTTTCCATCCAATTCTCCCCCCGATGGATATTGGTGCAATAGGCCAGGTGCAGTCTGTCTGTCAG